>NZ_JAYPMU010000017.1:0-72468 GCF_038130085.1 Halopseudomonas sp. | reverse complement strand
GGATCGAAAACTTACAGCCGTTTTATAACCGTCCGTGGAAACGGGGTAGAACCCGGGGAAAACTTGTTTGTCTTGTTCATGGCTTCATCTTCTCAGGAGTTGAAGCCTCCGCGAAACCCGGGGCGGTTCAGATTGCCTTGCGCGACCAGCCAGACAACCAGCAGAACATCGTGCTCATTAAGCGCTTGCTGAGCGCTCAATCCGGAACAGCTGCACAGAGCGATCTCTGCGCGGTGAACTAGCCGCGTAAGGGCGGCGAAGGGATCAGGTGTTGTCAGCTATGAGTAAGCGAATACACTATTTAACATAATATATATTATGCGAAGTGCCTTATTAGTTCAGAGACAACAGCCCCGGCGATCACGAAAAGCCATAATGGGAAACGACGCTTTCGCGCCTTGTGTGAATGCGTGACGGCAAAACGGCGCGCCGCGTTGCGTGGGGAATAATGCGGAAGTTGCGCCCTGCGTTTCGCATCCTCGCGATACCAGTCGCGGTCATCCAGACTCATGTGAAGGCCTCCATTGCCTTTGGTTAACTGTCGAACGATCAGTTCGTATAGCTGCGAGCGTAATCCAGAAAGCTGTCTTGCTCCAACGGCCGGGAAAACAGATATCCCTGCGCATGATCACAGCCAAGTGACGTCAGGATGCGCTGGACCAGTTGATGCTCGATGCCTTCTGCGGTGACTTCCAGCTTCAGGCTGTGTGCCATTTGGATAACCGCGGTAACGATCGCCAGGTTCTGGTCACTGTTGCTGAGGTTGCTGACAAATGATTTGTCGACCTTCAGTCGATCAACCTGGAAGCGCTGGAGGTAAGACAGATTGGAATAACCGGTGCCGAAATCGTCAATCGCCAGAGTTACGCCCATCTGCTTCAGATTGCGCAGCAACTGCAGAAACTCTTCGGATTTCTCCAGCAGCATCGACTCCGTGAGTTCCAGCTCCAGTAGCTCAGGCGCTAGCGCGCTATCGGCAAGGGCCGTGGCAACCATGCTTTCAAGGTTGTTGCGGCGTACCTGGACGGCAGAAAGATTCACCGAAACGGTTAACTGTTGCAGCCCTTCCTGCTGCCAACGTACCGCTTCCCTGCAAGCCTGATTCAGGACCCATTCGCCGATTTCGACGATAAGCCCGGACTGTTCGGCAACATCCATGAAACGGTCCGGGGCCAGCAAGCCGTGTTCTGGGTGCTGCCAGCGCAGCAATGCTTCGGCACCGACCAGTCTGGCACCGTTAAGAGCAATGATGGGCTGGTAATGCAGCTCCAGTTCGTCATGGGCTATTGCCTGGCGCAAAGCCTGCTCGATATTCAGTCGCTCATGGCTGTCTGACGACATGTCTTCCTGGTGCACGAAGTGGGTGTTGCGCCCCGCTTTCTTCGCCTCGAACATCGCCATTTCCGACTTGCGCACGAGGGTGTCTGCGTCGTGGCCATCCGCTGGGAATAGCGCGATGCCAACCGACAACGAGGTGAGCAGCTGCTTTGAGCCAACCTCAAATGGCTGGGCAACAACCTCCTGCATGCGCCGGGCAATAGTGATTGCGGTCTGAACATCGTCGATATTCGACAGCACCATCACAAACTCATCACCGCCCTGCCTGCTGAGCGTATCCGCATCGCGCACCGCCTGTTTCAATCGCCACGCGACAGAGCGAATCAACTCGTCCCCGGCTGCATGCCCAAGCGAGTCGTTGATGGTCTTGAAATTGTCCATGTCCATATACAGGAGTGCGAGTGTCCGCTGCCGCTCGCGCGCTTCAGCAAGCATCTGCTCGACATGGCTGTTGAACGCCTTCCGATTGGATAGCCCAGTCAGCGCATCATGCCCGACCAGATGCGTGAGCTTTGCCTGCGAGCAGCGCAGTCGTTTGGCTTCGGCTTGCAGGGACTGCTGCATGCTGCTCATTTCATGCATCAACCAGGCAATCGTGGCACCTGAAACCAGCAGCATGCTGCTGACGATAAGCCAGCGCCCGATGCCGAGTGGTGCTGGCTCGAAGATCCGATACTCGAGATACGAAGCACCGCTGATAAGCGCGACGACGATCAGCATGATTGCCAGCAGCGTCCAGAACAACCGAATGGAAGCGGTGACGCCCGCTATCACCAATAAGGCAGGAAAACCTACCAGCGCCCCGCTGTAGAGGCCCTGATTCATCCACATAGAAAAGCTGAGCAGGAGCGTCAGCATCACCAAGGCGACACCGACGGCGCGTTCCGCCTTGTCCCGGGCCCTGAACTGCCGGGCAATCAACAGGGAGATGAAGGCGACCGCTACAAGAGCAACATCCCACCAGCCGCCAATCAGCAGCGCGCGTATCCCCATGCTTATCAGTACAAGGGTCAGCAGGACCGCAATCATGCTCAGGCGCTGGGTTTGCCGTTGGCGCAGCTGCGAGAAAAAGTCGTCATCAGCCCTGCTTTCAACTTCTGCGGTTTCCATGCGCCCTGGTTCCTGATGATACGACGTTAGGTGGCTATTTAAAGGTAAAGTGCGGAACGCTACCGGTTCTCATTAACTCGCACAACCCCGCTCCCCCGCGGGTTTCGGCACCATTCTAGGCGCAACCCATCTGGCAAGCGGGGTTGCGCCATTTTTTCAACGTCAAATAAATTGATTTCTGTCGAAGAAATAATGAAATCCAGGCAAACACGAGACTAATGGATTGCTGACGCAGGTCTATGCGGAGTCTCTGTTCGCCTACTATTATGCAACCGGAGCGCCTGTCAGGCTGTTGCGCCCTGTTTCTCTAGGAATACCGGATGACCGAGAACGAATCTTCCAACGCCGCGCGACACCAACTTCAAGCGGTTTTCAGCAGGCGTAATGCTATCGCCTGGTTTGTGCTGGCCCTCGGGCTTCTGACTACCATGCTTGTCTGGATCTACTTGGTAGACCAGGAAACCCGCTCAGCTGAGCGTGAGTTTGGTCTACTGACCGATGACATAACCGAGACGATCCGCAAGCGGATGATCGATCACGAGCAGATACTGCTTGGCGGTGCAGGCCTGTTTGACGCCAGTGGCGAGGTGGATCGCGAGGAGTGGCGTATTCTGGTTGAGCGGCTGCGCTTGTCTGAGACCTATCCGGGCATCCTTGGAGTTGGCTACGCGCAGGTGGTCGCCCCCAATCAGCTTGAGACGTTCGTCGAAACCGTTCGCGCTGAAGGTTATGCTGATTTCAGGGTTCACCCGGAGGGTGATCGCGAGATCTACACGTCGATCGTTTATCTTGAGCCATTCGCCGGGCGCAATCTGGCCGCATTCGGCTACGACATGTATTCCGAGCCTACCCGTCACGCAGCGATGCGGGCCGCCGCAGAGTCGGGCGTAACGCGGGTTACCGGGCCGGTCAAACTGCTGCAGGAAACCCACGGGGTCATTCAGGCCGGCATTCTAATGTATGTGCCGGTTTACCATCAGGATATGCCGTTGAGTACCGCTGAGCAGCGTATGGCTGCACTCAGAGGGTTCGTCTACAGCCCTTATCGGATGGGCGATCTGTTGGCAGGCATTCTCGGGCCGCTCACTCCGGGTATTGGCTACCGTTTGCTCGATGCTGCGGAAGGCCTCGATAACCCTGTGCTGTTTTCTGACATTGGCGAAGCCCGCTCAACTCCCGCGCTGACACGACACGTTGAGTTAAGTCTGTATGGCCGCGATTGGGTGCTGGAGTTCAACAGCACGGCATCCTTCGATCAGCGCTATAACAGCAGCATCTGGATCGTCGTCGTCGGACTTTGCATCAGCACCCTTCTGTTTGCCATGGCTACCCTCCTCGTATTGCGCAGAGATCAGGCCGAAGTGTTGGCGCGACGCATGACGCAGCAGTTGCGTACCAGTAATGCGGCCCTGCGCCAGAGTGAGGAACGCCAGCGCCTTGTACTCAAGGGCAGCAACGACGGCTGGTGGGACGTTAATTTGCCAGACATGCAATTCATGGCATCGTCACGGGCCTGGGAAATGCTCGGATACCCGCCGCTGAGTGATTACCAGTCGCTACACCGCTGGCAGGCACTACTGGCTCCTGATGCAAGGCACGCCCTGATCAAGCAGCTGCGTGAGGCTATTTATTCGGAGCAAACTGCGTTTTCGGCGGAGACGCGCCTTAGTCATAAAGTTGGGCACCTGGTGCCTGTGTTGCTCCGAGGCGCAATTCAGCGCAATGACGAGGGCCATGCCGTGCGCGTCAGCGGCACCATGCTGGATCTGACTGAACAGAAACGCGTCGAGCAAATGAAAAGCCAGTTTGTGTCGACCGTCAGCCATGAGCTTCGCACTCCGCTAACTTCCATCTCCGGCGCGCTTACCATCGTCAATAGCGGATCGCTCGGTGTGATTCCCGAAGCGATGCGCAAGATGCTGGAAATTGCCGAAAGTAACAGCCAGCGTCTGAATCATCTGATTAATGACTTGCTGGATATGGAAAAGCTGGCAGCGGGCAAAATGAAGTTTGAAATGCGCTCGCACCGACTCAAGGAGTTGATTCAGGAAGCGATCAACGCCAACCGCGCGTTTGCTGAGAGTCGCAGCATAGGCCTGCAGTGTGGAGACGTTGCAGATGTATGGGTGCGGGTCGACAACATGCGTCTGCATCAAGTTCTCAACAACTATCTGTCCAATGCCATCAAGTTCTCGCCAGAGGGCGCAGACGTCATGGTCGAAGTGCAGGTTGATCACCCGCAGGTAGTTGTCAGCGTCCGCGATCAGGGGGACGGGATTCCGAAAGAGTTTCAGAAGCAGGTGTTTGGCAAGTTTGCTCAAGCGGACGGGTCGGATAAGCGCAAGCAGCCCGGGACGGGGCTGGGGCTGGCCATATCCCGAGAACTGATTGAACAAATGAATGGTGAGGTTGGTTTTGTGTCGGAGCCTCCGAACGGCGCGACCTTCTGGTTCAGCCTGCCGGTAGAGCGTGTGCAAGAGGCCGCTCCAGAGCTGCAACCACCCTCGCGCACCCTCAGCGTACTGGTGGTCGATGATGATCCGATGATCGCTGACTTTATTGCCCTGGTTTTGCGCAAGGCAGGTTACCTGCCAACCACCAGCATCACGCTGCATGGAGCCCACGTTCTGCTCCAACAGGAACGTTTCGACGCTGTGGTAACCGACCTGCGGTTGCAGGACGGGCATGGCTTGAACCTCATTCGAGAGCTGCGTGCGGAGCCCGAGTACCAGCGCATGCCGATCTTGGTCGTGTCTGCGTACTGCGATGAAGGTCAACGGCTGCTGCAGGGGGATCCCGACGAGTATCTAGCCTGGCTGGACAAGCCAGTGGACGAGAAGCGGCTGCTCAGTCTGCTTGAAGAGGTAATCCAACGCGCGCTCGGTCAGTGAAACTGCGCTTACAACGCCCTGTTTCACATGAATAGAAATAGTTCGGCACTGCACAGCGCTTGATTTGCAGCACTCAAGACGTATGATCGGTGCTAGTCAAAGGATTTTTGCTTTCCAATACAGGAGCTGTGCATGAACATGCAGGAACACAACACTACCCTTCAACACGCTGGCGTCAGCGAAGCGGAAGTCAGCAAGCTGTTCCGCAACACCTACTCACTGCTGGCGTTGACACTGGCCTTCAGTGCAGTAGTCGCCTTCGTGTCCATGAGCCTGAACCTGCCCTACCCCGGGCTCATCGTCACTTTGGTCGGCTTTTACGGCTTGCTGTTCCTGACGACCAAACTGCGTAATTCCGGCTGGGGGCTCGTCAGCACCTTCGCCTTCACTGGTTTTCTCGGCTACACCCTTGGCCCGATTCTGAATGCCTACCTGTCGTTGCCCAATGGCGGGCAGCTGGTGTCCATGGCGCTGGGCATGACAGCCGTTGTGTTCTTCGGTCTCTCGGCGTACGCCATCCTGAGCCGCAAGGACTTCAGCTTCCTGTCAGGCTTTATCATGGCCGGCTGCATCGTGCTGATGTGTGCCGTTGTTGCCAGCTTCTTCATTCAGATCAGCGGTCTGCAACTGGCTATCTCTGCTGGTTTTGTGCTGTTCTCTTCCGCAGTGATCCTGTACCAGACCAGCGCGATCATCCATGGCGGAGAAGACAACTACATCATGGCGACCATCACCCTGTTCGTCTCGATTTATAACCTGTTTCTCAGTCTGCTCCAGTTGCTGGGCATCTTCAGCGACGACTGAGCCTGGAGCTGCGTTATACTCAGTGGCCCGCCCTTTGGCGGGCCATTTTGTTTATGAGCGGAATAACATGAAGTTTGCCATTGCCTTGCTGGCTGGCCCGCAGGACCCTGCGGCACGCAGTGCCTTAAAGTTTGCCGAGGCGGTGCTTGCAAGCGGTCACCAGATCAGCCGACTGTTTTTCTACCGCGACGCGGTGCATCTCGCCTCTAACTTGAGTGTGCAACCACAGGACGAATGCGACCTTGCGCGTCGCTGGAAAGCGTTTATCGCAGAAAACGACCTTGATGCCGTGGTGTGCATTGCGGCGGCATTGCGCCGGGGTGTACTCAATACCGCTGAGGCAGATCGCTGGGAGCGGCCTGCAGCTAACACCGGCGAGCCCTGGGTGCTGTCGGGACTGGGACAATGGGTTGATGCGCTGCAGACAGCAGATCGGGCGGTGACCTTTGGAACCTGAATTGAAAAGTTTGCTGGTTATTAGCCGGCAACCTCCAACCTCGGTTGCCGCCCGGGAAGCGCTTGATCTGGCGCTGGCGGCAGCGGCGTTCGGCGTACCGGTAAGCGTCCTGTTTATGGATGCTGGCGTGCTGCAACTGCTCCCGGGGCAGGAGTCTTCGTTGATCGAGCAGAAACCGGTCTCCTCCAACCTCCAGGCGCTGCCGATGTTTGGCGTTGAAGACCTGTTTGTGTGCCACCACTCGCTGGCCGAACGGGGCTTGCAGCCGGGGCGATTGGCATTGTCCTGCAAGGCGGTAGACAGCTCCGAGATAGCGACGTTGCTTGAGCATCATGATCAGGTGGTAACCCTATGAGCGCTACGCTGATACATCTGCTGCGTCACGCGCCGCAGGATGACACACACTTCGCCAGCAGCCTCCGGGTCATTGGCCCGCAGCAAGGGCTGCTGCTGATAGAGGATGCAGTGTATGCCCTGTTGCCGCATACCAGCGCCATTAACGCGATGCAGCTGTTACCGGCCAGCGTGAAGCTATTCGCGCTGGAGTCTGACGTGTTGGCCCGAGGCCTGGCGATCGACGACTTGCCTCCACGCGTCAAGCTGATCGACTATCCGGGGATGGTCGAGCTATGTACTCAGTACGACAAGGTGATGAGCTGGTGAGCGAATTCATTACTGCTGACGGGCGAGCTATTCCGGTCGACAAGGAAGGATTTCTGGTATCGCTGGAAGACTGGTCTGAAGGCGTTGCCCATGCGCTGGCAGCACAGGAAGGCATTGAGCTGACCCCTGCGCATATGGAAGTCGTTCTGTTGCTGCGCCGCTTCTATGAGACCTTTCAGCTGTCACCGGCAATGCGTCCGCTGGTCAAGTACGTTGGCCAGGAGCTTGGCAAGGACAAAGGCAGCAGCATGTATTTGCTTTCTCTTTTTCCAGGCAGCCCCGCCAAGCTCGGCAGCAAGATAGCCGGCCTGCCGAAACCGGAAAATTGCCTTTAATTTGCCTCTGGCAGGGTGGTCAGCACCACTAGTTGATCACCTTCTAGCAGCCGCAGAGGCTTGTCTCTTTGCGGGTTCAGCTGCAAGCGCTTACCCTGCTCGTCCGGCTTCAGGCGATATACGCCCAGCGCAGTGTCACCGTGCAACGCGGCGACGGCCTCAAGGTCCGCGAAGGTTGTTACGCTTTGCATCGGGTACCGCTGAAGGTCATAAAACATCAACTCCGGTCCGCCGGTGGTCAGCAGCTCTTCAAACATCAGTCCGAGTTCCCGTCGTTGAGCAACTTGTGCCATCAGGTGGCTCAGGATCATCGGGCTGACGATGCTCTCACCGCGCTTGCGCACTACCAGGCTTTCGTTGGCCGAATCACTCAGTTCAAGCAGAATTTGTGGCCTGGTGGCGCGTTCGCGCAGGAGTTCATCTACGATCAGGTAGCCAACCATTGCCCGGGCGTCCGCCTCCTCCCCGCTGTCCAGCCGATCAGATGACACCAGTACGATGGTGTCAAAACGCTGCCCCATCAGTGGATTCAGTACACCTTCGACCATGTAGTCTGCCTCGATGAAATGGCACTCTACACGTGAGCTGCGTTCACTGTAGCTGGATATCATGGCCTGGCGCTCGGTTGCCTTTACCACTGCAACGCTATGTACTTCAAAACGATGATCTGCATAGCCCGCGAGTTCATTGATCAGTGCGGGGACTCTGCGACTCCAGCCGAGTACCAGGATGCGGCGTAAACCTCCGGTCTGTATCGCAGGGGGAACCGAAGACGACGGACGCTGCAGCGGTCGAATGGCAGCGATACTTTGTTGCCCCGGTGGTTCTGCCTGCTCATAGGCACGGGCCAGCATTACCAGTTTGTCACCCGGCTGGATCACTTCGCTGGTCGGCGCGTTCAGCCAGGTACGCCAGCGATCGCCGCTCGGTCGCATCAGGCCACAGACTATTGCCTCGGGGCTACGGCTGCCGATATCCGCGAGGGTTTGTCCCACGCAGTTATCGGTTGAGCGTATGTAGAACTCGTTGCCGTCATGCACCGTCATGACTTCACCAAACAGCTCTGGCAGCCCCGGGTGGATGATCGACTGCGCAAACAGCCTGCTCACCAGCGCATCGCTGGCCAGGACCTCAAGTGGGCCGGAGTAGGCCCGCTGCATGACCGCCAGTTTTCGGCTGTCATCGACCTCGGCAACGACATACGGCGGAGTGATCCCGCGTTGCGTTGCCTGGGCCTGCAGCGTCAACAGGGCTTTGATTGCCTCCACGTCGCTGCTGACCAAAGAACCCGCCGACTGGTTGCGGCCCGGGATAAGCACGACTGCGGCTTGCAGGCACGCTGCGCGATCGAGATCCTCAGGTTGGAGTGCGGTGCCCGAGCGCAGGATGATATTGCTCATATGCTTGCGAATCTGGGGCACGGCGCGCAGTTCGTGAACGTGCTCGGCGGTGACGTCTTCAGCGAGAATAACGAGGCGCAGGCGCTTGGTTAGTCGCGCCTTGAGCAGGCGCTGGATACCGCCATTCGCGTCGAGAATTTCCTGCACCAGCGGAATGGTTCTGTTGGTCCAGCCAAGAATGACGATATGTCCACTGACGGTAACGGGCGTCAGGCCCTGTTCAAGCTTGACCATCATGGCAATCAACCAGCGGGTCATGATCGCAACCAGCGCGCCGAGAAATACGACGTAGCCGCTCAGCGTCAGAACGGTTGAGATAATGCGTCGCCAGCTACCCTGGTCATCGCCCAGATAGCCCGGATCGGTCAAGCGCAAGAACGCCCACCAGACCGAGTCCGCCAAACTTTCTCCTGCTCCGGTTGGCCACGCCAGCCAGCCGCCAATGAACGAAATCAGCGCGATAAACGCGGCAACGACGAGCAGCTGGTAGTGCGCACCTTTTACGAATTGACGCTCAACCAGATAGCGCAGGCGATCAACAAAGGAGAATGGCAACATGCGGTGAGAGTCTCGCGGCGGGTTGTTCTTAACGGCTTGTAGAAATCCTGCTAGATTGCCCTCTTGGACGTCAGGACAGGTTATCTGTTCAATCCCACATGAGTTATATCGAACACATCATTGGCATTGCCCTGGCGGTACTCTACTGGCTTTTTACAGCCGTGGTCACCTTTCGGGTCATTGGCCGCCGAAATCCTGTCAGCGTCACCCTGTCCTGGCTGCTGGTTATCTATATCCTGCCGTTGGTTGGCGCCATCCTCTATCTGATGTTCGGCGAGTTGAATCTCGGGCGCCAGCGTGCGCGACGCGCAGAGGGCATGTTGGAGCCCTTTCTCCAAAGTATTGCCGAGGACTTTCAAGCGGTTAAAGCCCCCTTGCCTGGCGGGCCGCTGGTGCAAGGCATTCGCCAGCTGATCGAAACGCGTCTTGGTATCGGCGCGCTGGGTTATCAGCAAATGGAGTTGCTCGACACGCCTGAGAAAATTTTCAGCCGGCTCTGTGAGGACGTCCGCAACGCCGAGCAGAGTATTCATCTGGAGACGTATATCTGGTACCCCGGCGGGCGGGTGGACGAACTGGGTGACGCGCTGATCGCAGCCAGCGCGCGGGGCGTAAAGGTATCGTTACTGATCGATCATGCCGGCAGTCGACCGTTCTTTCGCTCCAAATGGCGCAAGCGCTTTATCGACGCAGGTATCGAGGTTGTTCCCGCCCTGCCGGTTCGCCTTTGGCGTGCTCTGGCTCAACGTATCGACCTGCGACTGCACCGCAAGCTGATCGTCATCGACGGTCATCTGGCGTACACCGGTTCGATGAACATGGCCGACCCCCGCCACTTCAAGAAAGAAGCCAAGGTTGGTGAGTGGGTGGATATCATGTTGCGCCTGGACGGCCCGGCGGCACGTGGACTGGACAAGGTGTTTGCGTGGGACTGGGAAGTGGAAACCGGCGTGCGGCGCTTGGCTCCGGCGCCACCCAGCCCACCCAGTTGTTACAAGTGGCTGTCTATTCTGCCGTCTGGCCCCGGTATGGGTGAAGACCTGATCAGTCAAGCGGTGCTATCGAGCATCTACCGAGCAAACGACAGCATCACTATCAGTACGCCCTACTTCGTTCCATCTGAAGCCATATTCGAAGCCCTGTGCCAGGCCGCACGCCGTGGCGTCAGGGTCAGAGTGCTGGTGCCTGAGCGCAACGACTCGCATCTGGTGGGTTGGGCCAGCCGCGCCTACTACGAACGTTTCCTGGAAGCCGGCGGCGAGATTTATCTATTCCGAGGTGGTTTGTTGCATACCAAGGCCATGTTGATGGATGACCAGTTGGCATTGGTGGGCAGCGTCAATCTGGATATCCGCAGCCTTCAACTGAACTTCGAGCTGACGGTCACTCTTTTCTCGCCCGAAGCGTGCGCTGCCATAAAACGCTTACTGGAGGGCTATCTCGCCGATAGCCAGGTACTTGAGCTCGCGCAGTGGCAACGCCGCTCCAGCGTCGCCCGGGTGACCGAGCGAATGATGTTCTTCCTCAGCCCGTTGCTTTGATTGCAAATAAAATTGTTGGAAACGGTTGCGTCGGATTGTTTTTTGGCTAAACTCGCAAATGAGATTGATTGTCATTAGCGAGAAAGTCGATGAGAGTGTATCTGATCCCCGTCAGTCTGACGGTCAGCATGATGGCTCCGGCCGCGTTGGGAAACACTGCACCTGCAACACCTTCGTCTGTGCAGACTTCAGTCCTGCAGCTGAGCGCCCATAGTCAATCCTTGCAACAGTTATTGGGTAAGCCTCTGGATCAGCAGACACTGAGCCAGATCGATGAGCTGAGCTACCAGTTGGAGTGCGATTTGCTGCAGCTGGGCACACCTGCTGCAGCCGTGGCCGAGCCCCTCGAGTCACTGCACCAAGCCGTGGAAAACCGTGACTCAAATGAAGTCGCCCGTTGCGGCGGCGCGTATCTCGCCGCCGTTGGGGCTTGGTTGTCTGGACGGGAATGAGCGGGCTTCAGAGCTGCCCAGATAGCGGCAGCCATCCCAACGTCCAACTCATGAAGCGACGGAACCGTCCGGCATCTGGCTCGGTATCCCAGGTCTTGCCTTCCGCTGTCCAGCGCAAATCACCGCCGTCGTCGAGATCGACCTTGAAAGCGTAGTCCTCAGAGGTCCACCGTTCGAACAGCTCGACCATCTCCTGAGCAAGTTCCGGGTTTTCGATGTACACGCCCGCTTCGGTGTTCAGCTTGATGGAGCGCGCGTCCAGGTTAACGGACCCGACGAACACCGCGCGACGGTCAAAAACGAATGTTTTGGCATGCAAACTGGCAAGCGATTCGCCCAGAAAGGGGCTGGCGCGCTCTTGCTGGCCGGCAATCGGCCTCAGTTCCCAGAGTTTCATGCCGCCTTCCAATAGCCGTTCACGAGACTTGGCGTAACCGCTGTGTACCGCCAGCACGTCTGTTGTGGCCAGTGAATTGGTCAGTACGGATACATCCACCCCGCGGTCGATCAAACTCAATAGCATATCCTCCCCTCCTCTGCGCGGAACAAAGTAGGCGGAGGTCAGCAGCAACTCTTCCTCTGTCTGATTGATTGGTTCAACCAGACTACGGCCAAGGAACGCGATCTTATTGCCATCACCGTGTGGGTCTGATTTGGATGGGTCGTCGTAGAACCACTTGGCATCAGCCCAATGCCAGTCGAGGTCGCTACCGCCGAGCCCATTCAGGAATCGTGAGTTATCTACCGCCTGAACGTAGGGATTGCGCTCTGCCTGACGGCTGGCGGAGCCGAGATTGGCGCGCATGCTGGATAGGTCATCGGCGTGTCGGTCTTCGGCCATGACACCTATCGGGATGGCGATGCCGCTGTTCCAGAAGTTGTCGAAGCTATCCGATGCTTTGTCGGCAATTGGACCGATGCCGATGACATCGACGTCCTGAAAATCGACGTCGCTGAGGGCGAAATACTCATCCCCAATGTTTCGTCCACCGGTAATCAAGGCGGTGTTGTCCGCAACGATGACCTTGTTGTGCATACGGTAGTTGATGCGTCCAAACTCACCGAGCTTGCTGAAAATTTTCGCCCATTCGCTACGCAGGCTGAGCGGATTGTAAAGGCGCACATCAATGTTCGGGTGCAAGTCCACAGTAGCAACCTTGACGTCTTCAAGGCTCGCGCCCACATCATCGATAAGCAGTCGCACACGTACGCCGCGATCAGCCGCCTTGAGCAGGTGCTCGGTAATTAAACCACCGGTGGTGTCGGTGTTATAGATGTAGTACTGGATATCGAGGCTGTGCTCGGCCATGTCAATCAGCCGGATGCGAGCGGCAAGTGCATCCGCGCCGTTGTGCAGCAGAATGAACCCGGACTGATTCGGATCTGCGGGCTGCTGATGGGCCAGGTACTTAGCCAGCTTGGTCCCGGAGTCTGCCGGCATGTAATAGGTTGGTAGCTCGTCGTGGGTCATACCCGCCGTCGCGCAACCCATCACCAGACAGGTTGCTGCGATCAAGGAGAACTGTCGCAACATGAAATCGCCCCATTCAATGTAGCCGTTCTCCCAAGCGGAAAACGGCTAGTTTTCCTGTTCGTCGTACTGATCAGTGACAACCAGCTGGTAGCTAAATCGCCGTGCACCACGGTTGTCGATCACTACATAACCTGTTTTTGCAGGTCTCAGGCCCTGAGTATAGGCGGCTCCGTACAAAGCGCGCCATGCGGCTTCTACGTTATGGCGGGCGGGGTCAAAGTCGAGACTCAAAACCTGCTGTTCCGGCACCGTCAAAACCCGGTATCCCGGCTGTGTAACCGGCGTCCCGCTGACAGGAAAGCTGACCTGGAACTGCAGAAGTTCAGGTGTATTGGCACTGAGATCATCAAAGACCAGATTCAACGGGCCGGCCACACGTACCTTCGCGCGCCGACTTGCTGTAGTAGCAACATTGATCGCGAGCGGCCCTATGTCCGAGGCCATGTCCCGTGGCGACATTTGCGTTGGGCGGCCAAACAAGGTCATTGGCGGACGTCGAACAAGGCGAATGGCATAGCCCTGACCGTCCTCTCGAATGACCAGTTCATCACCAGCACGGATATCCACGGGTTTTTGAGCGCTTACCGGAAGCGGCGCGTAGGTTGAGGCACACAGCTCCGAGGCTTTGAAGGCGCTGCGCTGACTATCGGTCAGACTGCTGTTGGCCTCCATCACTCGACAGATCTGACTGTCATAGCCACGCCATGCCTGACGCATGGCGCCGGCATCCATCAACGTCCGGATAGTCGCTTCATCCCCGCTACTGGCCGCCAGCAACAGTGCGGTCTGACGGCCCATTGCTGCCTCCTTGCGATCCGGCCCTCCGACGCCTGCATCTGGTGCCATGCGGGTTTCCGCATACAGATCAGCGCCAGCGGCAAGCAGGCGTCGAACTGACTCGCTCTCTCCGTGCTGCGCCGCCGTCATCAGCGCCGTACGCCCCCACTGGTTGCGCGCATTGACGTCGAATCCAAGCTGCAATAACAGTGCTAACGTGTCGGGCGTGGCCACCGCGGCCATCAGCGCAGTGTCTCCATCCGGGCCGATGCCACGGTCGCTGCCCAGGACTTCGGTTTCGTAGTCGACGAAGTCGGCAACTACGTTAAGCGGCGCGCCGTTGAGTACGACACTGTGCAGAGTGGCAAATTGCCGACCCTGCTCGAGAGCGCCGGGCTGCGGTGCGATCGGGTAACGCGCCTGGTAACGGGTGAAAGGCGGCAGCGGCATTGACGGCGATTGCTCTGGCAACTGCAAGTTCTCCATGCTGCGCGCGAAGGTTTCATGGAACAACAGATCTGCTGCAGTTGCAGCCTCGGCGTCAGTCAGCCCCTGGCCGACGAACATGCTTCGTAGCTCCTGATGAGCTGGAGCCAGGAGTGGCATCAAGCGCCGATAACGCTGCTTGTTGCCGATGTTACGCTCTGACCACTGAAAGAATTGCTCCATAGCCGCGTCGTTGCGGGCCGCGATTGCGCCTTCACGCCCGCTGCGACGGTATTCATCCACGCCGAGCAACGGCAGGTTTAGCAGCGTCCATTGGCGTTCCTTCCAGCGCTGGAACAGGTCCCTGCGCTCGCTTTGTGCATAACCGGGCAACGGGTCGCCAGCAAGCGTCTGAAGCTCAGCGTTCAATTGAGCGTAGGTTGGCAGGCCGCGCAGGTTATCCGTGCGCGGTGGGGTGAGATAGCTTTGGAACAGGCACAACGGCTTGATGTCGCTGCCCAGTGCGTATACCCCGGCATAGGCGGATTCACCACGCGCAGCCGGTGAGTAAAAGCCCCAGGTTTCGTTCACCAGTGCAAGGGTCTCGCCCTGATAACTGAACAGGTCGATGCTGCCATAGTCACTGGTCTGGGACGACGAAGCATTTGCCCGCCCGCCGTAGCCCGGTTGCTTGGCGATCCAGGCCGGCATGGTGCGGTGATCCATGACTACGCGGTTGTCTATCAGCAGGCCGCGGGCCCGTTGCTGGTAGCCCGCGTAGAGGCCGGGATTATAGAGTTCGACACGGTAGCTGTGTCCGCCGGCGCTTGTGTCTGCCTGGTTCGCTCGGCTGCCTGCTAGCAGCGTTGCGCCTGTCAGCGCGCTGATATCAGTTTCTCCACTTTCTGCCAGGCCGCGATTCAGGGCTGAGCTGACCGCGCCACAGAAACCGGGGCGCAAATCTTCGGCTATCCGAAACTCGGCGTAGCTTGCCCAGGCATGGCGCTGCGCAGATGGCCTGGATTGTGGATCAGGCCAGTTGCGCAGTTCACTGAGACGCTCACGGTAAAGGCTGGCGAGGCAAGCTTGCGCATCAGGGTTCGATGGCATCGATGTGCCGATCTCTGTACCGAGGCCACAGGTGCCAGCCCGTGCCAGCAGCCATTGCCGCTGATTGGCCTCGAGTACCAGGGCGCCGGGCAGGTCCATGCTGTTGAGGCGCTGGTGCAGTAGTGTCGTCAGCTCCCGGTCCTGGGCGGATAAGCCGTCATTGGCACAGATTTGCCGATGCACTTCGGGCAATGCCCCACTGCAATCAAAGCTCGCCCGCCCCGGAGCAGGAAGCGCAGACAGCCGCGGCGTCAGGTCCGGCTCGGGTTTGGGCGGCACCGGTGCGCTGGCGCAGGCGGATAGAACAATCACACTCACTGCCAGAGCGATACGCGATGGGGTCATCATGCCAGTACTCCGTAATCAGTCCAGAAAGATAGCTGTGCCGTAAATGGTGTAACGCCCTTCGCCGCCACCCGGTGGCGGTGGGAACGGGCCTGCTCGCTGAATCGCCTGGCGTGCCGCCTGATCAAGCAGGGCGTCGCCGCACGGGTCAATTTCGAAGCCAACCACCTGCCCGCGTCCATCCACAGTAATTTCGTATGGGATGTAGCACTGACGTTTGAAGTCATTGGGGTCGCCCTTGTAGCCTGGCGGCGGCTTGTAAACTGCGCCCTCCGGCCGCTGCAGGTTGGCCGTCACCCTGCCCTTCACCGTATCGGCGTAGCCGGAGGGTGCCATACGGCCACGGGCACTGGCCGCAGCGGGCGGTGGGCTGGGCGGCGCGGCCCACTGCTGGTTGGCGCCAAAGCTGTGAACCGGCGGCCCTCTGGGTTTTGGCGGCGCTGCCGGCGGCGGTGTCGGGCGCTGCACCACTGGTGGCGGCGGTTTAGGCACCGGGTCTGGCTCTGGCAGCGGTTCAGGCTCTGGCTCCGGTTCTGGCTCCGGTTCTGGCGGTGGTGGCGGCGGCACGTACAGATCGACGGCAATCACCTCCGTAGCAGGTAGCGGCTGGTGGCGAAATTGCGCCCCCTGCAGCCACGCCAGCAAAGCCACATGCAGCCCAATGGCAATAAACACCACGAGCAGCCTGAACGGCCAGCCGCTGCGTTCTCGGTAAGCGCTCATCAGGGCTCCAGTTCTTCCGAGGCTACCAGACTGATCTGGGCATAACCGGCCTTCTGCAGGGTGTTCATCACTTGCATCAGCGTGCCGTATTCAACCGCCTTATCGCCTCTCAGGAACAAGCGAGTGCGCAGGTCACCACTGGTAACTGCATTCACGCCGGCGGCCAGCTCGGAGAGAACGACGGCCTGCTCCTGCACGAACAGCTTCCCATCCTCCTGGACCGATACATACACCGGTTCTTCCGGCGGCGGGTTCGGGGTGGCCGCGTTACTTGGCAGGTCCACCGGCACATCGACCGTTGCGAGCGGCGCTGCAACCATGAAAATGATCAGCAGCACCAACATCACATCCACAAAGGGCGTGATGTTCATCTCGGCGTTTTCCTGGTAGTTGTGCCGTTTTACCAGTGGCCCTGAGTTCAGCTGGATACCCATATCAGCGCCCTTCATCCAGCTGACGCGAGACACCCGCAATCATCTCGGCGGAGAAGTTGTCCAGTGCGCCGACAAACCCGTTAATGTCCCGAGCAAACTTGTTGAAGATCATGACCGCCGGAATTGCGGCAAACAGTCCCAGAGCGGTCGCCAGCAGCGCTTCGGCGATACCCGGTGCGACCACCGCCAAACTGGCGGACTTGAGGGTGGCGATACTGGCAAAACTGTTGAGAATGCCCCACACAGTGCCGAACAGGCCGATAAATGGCGCCGTGGCGCCGATGGTGGCCAGCACGCCCATCATCGTCCCCATCCGGGCGAGATCCCGCTCTTGGACAATGCCGGCCGTCAGCGCAATGCGCTGCAGCAGGCGATTCACGCGATCAGCATCGTTGGCATCACCCGGCAATTTACGGTAGTGACTAAGTTCGGCCTGAGCCACCTTCCACATGCGGCCCATGGCGCTGTGTTCAAGTTGCTCGCCGAGTTGTTCAACCTGCCCCACGCGATATGCCGCGAGAAAATGCTTGTTACGACGACGGGCGTTGCCAAACACGAAGATTTTTTCGAACAGTACACCCCATGTCAGTACCGAGCAGATAACCAGCAGGATCATCACGGATTTGACCAGTGGGTCCGCTTGCTCATACATCTCACGAACCCCAAAGCTTGCATGCTCGCCCGCCGCTTCGGCGCCTGCTGATGTCAATGACGGTTTGGCAGGTACGCCGCTGTCTGGCGCGGCTGCGGTGCTCTGCTCTGCGGCAACCGGCGCTGGCTGCTCGTCAGCCTGCGCGAGTACCAATCCGGTAGCACTGCCAGCACCAATCAGCAGCACCAGCAGTGAGAGGGTTCGCAGGCGCTGTTGCCAGCGTGCCGAGGTGGGGGAAAACGAACGAATGTGCATGCCAACTCCAATTTATTGATGTTTTGGGTGAGTCAGGTGCGATGCCGTCTCAGGTATCGAGGTTCTGGGGTGCCAGAATGGCATGCAGTTCGGCCACGTACTGACCGAACGCGACACGCCCCTTGGCGCTCAGGCAAACCCGCGTACGCGGCTTCTTTCCTGCAAAATCCTTCTTGATTCGAACGTACTCGGCTGCCTCAAGCGTATTCAGGTGGGCGCCAAGGTTGCCATCGGTGGTGTCGACAATGGATCTGAGTGACACAAATTCCAGCCACTGATCAGACGCCAGCGTGTTCAGCGCCGCCATGATCTTCAGGCGCACCGGTTGATGAATGAGGTCGTTGGGCGACTGCATCAGCACCTCCGCAGCCAAAGCCCGGACACCACGAAGGTGCCGCCCCAGGTGAGCGCCAGCCAGTACCAGTAGTTGTCACCCGCAAGCAGGTAACTCAGGGTACTAAGCAGCGCGAGTGCCGCACCGATGGCGATATAACGGGGACGTGACTGGGCGCCGCGAACGATGTAAATGGTGGCAACGAAGAGAGGAACGATCATGCTGCCCTGACGCGGAGACAGCGGCCAGAAAATGAAATGCAGCAGAATATCGAACAGCAGAATGGACAGAATGACCAGTAAGTAGCGCCATGCGACACCGGGCACCGAGGGGGCGCTGCGCACAGCCATGCGAACGCCAAGTACCAACCCGACAATCACAATGCCTAGCCACACCAGCAGAATCTGATCGGCGAACAGGGTACTGCCGAGGCAGCCGAGAATATTCAGCAAGCCCCAGACAATTAATTGACTGGCTTCGAATCGGTAGTCCTGAAACCCGGCGACACGCGCCTGCACGTTACTGATCTCGCGCAGCGCCTGCGCCGCTTCTTCCCTTGACGGCGGCATGAATTGCATCCAGCTGGTTTTGTTCTTATGCAAAGCACTCTATTGAACAGAGTGAACAAACACAAGATGGCACCGAAAATTTTCCCTGCTGACAGCGTAACGTGCTTACGCTTGTGCTGCGGTGGTACCAAGCGGCCAGCTACTGCAGCAATTACGCCCCTCTTGCTTGGCCTGATAGAGCGCACGGTCTGCTCGCTCAACCAGCTCATGCAGCGACAGATTGCTGTCGGGAGGAACCGGGGTACAGCCGATGGATACAGTACTGGTGATCTGCTGTTGGCCAGCGGCGAAGGATTGCTGCTGCCAAGTAACACGAATGCGCTCGGCGAGTTGTTCGGCTTCGGCCAGGTTGGTGTTGGAAATCATCAACAGAAACTCTTCGCCACCAAAGCGGCAAGCAAGGTCCTGCTCACGCACCCGATCAAGCAGCACGTGGGCGAAGCGCGTCAGCACTGCGTCGCCTACCGCGTGACCATGACTGTCGTTAACTGATTTGAAGCGATCAAGGTCCAACAGCATCAGCACTGCGTGTTCCCCCCGGCGACGGTTAGCAGCCAACTGCCGCAGTGCAGCCTCCTCGAACGCCCGCCGATTGAATAAATTGGTCAACGGGTCGTGCATGGCCTGGGTCTTGAGCTCATCCTGCAAGCTACGCAACAGGAACATAATGCAGATCATGGTGAAGGCGTAGATAAAGACAATGCCTTCGAGATAGTTGAGCGCTTCGACGGTTTCGCCTTGCTCAAAGGTTACGGCGTTGGCATAGACAGGGTCGAAGCTGTAGAGCACCAGCCGGCGGAAGTACAGCGCGGCATGCATTAGCCAGATGCCGCACCAGGCATAGGTTAGAGTGCGCTGAGTGCTGCCAACGAGGACGATCTCACGGGCCATCAGGATGCCGACAACCACGACAATGCCGCTGTGGGTGATGATGCTGAAACGCAGCGAATCCTGCAGGAGATAGAACGCAGCACCCTGTGCGGCAAGTAATACGCCTGTCACGGTCCAGAAACCCGGCCGATCGTCCTGATGGCGATAACATCGGGCGCCCCACCAGAGCACCAGATACCCCTGCGTTATCACAACGGCGCTAATCCAAAGAGGAAGGTATGCGCGCGCAGACTGCAACAGGGCGCCGAAAACAATGACCGTCAGACCGATAGCCCAGTAACGGATAGCAGGAACCTGGGGGTTTAACGCGGCTGCAACCAACAGGCAAATCACAGCCGTCGCTGTGGTAAGCGCTAGCACCAACATCAACGTGGTCAGATCAAGCACGCAAGGGCTCCGGCTTTCGGGATATTCGCCCGACAGATTAGCCTTTGCGGTGATTAAAGGCTACGCCCCTGTGCGATTTGTCGAACAGGTCACTCACAGCGACTGTCGCCGTGTTTTACCCAAATCAACTCCTCGACCGGAAAACCCAGCTCCCCTGCCCTTTGCACGAAACGCTCACGCAGCGCCTGGTCGGGCTCAGGCTCGCGCGCCAGGAACCACAAATAATCCCGGTTGGGTCCGGAGACAAACGCGTATCGATACTTTTCGTCGAGCTCAAATACAGCGTAGGTGCCGTAAAACGGGCCAAAAAAGGATACTTTCAGAAAGCCGGTGTTGGTGTCGTTGACGAACCGAGCCTTGCCTTCGGCCTGCTGCCACTCACCGCTGTAGCCGTCGCAGCCGCGGTTGATTACCCGAATCCCGCCGTCGGCATCCTGCTGATACTCCGCAGTGACCTGGGTGAGACCACGTTCAAAACGATGATCAAGCCGCGCTATCTCGTACCACTGACCCAGATAGCGATCTGCTGCGAAGGGCGACACGGGCTCCACGCCGGTGGGCAGACGAACGCAACCACCTAACGCGAGTAGCGACAGCAGCAAGGGCATACTCAAGTAGGAAAGTTTCATTGGGGCTCCGTCAGGTAGGTTAGAACGCGATCAAGCAGCGCTGCAGTGGCCGTCAGCGCTGCATCGTCGATATCACGAATCTGCCCCGCACTTTGCACCCAGTCAGCTGGTACCAGGGCTTGCGCGTCGGCGGTAACGAATTGATCGATAAGTTGGCGGTTGGCTTCCAGGTGAAACTGCAGGCCAATGACCGAACGGCCCAGTTGAAACGCCTGATTGCGACAGGCATCGCTCGACGCTAGCAATACCGAGCCGTGGGGCAAGTCAAATGTCTCGCCATGCCAGTGGAGCACGCGCACCTCTTCCGGAAAGTGGAACGCAACACCGTTGTGGTGCGTGTTGCCAGACACCGGAAACCAGCCGATTTCAGGCTGACTGTTGGGGTAGACGCGTTGCCCAAGTGCTGCGGCGATCAATTGTGCGCCGAGACAGATGCCCAGCACCGCCTTGTCAGCGGTCAATGCCTTGCGAATAAAGGCTTTCTCGTCCCGTAGCCACGGCAGGGCTTGCTCATCATTCACACTCATCGGCCCGCCCATGATGATCAGCAGATCAACCTGGTCCAGATCGGGAAGTGGGTCCCCGGCGTACATTCTGCTACCAGAAACCTCGTAGCCTTTGGCATCCAGCCACTGCTCGATAATGCCCAGCCCTTCAAACTCAACGTGTTGTAGATAATGCGCGCGCACGCACTTCCCTCCTTTAACCATGGCTACACAACTCCAGAGTATGAACTACCAGGCAAGTTGAAGGTTCCCCGCGACTGCTTCTGGGTAATCCCGACATGTACGGTAGCCCAGATTCGCGGACCACACCGGACTCAGTCCGCGAATAAACCGCCTGTGCCTGTTGGCTGCCAGAGACAGTCGACTGGCCACGCTCGGCCGCAGCACCGGAATTTCTGCTCCCTATACTCGGTTGCATCTGGCCCATCGCAATAACAAGGACAACGCCATGCACCGCCTGATGCCCCACCTCTTGCTTCTGAGCATTGCCGGACTGATGCCGCTAAGCGCCGCCGCTGCCGTCGATACGCGGCCTAATATTCTGTTGATCGTCGCTGACGACCTGGGTTTCAGTGATCTCGGTGCCTATGGTGGAGAAATTCACACGCCGAACATCGACCAGCTTGCTGCGGCAGGCCTGCAATTCACCAACTTTCATGTCGCGGCAACCTGCTCGCCTACCCGCTCCATGCTGATGACCGGCGTCACCAATCATCTTGTCGGCATGGGCAACATGAAAGAGATCATGGCCGACAATCAGAAGGGGCAGCCGGGCTACGAGACCTGGCTGAATGACACGGTTGTCACCCTGCCGACCCTGCTGCAGGACGCTGGCTACAACACCTACATGGCTGGTAAATGGCATCTGGGTGATCGCCCACAGAGCCAGCCGGTTGCCCGAGGTTTCAAGCACTCGTTTGCCCTGATGGAAAGTGGTGCCGACAACTGGGAGGCAAAGCACTATCTACCGGGTGGCAGTGCCACCTGGATTGAAGACGGTAAGCATGTTGATCTGCCGGCCAACTTCTACTCATCTTTCACGTATGCAGACAAGCTGATTAGCTACATCGACGGCGGACGCACTGACGGCAAACCGTTCTTTGGCTACCTCGCGTTTCAGGCCGTACATGCCCCGCATCAAGTACCCGAGGAATATATCGAACGCTATGCCGAGACATACAATCAGGGCTGGGACGTCATCCGAGAGCAGCGCCATCAGCGCCAATTGGCCAGCAGCTTGCTGCCGGATACCGGAGAGAAAGTCGTCACTGATGACTGGGGCACGTTCTATGCCCGCCGACACATCGACTGGAATAGCCTGAGCGAAGAAGAAAAGGCCTATCGGGCGCGGCAGATGGCCGTGTTCGCAGGCATGGCCGAAGCGATGGACCAGAGCGTGGGCAAGGTCATCGACTACCTCAAGGAGATCGGTCAGTACGAGAACACGCTGATCCTGTTCATGAGTGACAACGGCGGCGAGTCGACCGTACTGCGCGAAGTCGCACCGCTGTTTTATCGCCTGCGCTACAACACCGATGTTGATTCACTCGGTGCTCCCGGCAGCTACAGCGAGTACGGACCGGGCTGGGCCTATGCATCCAACGCCCCCTTCTATTCCTTCAAGGGCTCGCCATTCAGTGGTGGTATGCGCGTGCCACTGATCGTCAGCCAACCCGGCCGGGTGACTGCGGGGACACGCACAAACAGCTTCGGATATGTCACGGATATCACACCTACCCTGCTTGATGTGGCTGGCGTAGCGCAGCCCGGCAGTGAGTACAAAGGCCGCGAAATCAACCCGATCATGGGTGAAAGCATGCGTGACCTGATTGAGGGGCGTGCTGACCGGGTACATGGTGCCGAGCGCACCACCGTCTACGAACTGGCCGGTGGCATCGCGGTGTGGCGTGGGGACTACAAACTGGTTACCTCGAGCACCAACGCCATTCCCGCGCGCAGCGGTCCGCAGCTGTTCAACACGACGAACGACCCGCTGGAACGTCACAACCTGGCAGAACAGCACCCGGAGATCGTCACTGAGCTATATCAGGCCTATCGCGACTACGTTGAGCGCTACCACGTCATTGAAGTCCCCGGCGACTACCGCGCCTGGGAGCAGGTGAGGAAGAACGGTCGCCAGCAGTTCATCGCAAAGAACCGGATCCCCTTGGCAATCGCCGGAATGGTTCTAGTGCTGCTTGTGGTTATTGCTGGACGTCGGCTGCTCAAAGGGCGCCAGAGTTGACCCGGCGCCAATAAGCCCGCGATCAGACTTGGCTGATGTACATGGTGATATCCGCCCGGAAAACGAGTTTGTCGCCAACCCGAGCCTCAACCGGCACTACAACGTTTCCTGGAGAGTTCCAGTCGATCCCACTTCCGTCGGCGACGGCGCGCACGTCGCCGTCTGCTTTTGCTAAGTATTCGACTGTCATCCCACGCGGAATCCACCGTAGTCCATCACCAACGGAGGCGTCTGACATAGTGCCGGCGGCCAGTTCCGCTGCATTACAGAGTGCTATTGCGTGGACTGTGCCCAAGTGGTTTAACACCTCCTTGCGTTTTGCAAAGCTGACCTCGGCACGGCCTGGGCGCAGATCACTGAAAACAGGGGCTATCGTTGCGAAGTAAGGAGCGGTTTTGGCGATCATCTCACCGAACGCCTCAGGGCCTGCCTGCTGGTACATCTGCAATATTTGCCTCATGGTTTGTTTCCTCAGAGATAAATTGTCGGGATGTGGCCACGGAGTTATCATGACGCAAGCTAGAATACATTTCTAGAATATTGTTCTATTTTGTTTTCCGGATATTATTGATGGCGCGCGAAAGCCGTAAAGACAGCATCCTCAAGGCAGCATTGTTTTGCTTCACCGAGCACGGGGTAGAAGCCACGACGATAGACATGATTCGTGAAGCATCAGGTGCCAGTATTGGTAGCCTGTATCACCACTTCGGTAACCGAGAACGCATTATCGGAGCCTTATACCTTGAGGGAATCAGGCGCTACGGGTTGGTGCTCAACGGGGCATTTACCACAGACAGCACTACTGAACAGCGCGTGCGATCGGTGGTGCTTGGCTACCTTGGCTGGGTAGCTGAAAATCCGGACTGGGCCCGTTTCCTTTTCAACAGCCGTGGTCAGGTAGAAGCTGGGCCGCTAGGGGATGAGTTGAAATCTATCAACGCCCTGCATGTGTCACGGATGAAAGCGGTTTGGGAAGAGATGCAGACGCACGGAGATCTGCGCACCATCCCCGCGCCCTGCATTCCGGCACTGATCACCGGCCCAGCGCAAGAAATTGCCAAGGCCTGGCTGGCAGGCAGGCTGAAGGGGGCCCTGCTTGATTATGCAGAGCCACTAGCAGAAGCAGCTTGGCGCAGCGTCCGTGCCGACGATATCAGCAGCGGAGATGAAGGTAGATTCCGTGCATGATTCAATCTCGCTTGAGCCGTCTGCGCAGGCTAGGGTTTGACTCCCCCTAGCCCGCCGAGGAATGCCACGTGAGTCTGGCCAAAGCCTTTTTTGATGTTGGTCTGTTTACCAATCAACGCTCGGCCCAGCAGCGGTTCTGGGCCGAGCGCGTGGGCCTGCCGTTCGACCATACCCTTAAGCTTGGCGGCGGTGTGCTGCAGCACCGCTATAACGCAGGCAAGGCGGTCCTGAAGCTGAACGATGCCCGTGACCCTTTGCCCATGCCGGCGCACAGCCCGATCAGGGAGCTATTGGTCGCGGTCGAGGGCATGCGCGAGCGCCAATCCCTGCAGGACCCGGATGGCAACCGGATTACCCTGCTCCCCGCTGGCACCGACGGGATTGAGGGACTAGCCGTGCGTTTGCAGGTAACCCACTTGGAAACGAGCCAGCAGTTCTACAGCAAGGTGCTTGGCTGTGAACTGATTGCAGCGGGTGTGCTTAGCTGCGGTCAGGCGACGCTGTTGCTGGAACAAAGCGAGCCACAAGCAAACGACGAGCAGGAAGAATTGGCAGCCGTTGGTTTGCGCTACCTGACGCTCCAGGTGTTCGACTGTGACGAGGCTTACGCCGAGGCGCTGAGCAATGGTGCTCGGGGCGTGCGTGAGCCGGTTACCTTGGGTACAACGGCTCGCATAGCCTTCATCCGTGATCCCGATGGCGTCTGGATCGAGCTGTCGGAGCGCGCCTCGGTGACCGGCAAACCGGTCGCCTGACGCGCCGCTGGCACCTTATCCGCAGAGGTAGGTACCGGTACCGACGGCAATCAACGTACCGTCGTTGGAATGCAGCTCGGAGCGAACTACGCCAACCTTGTTGCCGGAGCGCAGCGGGACGGAGGTGCAGACAAACTGCTCACCGCGGCCGGGGCGCAGATAATCAACGCGCAGGTCGATAGTGCCGAGCTTGGATAGCCGTACCATCCGTTCCTGAACTGTCAGATGGGCGTGGCGATCAAAGGCACCAATCAATGCCATCGCGCCGCCGCAGACGTCAATCAAGGAGGAAATCGCACCGCCATGCAGGATGCCTTGGGTGAAGTTACCGATCAGATCCGGACGCATCGCCAGACTCATCGCTACGCAGTCTCGGCGCAGTTCGTCGATCTCGATGCCGAGCAGGCGATTGAACGGAATGCGATTGAAGAAACCGTATACAGCCTGCGACAGCTCCTCAGGCAGCACGTCGGTTTCAATCTCATCGGAAGGGGTAACAATGGCAGATTCGGTCATGACTTACTCCTGAAACAGACCCTAAACCCTGCCTCATTTGCCCGAGCCGCGCCAGAGCCCAGCACATTGCCGTCCGGCATTTGGCGCTTTAGCCCTGCTCAGTGCCCAACACACCCTGCACGGTGGGCAGCGCCTCGGCGTTAAACCACTTCAGTTTGTCGTGCAGCGATACCACGTCGCCGACAATCAGCAGCGTCGGCGGCTTGATAGTCTCGCCAGCGACCCGTTCGGGCATATCCGCCAGAGTGCCTATCAGTACACGCTGATTGCTAGTGGTGCCCTGCTGAACGAGCGCGATCGGTGTCTCACCGCTGCGACCATGGGCAATCAACTGGGTGCAGATATCCGGCAGACCAACGAGCCCCATGTAGAACACCAGCGTCTGCCCGGTGGCGACCAGTTCGCTCCACGGCAAGTTAGTCGTGCCGTCCTTCAAGTGGCCGGTGACAAAGCGCACCGACTGAGCATAGTCACGATGGGTCAGCGGAATGCCGGCGTAAGCCGAGCAGCCGTTGGCCGCAGTAATGCCCGGTACTACCTGGAACGGCACCCCGTGAGCGGCCAGTTCTTCGATCTCCTCACCGCCGCGACCAAAAATAAACGGGTCGCCGCCCTTGAGCCGAAGTACGCGCTTGCCCTGCTTCGCCAACCGCACAAGCAGTTGATTGATTTCTTCCTGCGGCACAGCGTGATCGCTACGCGCCTTGCCGACGTAAATGCGGTCCGCGTCGCGGCGGCAAAGATCAATGATGGCTGGAGCCACCAAGCGGTCGTGCAAGACCACATCGGCCTGTTGCATCAGGCGCAGCGCCCGGAAGGTCAGCAGGTCCGGGTCACCAGGGCCGGCGCCAACCAGATAGACCTCGCCGCGATACACCTGTCCCTGTTGGCCATTCAACTCGTCTTCAAGCAGCTGCGCTGCCTCGTCGTCCCGCCCGGCAAACACACGCTCTGCAACCTCGCCCTGGAAGATGTTCTCCCAGAATGCACGCCGCTGGTTAATGGTCGGCAGCGCCTCTTTGACCTGCTGTCGGAAGCGCTTGGCCAACTGTGCCAGGCGACCGTACGCGGCCGGAAACAGCGTTTCGATTCGAGCCCGGGACAAACGAGCCAGCACAGGTGCGTGGCTGCCGCTGGAAACCGCAATCAACAAGGGGGAGCGATCAACGATCGCCGGAAAGATAACGGTACACAGGTGGGGCGCGTCTACTGCATTGACCGGAATCCGCAGCGCCTGTGCGTCTGCCGACACTTGCGCGTTCAGCACCTCATCGTCGGTCGCGGCTATCGCCAATACCGCCTCAGCAAGATCACTCGGCTGATAGCCGCCCTCCCGAATCGTGCCGTTGCCACTGGCAACCAGCTCGCGCAGTGCCGGTTCGACCTCAGGCGCAACCACGTACAGCGCAGCGCCTGCTTCGCTGAGCAAGCGTGCCTTGCGCAACGCAATTTCGCCGCCGCCAACAACCAGCACACGGCGGCCGGCCAGATTATGAAACAGGGGCAGGAATTCCATGCTCGCTTCCTCGACAGACTTCATCAAAAGGCAAAGCGGGAGCCAATGGCTCCCGCTGCTGGTAACGCGTTGGCTGACGGCTTAGCCGATACGCTCAACGCCACCCATGTAGCTGCGCAGGGCCTGCGGCACTTCAATACTGCCGTCTGCCTGCTGATAGTTCTCGAGCACCGCCACCAGCGTACGACCCACGGCCAGACCTGAGCCGTTAAGGGTGTGAACTAGCTCCGGTTTGCCGGTTTCCGGGTTGCGCCAGCGCGCCTGCATGCGGCGAGCCTGGAAGTCGCCACAGTTAGAGCAAGAGGATATCTCGCGATACTTGCCCTGGCTCGGAATCCACACTTCCAGATCATAGGTCTGCTGAGCACTGAAACCCATGTCGCCTGTACACAGCGCCATGGTGCGGTACGGCAGCTCCAGACGCTTGAGTACGTCTTCGGCGTGACCAGTCAGCTCTTCGAGCGCTGCTGCTGAGTCTTCCGGGCGGACGATCTGGACCATCTCGACTTTGTCGAACTGATGCTGGCGGATCATGCCGCGGGTATCGCGACCGGCGGACCCTGCCTCACTGCGGAAGCACGGGGTGTGGGCTGTCAGCTTGATCGGCAACTCTTCGGCGGCAACGATGCTCTGGCTGACGATGTTGGTCAGCGAGACTTCGGCGGTCGGGATCAGGTAGAGGTCGCGTTGGTCTTCACCGCGCTGAATCTTGAACAGATCTTCCTCGAACTTGGGCAGCTGGCCGGTGCCCTGCAGGGCTTCGGCCTGAACCAGGTAAGGGGTATAAGCCTCTTCGTAGCCATGCTCGTTAACATGCAGATCCAGCATGAACTGCGCCAGCGCGCGATGCAGACGTGCAATGGGGCCGCGCATCAAGGCAAAGCGGGCGCCGGACAGCTTGGCGGCTGTTTCGAAGTCCAGATAACCGTGCTGCTCGCCCAGCGCGACGTGATCTTTGACCTCAAAGTCAAATTCCCGCGGAGTGCCCCAACGGCGCACCTCCACGTTCTCGTCTTCGTCTTTGCCGACTGGCACGGTTTCGGCCGGCAGGTTCGGCATGCTCAGCAGCATGGCATCCAGTTCGACCTGAATCGATTCCAGCTCCTGCTTGGCTTCAGCCAGTTCATTGCCCATGCGGTCAACGTCAGCCAGCAGCGGCTGAATGTCTTCACCGCGCGCCTTGGCCTGCCCGATCGACTTGGAGCGACTGTTGCGTTCAGCCTGCAGACTTTCAGTGCGGGTCTGAACTTCCTTGCGCCGTGATTCCAGCGCTTCAAGCTGACCGAGGTCGAGCTCATAGCCGCGGGTTGCCAGGCGCTCGGCGAGCAGTTGCGGTTGGGTACGAACGAGTTTTGCGTCAAGCATGGGTCATCATCTTCAACAGTTTCAGGTGGCAGCCGGTCAGCGCGCGAGCGACAGGCCGGCCCAGGTGGCGAGCAATCCAACGCACACACTGAGCAGAATATAAGCCAGAGCCATCAGGCCTTCGCCATTCTCCAGCATCCGCAGAGTGTCCAGAGAGAAGGTCGAGAAAGTGGTAAAAGCGCCAAGAAAGCCGACCACCAGCGTTTGTCGCAGCATGGGGGACAGGTCTGGGCGATCCAGCCAGAGGCCGTATAGTACACCGATAAGCAGGCATCCGAGCAGATTCACGATCAAGGTCGGTAAAGGAAACAGCTTTGGCCAGTGCGTGACTGACCACTGTGCAACGGCGTAGCGCGCAACTGCGCCGAACGAACCACCCAGCATCACGGCCAGATACAGCTTAATCATCCTTCCTCCGTTGCCTGCTGCTCGCGGCGTCCAGTGCACGCAGGTGCTGAAGTTTCTGGGCAATCTTCAGTTCCAGTCCACGTGGAACCGGCTGGTAATACTGCCGGGGATCCAGATCCTCCGGGAAATAATCCTCTCCAGCGGCGTAGGCCTCCGGCTCGTCGTGGGCGTAACGATAGCCCTCGTTGTAACCCAGCTCTTTCATCAATTTGGTTGGCGCGTTGCGCAGATGCATCGGCACTTCAAGCGAGCCCTGCCCTGCGACGTCGCGCATGGCGGTATTGAAGGCGTTGTAGACCGCATTACTCTTGGGCGCACAGGCGAGATAAGTAATGGCCTGCGCGACCGCCAGTTCGCCTTCCGGGCTGCCCAGCCGCTCCTGCACATCCCAGGCGTTAAGACATAGCGTCAGCGCCCGGGGATCCGCGTTGCCGATATCTTCACTCGCCATGCGCACCACTCGACGGGCGATGTACAGCGGGTCACAGCCGCCGTCGAGCATACGTGCAAACCAGTAGAGCGCGGCATCCGGGTTGGAGCCACGCACCGACTTGTGCAGCGCGGAAATCTGATCATAAAAGGCTTCGCCGCCCTTGTCGAAACGTCGGCGCGTATCGCTAAGCAGCTCGCCAAGCAGGTCTGCTTCGATCAAGCCGCCCTGCTCGACCAGGTCCGCAGCGATCTCAAGCAAATTAAGCAGTCGCCGGGCGTCCCCGTCAGACGCATCAAGCAACAGCTGACGCGCCTGCGGGGCGAGTTGCAGTTGCAGGGCGCCAAGCCCTCGCTCGGTGTCCGTTAACGCCCGATCGAGCAATCCGCTGAGCGCCTCTTCGTCCAGGCCCTTGAGGACGTAAACGCGGGCGCGCGACAGCAAGGCGTTGTTCAATTCAAAGGACGGGTTCTCGGTTGTGGCTCCGATAAACAGCAGCGTGCCGTCTTCCACATAAGGCAGAAAGGCGTCCTGCTGAGCTTTGTTGAAACGGTGCACTTCATCGACAAACAAAATGGTGCGACGGCCGTTGGCGGCGTAATTCTGGCGGGCGATGTCTACCGCCTGACGAATATCCTTTACCCCGGCAAGCACGGCAGACAGCGTTTCAAAATGAGCATCGCTGACGGTAGCGATCAGGCGTGCCAGCGTGGTTTTACCAACACCTGGCGGGCCCCAGAAGATCATGGAGTGCAGCGCACCCTGCTCCAGCGCGGTTCGCAGCGGCCGACCGGCGCCAAGCAGGTGGCCCTGCCCGGCGTACTCGTCGAGATTGCGTGGCCGCATACGCGCGGCCAACGGCTCGCGGGGTGCCGGCGCTGCGAACAGTCCGCCGTTATTCACTGATGACGTCGACCCCGTCAGGCACCTCAAAGCCGAACTGCGAAGCAGCAACCGGCTCGTTCAGGATGACGTTCTGGAACAGAATATTGGTACGCTGACCGATTGGGTCGTTGAGTTGCATGTCGTTGATCAGGCCGTCGCGGAACGACAGACGCAGAGTCTCGAACATGGTGTCGCTGGCTTTAGGCGTTAGCACGAAATCATCCACGCTGCCCCCTTGGGTCCAGCTGATGCTGAAATTATCCGTGAGCGTGCTTACATCACCGGACAGCAGTAATGCCGGGGTATGAGTCAGGCGCTGATCGAGTTGCTGAATGGTGACCTGCATCAGGTCCGGGTCATACAGCCAGACCTTCTTGCCGTCAGAAATCAGCAACTGCTCTAGCGGCGGATCCGTGTGCCAGCGGAACTTCCCCGGTCGCTGCAAGGTTACCTGGCCATTGGTTTCCTGCAGGTTGGAGCCGTTTGAGCTCAGAGTCATCTGCGAAAAGTTGGCGGTCAGGGTGTTGGCCGCGGAGAGCAACTGGTTCAGGCGCTCAGCGGCGGCGGCCGGAGTTTCCTGTGCCATCGCAGGCGTGCCCAGCAATGCTGCGCACAGCCCCAGCCAACGCCAGCCAGACAATAGGTTCAACATGGTAGGGAGTTTCTCCACTCAGTCGCGGATCGGCGGCGGTGCGATGACCTCGCGCGAGCCGTTGGTATTCATTGAGGTGACCACACCGGCCATTTCCATGGCTTCGATCATGCGTGCGGCCCGGTTGTAGCCGATCTTGAGCTTGCGTTGTACTGCCGAGATGGACGCGCGACGGCTTTCAGTAACGAACCGTACAGCCTCGTCATACAGCGCATCTTCTTCGCTATCGTCACCGCCGCCACCTTCATAGCTACTGCTGGCGGCGGAATCATCAGCGCCATCCAGAATATCCTGGATGTAATCTGGCTCACCGCGCTGTTTCCAGGCATCAACCAGACGATGCACTTCGTCGTCAGATACAAAGGCTCCGTGCACACGAACCGGCAAACTGGTACCCGGTGGCATGTACAGCATGTCACCATGCCCCAACAGTTGCTCTGCCCCACCCTGGTCGAGGATGGTGCGTGAGTCGATCTTGCTTGATACCTGGAAGGCCATGCGGGTCGGAATGTTTGCCTTGATCAGACCGGTGATAACGTCAACCGAGGGGCGCTGGGTTGCCAGAATCAGGTGGATACCTGCTGCTCGGGCCTTCTGGGCAATACGCGCAATCAGCTCTTCGACCTTTTTGCCGACAATCATCATCATGTCAGCGAACTCGTCGATTACCACTACGATCACCGGTAGCGCTTCAAGTTCCGGAGGCAGGTCCTCCATGCTTTCGCGGCGATACAGCGGATCGGTCAGCGGCGTCCCTGCTTTGGCAGCATCCTTGACCTTGCGGTTGAAGCCGGCAAGGTTACGCACGCCCATCGCAGCCATCAGCTTGTAACGGCGTTCCATCTCGGCGACACACCAGCGCAGCGCGTTGGACGCTTCCTTCATGTCTGTAACGACCGGTGCCAGCAGGTGCGGGATACCCTCGTAAATCGAAAGCTCCAGCATCTTCGGGTCAACCATGATCAGGCGCACTTCCGAAGGCGTCGCCTTGAACAGGATGCTGAGCAGCATCGCGTTTACGCCCACCGACTTACCGGAGCCAGTGGTACCCGCTACAAGCAGGTGCGGCATCTTGGCAAGGTCAGCCATCACCGGATGACCGCCGATGTCGTGTCCCAGTGCCAGGGTAACAGGGGACTGCGCTTCGTCGAACTCGCGGGTTTCCAGCACCTCAGACAGGCGCACAATCTCACGGTCTTCGTTTGGAATCTCGATGCCGACGGTCGTTTTGCCCGGAATAACCTCAACAACGCGAACGCTGATAACCGCCAGCGATCGGGCAAGGTCTTTCGCAAGATTGGAAATCTTGCTGACTTTTACGCCGGGCGCCGGCTGGATCTCGAAGCGGGTAATCACCGGCCCCGGTTGAACCTTTTCAACCTGCGCCTCGACACCAAAGTCCTTGAGTTTGATCTCCAGCAGACGTGACATACCTTCGAGCGACTCGGCAGAGAAGCCTTTGGTCTTCTTGCTGGCCGGATCGAGCAGAGAAATCGGCGGCAACGAGTCAGGCTCCGCGGCATCGGTAAACAGCCGGGTCTGTTTCTCTTTCTGGGTGCGTACGCTGGATTCAACCGGCTTGGTATCCAGCGGCACAATCTCAGGCGGTGTGCGGTTTTCCTGCGAAGCAACGTGCTTGGCGAGCGCTTCCTGGCGCTGCGCCCGGGATGCATCAGCGCGGCGCTGCTCTTCGGCGCTGAACGAGGGCTCCTGACGTGGCGCAGGCACTGGACGCGCCTCGCGGGCAGGAACGGCGGCCTTGGGCGCTTCGGCGCGACGACCGCGCCAGCTAACCCACGCGCGTTTGAGCAGATCAAACAGATCCAGCGTCAAGCGACCGGTGATATCCATCACCTTGAGCCAGGACAGGTTGGTGAAGACGGTAAGACCAAACAGAAACAGCGTCAGGTACAACAGCGTGCTGCCCTGCAGGTTCAGTACGGGGCGGCTCAAGCTGCTCAGCAGCTCCCCGAGCACGCCGCCAGCGCCCGCCCCTTCCGGGAAGTTTGCACCGGGCGTGCCGTGCAGTGCTGCCAGTGCAGTACCGGCAAACAGCGTCAGCACAAACCCGATCAGGCGCCAGGAGAACAGCCAGCCGTTCCAAACCATTGGCTCGTGCCGGCGGCGAAACATCTGGTAGACCTTCACCGCAACAATGAGCGGAAACAGGAAAGCCAAATAACCCAGCGTGAGCAGCAGCACATCGGCTATCCAGGCACCCATCGCGCCGCCAGCGTTCTGCACCAATGCACTGCCGCCGCTGCGGGTCCATCCGGGATCGCTCGGATCGAAGGTGAACAGCGCCATGCACAGGTAAAGGCACAGGGCGATCATCGCCAGCAAGGCACCCTCGCGCAGGCGCAGCGTCAGCTGTTCGCGCCATGGCATCGACATTTTCTGGGCTGCAGTATCCTTCAAAACAACGCTTCCATTTGGATTCAGGCGGTCATTGTACGGCCTGATCAGACCGTTTTCACAACCGCAGAGCACATTACTCGGATAGCAGACCACCCGGGACGCTGGATGTTCCACTTGGCTGTCCTGCTTTATTCATTCAGGACAATAGCTTATAACCTGATTCTGATAAACCATTTGAATTACTGAAGCGGACCCGGAGCACGTATGGCGCAACTGACCTGGCTGACTGGGCACGACATCACCTTCCCGCCCGCCGAGCGAGCGATGAGCGAACCAAACGGACTGCTTGCCGCGGGCGGTGATCTCTCGGTAGCGCGCCTGATCAACGCCTATCGTCATGGCATTTTCCCTTGGTACTCCCCCGGCCAACCCATTCTCTGGTGGTGCCCGGACCCGCGAACGGTTGTGCGGCCAGCGCATTTGCACGTCTCACGCAGTATGCGCAAACTGATCCGTCAGAGCCGTATGCAAGTGACCTTTGATCGCGACTTTGCCTCGGTCATCCGTGCGTGCGCAGAGCCGCGCCATTATGCGGACGGCACCTGGATCACAGCAGAGATGCAGGCTGCCTATCACGAGCTGCACCGCGCAGGTGTGGCTCACTCGGTCGAGGTTTGGCAGGACGACCAACTGGTAGGCGGACTCTATGGTGTTGCGCTCGGAAAGGTCTTTTTTGGCGAGTCGATGTTCAGCCGCACAAGCAACGCGTCCAAGCTGGGCTTTATCGTACTGGTTGAGCAACTGCAGAGCTGGGGCGTTGAACTGATCGATTGCCAGATGCCGACGGATCACCTCTTCAGCCTGGGCGCCGAGAGCATGTCACGCGATGCCTTCTTGCGTTCACTGGTTGAGCTGTGTCCGGAAGATGCGTCCAGCGCCTGGCAAACGGGGGCACTTTGAACCAAGCTGACACGGGCCTTATACTCGGGCGATTGCTGCCCGGGAAGACGCCATGACCGACCTGTCGCAACTCAAGTTTTACGCAACGCACCCTCACCCTTGCAGCTACCTGCCGGAGGAGAGAGCGACCACGCTATTTCTTGACCCCCAGCAGCCGATCGATCTGGAGACCTACAGTCAGCTGTCCGAACTTGGCTTCCGACGCAGCGGCGATCACCTGTACCGCCCACACTGCAAACAGTGCAGCGCCTGCATTCCCGCCCGAATTCCGGTCGACGCCTTTACGGCCAGCTCGGCCCAAAAGCGCATTCTGAAGCGTAATAGGGATCTTCAGGTTGTTGAACTGAAGCCTGAGCTGACAGACGAGATCTACGCGCTGTATGAACGGTACATCTGCGCTCGACACGCCGATGGCGACATGTACCCGCCAAGCAGAGACCAGTTCGCGTCCTTCTTGGCTAAAGACTGGGGCTTTTGTCGTTTCTATGCCTTCCGGCACGAGGGGCGCCTGCTTGCTATCGCTGTAACCGACCAGTTGAGTAACGGCCTATCCGCGGTTTATACCTTTTTTGATCCTGATGAAACCCGTCGCAGCCTCGGTCGCTTTGCCATTCTCTGGCAGATTGAGGAGACTCGCAGGCAAGGCCTGGAGGCCGTCTATCTGGGCTATTGGATCAAGAACTGCAGGAAGATGAGCTACAAGACCGAGTATCGCCCCCTCGAGATGCTGGTCAACCAGCGCTGGGTTCGCCTGACCTGAACAGACATAAACGGTAAAAATTGCCAGCCAACCTTGGCTCATGTGCTGTTTTCAGGCACAATTGGCCACCTTTTTTGTGGGTAACCATCCAATCGCCCACCCAGAATCCACCCCGAGAGGTCGTTGCTTAATGGCAAAAGAAGACAGCATTGAAATGGAAGGCACCATCATCGACACCCTGCCGAACACCATGTTCCGCGTTGAACTGGAAAACGGCCACGTCGTGACTGCCCACATTTCAGGCAAGATGCGCAAGAACTACATCCGCATCCTGACTGGTGACAAGGTACGTGTCGAACTGACCCCCTACGACCTGACCAAGGGTCGCATCACCTACCGCGCCCGCTGATACCGCAGCACCTCGCCGGGCACCCCTCCTCGCCCGGCTGATCGCAACGCCACCCAGAATCCATCTCATCCGAGCTGCTCGGGTGCGCGTTGTTGCTCCTGCGTTTTACCTGTTCCGGCAGGCAATAAAAAACCCGCTCCGGAGAGCGGGTCTTTTTTACTGCACAGCCATCACTTGCGCGGCATGTACTTGCCGACTTCCAGTTTGCCGATCGCCGCACGGTGTACTTCGTCCGGACCATCAGCCAGGCGCAGAGTACGCTGCATGGCGTACATGTAGGCCAGCGGGAAGTCTTCGGATACACCAGCACCGCCGTGCATCTGAATGGCGCGATCAATGACGTTCAAGGCAACGTTAGGTGCAACCACCTTAATCTGGGCAATCTCGCTCTTGGCGATCTTGTTGCCCACGGTATCCATCATGTACGCCGCATTCAGGGTCAGCAGGCGAGCCTGATTGATTTCGATGCGCGACTGGGCGATCAGATCAATGTTGCCGCCCAGGTGAGCCAGACGCTTGCCGAATGCTTCACGCTCAACGGAACGCTTGCACATCAGCTCCAGTGCGCGCTCAGCGGCACCGATCGAGCGCATGCAGTGGTGGATACGGCCCGGGCCAAGGCGACCCTGAGCGATCTCGAAGCCGCGACCCTCGCCCAGCAGGACGTTGGAGTACGGAACGCGGACGTTTTCCAGCACGACTTCAGCGTGACCGTGCGGCGCATCGTCGTAGCCGAAGACCGGCAGCGGACGAATCACTTTGACGCCGGGAGAGTCCATCGGTACCAGAATCATGGAGTGCTGCTGGTGACGCGGCGCATCCGGATTGGTCAGGCCCATGAAGATCATGATCTTGCAGCGCGGATCGCAAGCGCCGGAAGTCCACCACTTACGACCGTTGATGACCCACTCATCACCTTCGCGGCGAGCGTTGGCTTGCATGTTGGTGGCGTCGGAAGACGCAACGCCCGGCTCGGTCATGCCGAAGCAGGAACGGATTTCACCAGCCAGCAGGGGCTTCAGCCACTTTTCTTTGTGCTCTTCGGAACCGTAGCGAACGATGGTTTCCATGTTGCCGGTGTCCGGCGCGCTGCAGTTGAACGCTTCGGAAGCCAGGCCAGAACGGCCCATCAGCTCAGCCAGCGGCGCGTACTCGAGGTTAGTCAGGCCAGCACCCAGCTCGGACTCAGGCAGGAACAGGTTCCACAGACCGGCAGCGCGGGCTTTGACTTTCAGCTCTTCAACGATGGCGGTGGGCTGCCAGCGGTCGCCTTCTGCCACCTGCTGGTTAAAGATGTGCTCGGCCGGGAACACGTGCTCCTGCATGAAGCTGTCCACGCGCTCGCGCAGCTCTTTGACCTTGGGGGAGTATCCGAAATCCATAGTAATTGCCTTTGTTTGGTTGGGTATCGACGAAGAAAATGCTAGATGAGGCAAATGGATTTATCTAACCTATTTTTGCCGTGTATTAACATTCATAAGCGATATATACTTGGCCCTTCTGCTGAACTGCCTTGTCTCGACTTGAGTCAATTAACGAAAGGAAGTTGCGATGAACCTCAGTAAGGTCGATCTGAATCTGTTCATTGTCTTTGACGCGATCTATACAGAAGCCAATCTGACAAGGGCTGGCCAGATTGTCGGCATCACTCAACCGGCGGTCAGTAACGCCCTCGCCCGCTTGCGTGAAACCTTCAATGACCCGCTGTTCGTGCGCACCGCCCAAGGCATGGTGCCCACGCCGATGGCGCAGAACATCATTACACCGGTCCGCAACGCACTGCAGTTGCTTCGTGTTTCGGTGCAGGAAAGCCGCAGCTTTGTACCCGAGCAGGCAACCAAGACCTATCGCATCAGCATGACCGACCTCACCGAGGCCGTTATCCTGCCGCACCTGGCTTCGCGCATCCGCCGCTCGGCTCCGAATATCAACATCGACAGCTTTCTGATCAAGCGCCGCGAAACCACCAAAGAGCTGGCTGCTGGCCGCTTGGACTTCGCCATCGACGCCCCACTGAACACCGATACCCAGGTGCGCCATGTCAAGCTGTTCGAGGATCGCCACGTTTGCGTTATGCGCAAGGGCCATCCGCTAGCGAAGAAAGACAAGATCACGCTGGACGACTACCTGGCCCAGTCACACATCCACATCTCCAGCCGCCGCAATGGTCTTGGCCATGTTGATTTGGCGCTCGGCAAGATGGGCATTCAACGTCGTGTAGTCATGCGTTCACAGCATTATCAGATGGCCCCGCTGGTGCTCGAATCCACCGACCTAATCATGACCGTGCACGAACGCTTTGCTCAACGCCACAATCTGCACTGGACCACGCTGCCGATTGAGGATGTGCCGGCCATCGAAACGCACCTGTTTTGGCACGAAAGCACCGATCAGGACCCGGCCAACCGCTGGATGCGTGAGCAGATTATCGAGCTGTCGCAGAAACTGACTCGTGAACACCAGAAACTGCGCGAGAGTGCCAACGCGGCTGCTGCTGCGGGCCAGTAAGCCAACTTCGTCGCAGCAAAAAAGGCCTGCTTACGCAGGCCTTTTTGCTTTAGGAATGAGCGTTATCCAAATGATTTAAAAGGAAAACGTCTTTTCATTGCTTGTTGCTGCCTCGCCCTCGAAACGCGCAGTTTCCATAATCAACTGCCGAGCAAGGACGCCCAGGGTCATTACCGCTTGCTCAGTCGCACGATTCCAGGGGATGCCGCAGTTCAAGCGCAGGCAGTGGTTGAACTGATCCGAGTTACTGAACACCACGCCGGGTGCAATACTGATGTCATGCTCCATGGCACGATTGAACAGCGTCAGTGTGTCTACACCGCCCGGCAAGCTGACCCAAAGGATAAAGCCACCCTTGGGGCGTGTGATCTGCGTCCCTTCTGGGAAGTACTGCTGGACCGCCAGTTGAAACTGGCTCAGGTTCTTGCAGTACTCCTGGCGAATATGCCGTAGATGCCGGTCATACCCTCCGTTCTCAAGGTACGCGGCGACAGCCATCTGGCTGACGCTGCACGCCGACAGCGTGGTAAACGTCTGCAGTTGTTCGATCGCCTCCTGATAGCGCCGCGTCACCAACCAGCCTGTGCGCACCCCAGGTGAAATGGTTTTCGAGAAACTGGAGCAATAGATGACCGTATCAGAGCAGTCGAAGGCTTTCAGCGCCTTGGACTGTCCATGATCAAACATCAGCTCGCCGTAGATGTCGTCCTCAATAATCGTCAGCTGCCGCTGCGCCATCATCGACACCAGCTTGCGTTGGCGCCCCTCCGGCATAGTCGCCCCCATCGGGTTGCCAGCCCTCGCCGTCAGCACCAGCGCCTTGATCGGCCACTTATCGAGTGCGCGTTGCAGGGCCTCCAGGCTGAGGCCGCTGTCGGGGTCAGTCGGAATCTCAACTACTTTGAGATCCAGCAGCTGGCAGAGCTGAACCAGCCCGTAATAGCTTGGAGATTCGGTGGCAATCAGGTCGCCAGGGCGAGTCACCGCCCGCAGCGCCAGTTGCAGCGCTTCAACGCAGCCATTGGTAATCACCACATTGGCCGGATCCACCATTGCGCCGGCATCACGCATGCGTATTGCCACCTGTCGCCGCAATGGTTCGTAACCCGGGCTGAAGGTATAGCTGAAGGCCTGCTGGCTATGAAAGCGCGTTACCTTGCTCATCTGCTGATGCAGTGCGCGCAGCGGCAGGTATTCGCTGGACGGCACCGCAGCCCCCAACGGGATCACGCCTTCGCGACGCGCCTGCGAAAGAATTTCAGTGATGATGCTGCTACGGGTAACTGCATAGGGCGCCTCGACCTTGGCAATTTGCGGGGTCGGTGCAGTCAGTGCGGGGGTTTGGTGGACATAATAGCCGGACTGCGGACGGGCATGAATCAGTCCCTGATCTTCGAGCGTAGCGTACGCCTGCAGCACGGTGGCGTGGCTGACTCCTTTCTGGGTGCTGAGCTTGCGCACTGAGGGCACTCGCTCTCCCGGTCGGTAGACGCCCTTCTGAATATCCTCTGCCAGCTGCCGTGCAATTTTTTGGTAGAGCAGACTGGTCATGCTGGCTTCCTCCGACAGAGCTTCATCTAATCGCTCACACTAGCGCACTGTATTGCCGCCATAACAGCTACAGATGCAGTACAGTTGACCAGTACAGATTAGCAGATGGATATCTGTTCAAAATCCGAGCAATGCGCTTGCTACTCAGAGACGGGAATCTCCACGGCCTCTGCTGTCGGCTGAAACGGAGCGGCCCAGAACTGGCGGTACTTGTCGAGCAGGCGGCTAGCCTGGTTTCGTTGCGCCAGCTCCTGCATTCCCAGCGCAAGCGCGGAGCGCAATGCCGGAGAGTTGCATACGGAATTGTGAGAAATTGCTAGGTACAGTGGCGCATTAATAAAGGAGCCCTCGAGCGTATCCAGCTGCGCATCAACGCCCATCTGTTGCGCCAGTGCCAACCCCTGATAGCGTTCAAGCACCACATAGTCCAATTGACCCGCAAGCAGTTTGCGCAGCGCGGATTCGCCGCTGCTCAGCCGTTGCAGCTGCAGGTGGTCAGCCGCGTAAGTATCAAATGACAGACCGAAGCGACTCCCCTGCTGAGCGGCGCCGCGCTTGCCTTGCAAGTCCTGCCAGCCGCTGTAGGGAAAAGCGGAACCCCTACGCACGAAAAATACGCTCGGCACGTCCATGATTGCCGGGTATACAAAGTCGAGTGCGCTTAAGCGCTCTCGCGAGAGAAATACGCCAGCCATCACGTCCACCTGACCAGCCTCTACCGCCTCTAACGCCTTGGACCGGGAGCCCAGGTCAATCAGCTCGACAGCAATCCCTGAGTCCTTCAGTGCCAACTGCAGCATCTCGACAGCAACGCCGGTCAGTTTTTCATCGCCCTCGGTAGCCCAAATCAGCGGCGGATAATCCGGGTTGCCCGTCACCACGATGCGTTCACAGCTGCTTTCAACCGCCGCATGGGTAAAGCCGCTTACCAGCAAAGCAGTCGCAGCGCAGGCACGAAGCACTGAAGATAGACGGGAATTACCCAAAATAGCCGACTTGAACATATCAATCCCTTGCTGAGAAAACAGAACGCGCCGAGTAATGACCCACCTGCGCACCTGAGAGTTCAGTGTTCAGGCCGCAACGCCACTGTGGAAACGGAATTCAGCATCATCAGCGAAAATAGCCTCACGCTCAACGCTGGCAAAGCGCGCCACATGCTCTTCAATCGGCTCGTCAGCGTAAGCCTTGGCCAACCGCAGGTAATCCTGATAATGCCGCGCCTCAGACTTGAGTAACGAACGATAGAAATCGCCCAGCTCTTCGTCCAGATGTGGCGCGAGCTTGGCGAACCGCTCACACGAGCGCGCCTCGATAAAGGCACCAACAATCAACGTATCGACTAGCCTACCGGGCTCTGTGGTGCGCACGTGCTGCCGCAACCGCTGCGCATACTGACTGGCCGAGAGTCCGCGGTAACGGATACCACGCTTGAGCATGATGGCCGTGACCTGCTCAAAGTGCCGCAACTCTTCCCGGGCCAGGCGCGACATTTTCTGCAGCAAATCGGGTTTGTCCACATAACGGAACATCAGCATCAGCGCGGTAGAGGCGGCTTTCTTCTCACAATTCGCGTGATCTATCAGTAGCTCTTCGGGATGAGTCAGCGCCTGCTCAATCCAGGCATCGGGGGTTCTGCAGGGCAGAAAGGCAAGCAGTTCTTCGGGCAGCATGGCGTCCGTCATAAGTAAATTCGTCACGCCGCGCAGTATACCCGCTGCGAGGCACCATCAGCAGCCCGAATAGACTTGGATCAACACAATGTCGGCAAAAAAGAACTACATTGAATTCAACGGTCACAAACGTTAAAAAAATGAAGACAGGGAGAACAGCATGCAAGCCGTCAAACGCATTCTAGTGGTTATCGACCCAACCCAGGAGGAGCAGGTTGCACTCACTCGCGCCAGCCTCATTGCGGGCTTTATCGAATGCGAGTTGCATCTTCTGGTGTGCGAGGATCGCCAGGACTACAGCGACCTTCTGGCGCGTCTGCGCGTTGAACAAGACGCCAAGGGTGTTCGCTGCAGCGTTACTCAGGACTGGCACCACAATCTCACCGACACCATCTGCCGGGCGGTGACTCGCGAAGGGTGTGATCTGGTCGTCAAGCAGCATCGTCCTGACAATCCGTTGCGCAAGGCGTTGCTCACACCTGATGACTGGAAACTCCTGCGCTACTGCCCTGCTCCGGTGTTGATGGTCAAGACTGGTGATAGCTGGCTGAAAGGCAACGTGCTGGCAGCCGTCGACGTGGGCAACCACGATGATCAGCACCACATTCTGCACGACACCATTGTCAGCCACGCGGCCGACATCGCCGAGATGGTCGGAGGTCAACTCCATTTGGTCAGTGCACACCCTGCGCCGATGCTCTCTTCTGCCGATCCGGACTATCAGCTGAAGGAACGCATTGCCGCCGATTATCTGGAGAAGGCTGGCCAATACACCGACCAGTACGGCATTGACGCGGCACACCTGCACATCGCCGAAGGCCCTGCGGATTTTCTGGTACCGGACGTTGCCAGCAAGATTGGCGCAAGCGTAACCGTTATCGGCACCGTCGCTCGCAAGGGGTTGGCTGGCGCGCTGATTGGCAATACCGCTGAGGTCGTGCTCGATCAGTTGGGCAGTGACGTTCTGGTGCTCAAGCCAGAGGACACGCTAGCTCACCTTGAGTCACTGCTGGAGAAGTAAGCTGGCTTTACGCGACCGGCGGCATCCGCCGGTCGTAGTAGGCCTGCGATAAAGCGAAAAACGTTTGATCCACCTCGTCACGGAGCTGACGGGTTGTCATGCCGCCCCACTCACCACGAACCCTGAGCCCAGCAGATTCCAGCGGTTCATCACCAAGCCGGGATACCAGGCGCAAGACCTTCATGGCCAGCGGCATTGCAGCATCCACCGCTACTTTCCGACTTTCCAGCGCTTGCTCAAGTTTCACGGCCGAGATCAGCTCGACCCGAGCCTGGATGACTTGCTCAAGCAACTGCTCAAGCCGTAACCAGACCGCGGCACGCTGGCTCTCGCTGTACCGGTTCCAGTCAACGATCTCGTGACTGAATCGTTTGCATCCGCGGCAGACCTGATCCCCGTAAACCGTGGAGCACAGCCCAACACAGGGTGTTTTACTGAAATAGGCGGCCTTGTTCGCCATACGTCAACCTGCTCTAGATAAAGGCAGCATGATAGACGAGGCGCACCGGCAGGCCCAGCCAACTGACTCACACGGGATACAACCGCGCTGCAACTTAACTTTGCGCTCCGCATCCTGTAGAATCAGCCCGCCGTTAGGGCTGTGTTTCAGGCGTTCGCCCGCAACCCGTTACGTATCTGCCATCAGTTACCCAGGTTGCCCCCCACCAGAACGGGCAGACGTCTGTAACAGTCTTATTGTCGGCACACTTTAGGGAAGCACTGAATAACTCCCTTGGCCAAGATGCTTATTCAGTGCTTCCCGGAGTCCGAAAGGATGATCGTTCCGCCACGAGTGGAACAGACTGATGAGGGTAATAACTGTGCTTGAAGCCTATCGCAAACACGTTGAAGAGCGCGCTGCTCAGGGCGTCGTTCCTCAGCCGCTGAACGCCGAACAAACTGCAGGTCTGGTTGAACTGCTGAAAAACCCGCCGGCAGGTGAAGAAGCGTTTCTGCTTGACCTGCTCACCAATCGCGTCCCGCCGGGCGTTGACGAAGCCGCCTACGTCAAGGCCGGTTTCCTCTCCGCTATCGCCAAGGGCGAAGCAACCTCCCCGCTGCTGACCAAAGAGCGCGCGGTTGAGCTGCTGGGCACCATGCAGGGCGGTTACAACATCGCCACTCTGGTCGAGCTGCTGGACGACGCTGCCTTGTCCGCTACCGCAGCTGAACAACTCAAGCACACCCTGCTGATGTTTGATGCGTTCCACGACGTTGCCGAGAAAGCCAAGGCTGGAAACGCTAATGCCAAGGCCGTAATGCAGTCCTGGGCTGATGGCGAATGGTTCGTCAACAAGCCTGCTGTACCGGACAAAGTATCCCTGACCGTCTTCAAGGTTCCGGGCGAAACCAACACTGACGACCTGTCTCCTGCACCGGATGCCTGGTCCCGTCCTGACATCCCGCTGCACGCGCTGGCCATGCTGAAAATGGCCCGTGATGGCATCGAGCCGTCCGAGCCGGGCGCTGTAGGTCCGCTGAAGCAGATCGAAGACGCCAAGGCCAAAGGCTTCCCGGTTGCCTACGTTGGTGACGTTGTGGGTACCGGTTCTTCCCGTAAGTCTGCAACCAACTCGGTTCTGTGGTTCTTCGGCGACGACATTCCTTACGTACCGAACAAGCGTGCTGGCGGCTTCTGCTTCGGCACCAAGATCGCTCCGATCTTCTACAACACCATGGAAGACGCCGGCGCTCTGCCGATCGAATTCGATTGCACCAACCTGAACATGGGCGACGTCATCGACGTTTACCCGTACGAAGGCAAGGTCTGCAAGCACGGTACTGACGACGTCATCACCACCTTCGAACTGAAGACTCAGGTGCTGCTGGACGAAGTACGCGCTGGCGGCCGTATTCCGCTGATCATCGGCCGCGGTCTGACCGAGAAGGCCCGTGCTGAACTGGGTCTGGGTGCTTCCGACCTGTTCCGCAAGCCTGAGCAACCGGCTGACACTGGCAAGGGTTACACCCTGGCTCAGAAAATGGTTGGTAAGGCCTGTGGCGTTGAGGGTATCCGCCCCGGCACCTACTGCGAGCCGAAGATGACCACCGTTGGTTCTCAGGACACCACTGGTCCGATGACCCGTGACGAACTGAAAGACCTGGCGTGCCTAGGCTTCTCTGCTGACCTGGTAATGCAGTCTTTCTGCCACACCGCAGCCTATCCGAAGCCGATCGACGTCAACACCCACCACACTCTGCCTGACTTCATCCACAACCGTGGTGGTGTTGCGCTGCGTCCGGGTGACGGCATCATTCACAGCTGGCTGAACCGCATGCTGCTGCCCGATACCGTTGGTACCGGTGGTGACTCTCACACCCGCTTCCCGATGGGCATCTCCTTCCCGGCCGGTTCCGGTCTGGTCGCTTTTGCTGCTGCCACCGGCGTTATGCCGCTGGACATGCCGGAATCCGTTCTGGTTCGCTTCAAAGGCAAGATGCAGCCCGGCATCACCCTGCGTGACCTGGTTCATGCGATCCCCTACTACGCCATTCAGGAAGGTCTGCTGACTGTCGAGAAGAAAGGCAAGAAGAACATCTTCTCCGGCCGTATTCTCGAGATCGAAGGTCTGGATCATCTGACTGCAGAGCAGGCGTTCGAGCTGTCTGACGCCTCCGCAGAACGCTCCGCTGCCGGCTGTACCATCAAGCTGAGCGAAGAGTCTGTTGCCGAGTACCTGAAGTCCAACATCGTCCTGCTGCGCTGGATGATCGCCAACGGCTATCAGGATCCGCGCACTCTGGAGCGCCGCGCCCAGGCAATGGAAGAATGGCTGGCCAACCCGAGCCTGATGTCTGCCGACGCCGACGCCGAGTACGCTGCCGTGATCGAAATCGATCTGGCCGACATCAAAGAGCCGGTACTGTGCGCGCCGAACGATCCGGATGACGCTCGTCTGCTGTCCACCGTTGCTGGTGAGAAAATCGACGAAGTATTCATCGGTTCCTGTATGACCAACATCGGCCACTTCCGCGCTGCTGGTAAGCTGCTCGAGAAGAACAAGGGTGCCATCCCGACTCGTCTGTGGCTGGCTCCGCCGACCAAGATGGACCAGTACCAGCTGACCGAAGAAGGCTACTACGGCATCTACGGCAAGGCCGGCGCTCGTATGGAAATGCCGGGCTGCTCGCTGTGCATGGGTAACCAGGCGCGTGTTGCTGCCAAGTCGACTGTTGTCTCCACCTCCACACGGAACTTCCCGAACCGTCTGGGTGATGGCGCTGACGTCTTCCTGGCTTCTGCCGAGCTGGCATCGGTTGCGTCCATTCTGGGCAAGCTGCCGACCGTTGAGGAATACATGGAATACGCCGCGCAGATCGACAGCATGGCGAGCGATGTCTATCGCTACATGAACTTCAACGAAATCGAGTCCTACCAGAAAGCCGCTGCGTCCATCCCGGTCGCACAGCTCTGATAGCTGACCCGAAAAAAGCCCCGCACTAGCGGGGCTTTTTTTTGGCTGTTTGTCAGCGCGCCATTACCAGGTAAGGGCTTAGGCCTTATTCCAACAGCGAAGCTCCAAGCTTGAGCGCCGTTTCTGTCACCGTCTCCACCGAGTGCGCATAGCCGCTCGCCATCCAGTGCAGAGCGATATGAATAACCCCGCCAAGAATGCCGGCTTGGAGCATTTCATCGAAGTGCTCGCCCGGATGCGCGAGCGCGCGGGTCATGTCCTCACTGCTTGCCTTCAGTGCCTGGTCGATCGCCTCGTCGACTGCAGGGCTGATACCCCGAATGTCGACAAATAACAGACGAGCCAGCTTGGGGTTGTCACGCAGGTAGCTGAAATACGCATGCAGCATCGCCCTGCTGCGCTCCATCCGGTCCTCTCCCGCAGCCTGGGCAGCGGCCATATTGAGTTCGCGCACCTTGCGAGCGGCCTGCTCGTAGCACGCAATCAGCAACTCGTCGCTGTGGCCGAATGATTCATAGAAGTAACGCTGAGTTAGCCCTGCGGCATCACACACTTGTTTGACACCGGAATGGCGATAACCAAACTCACCATAGATCTGGGTAGCAGCGTCGATAAGCTGCTGACGACGCAACGCTCTGCGCTCTTCGGTGGAGGAGCCGCGATAGCGACGTTTGACTGAGGTAGCTGTATTCATGCAGTGAATTCTGACAACAAGGATTGCCAAAGAGTATATGACAATCTAGATTGTCACCACTACCCACGTTACGGGAAACAACAATGACACAAGAACAACAAGCATTTGAACCTGTACCACTGGACGTCCTTATCATCGGCGCAGGCCTCTCAGGCATTGGCGCGGCCCACGCGCTGAGTGCCCAATGCCCTGACAAACGCTACCTGATCCTCGAGCGTCGCCAAGCGATCGGTGGCACCTGGGATCTGTTTCGCTATCCCGGCATCCGCTCTGACTCCGACATGTACACGCTCAGCTACAGCTACAAGCCCTGGACCAACCGCAAGTCCATCGCTGACGGCCCCGACATCAAGCGCTATATCGAGGAAATCGCCGAAGACTCCGGCGCCATTCACAACATCCGTTTCCAGCGCCGTGTGATCTCAGCCAACTGGTCAAGCGAGCGGGCGCGTTGGGAAATCGTCGCCCTGGCTACGGATGAGTCTGGCGCTGAGCATGAGGAACGCTACGAAGCCCGCTTCCTGCTCTCCTGCTCAGGCTACTACAGCTACGACGAAGGCTACCGTCCTGAATTCCCTAACGAAAAGGCCTTCAAGGGGCAGATCCTCCATCCTCAGTTCTGGCCGGAAGATCTCGACTACAAGGGTAAGCGCGTCGTTGTAATCGGCAGTGGTGCCACCGCGGTCACCTTGGTGCCGGCGATGACCAAAACGGCGGCGCACGTTACCATGCTGCAACGGACGCCCAGCTATGTGGTAACCCGCCCCCAGCGCGACGGGATAGCGCAATCATTGCAGAAATGGCTACCACTGCAGACTGCGCACTCGCTGACGCGCTGGAAAAACGTTTTTCTTACTCAGTTCTTCTTCCGCATTGCACGCAATCGCCCGGAGCAGTTCAAGGAGCGCGTCCTGCACATGGTCAAGACGCAGATCGGCGATGTCGATATGAAGCACTTCACCCCGGACTACAAGCCTTGGGACCAACGCGTTTGCGCGGTGCCTGATGGCGACCTGTTCCGCGATGTGCGCGCAGGCCGTGCCAGCGTCGTGACCGATACCATCGACAGCTTCACCGAGAACGGTATCCGCCTCAGTTCTGGCGAGACGCTGGAGGCCGACATCATCGTTACCGCGACCGGCCTGAAGGTAAACGCATTGGGCGATGTGACCGTTTCCGTCGACGGCACGCCAATGCCGTTCAATGAACGTATGTCATACAAAGGCATGATGCTCAGTGACGTGCCGAACATGATCGTCACCTTTGGCTATACCAATGCCTCCTGGACGTTGAAGGCCGAGCTGACCGCCAGCTATACCTGTCGGCTGCTGCGCTATATGGACAAGTACAACTACCGGACTGCGGTAGTGCGTCGCGATGCATCCGTTCAGGAACAACCCTTCCTCGACTTCACTTCAGGGTACGTTCAGCGCGCGGCCAACGTGCTGCCAAAACAGGGAGACCGCGCGCCCTGGCAGGTCAATCAGAACTACCTCAAAGATAAGTTCACCATTCAATACAGCCGTATCGACGACGGCGTGATGCAGTTTCAATAATAAGGAAAACAGACGAAATGCAGACCAAAGATCGTGTAGCAGTACTGACCGGTGCAGGCAGCGGCATCGGACGTGCGCTAGCCAATGCCCTGGCGCGCACCGGCTGTAATCTGGCGCTAGCAGACGTAAACCCGGACTCGCTCGCGGAAACTGCGGCGCAGGCGCGGGCAATGGGTGTGCGCGTCAGCGAGCACCCGCTGGACGTATCGGATCGCGCCGCGGTTGCAGCACTGCCGGCTGCGGTCGTCGCCGAGCACGGCAGCGTCGATCTGCTGATCAATAACGCTGGTGTGGCCCTGGGCGGTAACTTTGATCAAGTGAGCGTGGAAAACTTCGATTGGCTGATGTCCATCAATTTCGACGGGGTCGTGACCATGTGCCGCGCATTCCTGCCGCTGCTCAAACAGCGCCCTGAGGCACGCATCGTCAATATTTCCAGCCTGTTCGGCCTGATCACACCCGCTGGCCAGACCGCCTATTGTGCAAGCAAGTTCGCAGTTCGGGGCTTCTCAAACGCCTTGCGCCTGGAACTACTCGATAGCAACGTGGGTGTTACTGTCGTTCACCCGGGCGGTGTTGCGACGGCGATTGCAACCAGTGCGCGCTCACCGGAAGACGCCAGCGACGCAGACAAGCAGAAGAAGCTCGACCGAGCGAACCGCCTGCTTCGGATGCCGCCCCCCAAGGCAGCGCAGATCATTCTCAACGGTATTCAGCGCAACAAGGCACGAGTACTGGTGGGCAACGACGCACGCATTCTGTCCTGGCTTGAGCGCCTGATGCCGGTCAATTACTGGCGTCTGCTGGCGGGTCTGGCTACCAAAGACGAATAAACACCCACCTGATGCAAAGGATCTTAATGTGAACTATCTGTTCAGTATTCTGCTGATTGCACTGCTGCTGGGTATTGCCGGGCTGTACCTCTATACGCTGTTCATTGCCAAACGCGTTGAACTGGGTATGCCGCCGGAAGGCAGCTTCGTCACCGTGATGGGCAACCGTATTCACTACATCGAGCAAGGCAGCGGCCCAGACACGATCCTGCTGATCCATGGCCTGAGCGGGGTCGCGCAAAACTTCGGTTATGGCGTTATCGATACGCTGGCGAAAACCCACCGCGTCGTCGCCATTGATCGCCCCGGTAGCGGCTATTCCGAGCGCCCTTCCCGCTCTTCCGCCTCGCTGGCGGTACAGGCAGATGTAGTGGCCGGCGTGATTGATGCACTGCAACTGGGCAAGCCATTGCTGGTTGGCCACTCGCTCGGTGGTGCAGTTTCCCTGGCTACCGCACTGCGCCACCCTGATAAGGTCAGCGGGCTGGCGCTGGTTGCGCCGCTCACTCACATGCCTAGCAAGGTCTCCGATGCCTTCAACGGCTTTGCCATTCGCCAACCCTGGTTACGCACACTAATCGGCTGGACCCTGGCCGTGCCCGTATCCATCCGCAAACGCGAGCAGATCATGGATATTGTGTTCGGACCGGAACCGGTACCAGCGGACTTCCCAATTCGCGGCGGCGGCGTGCTCGGCATGCGGCCTAGCCACTTCATCGCGGCCTCGACCGACATGACGGCGTTGGATGCAGTGCTGCCGCTAATGCAGCTGCGCTACGACGATCTGGATTTGCCCATCGGCGTACTGTACGGACGTCAGGACCGCATTCTCGATCCACAGGAGCAGGGTCAGGCGCTGGCTGATCGGCTTGCCACGGTCGAGCTGGAGTTGATCGACGGCGGTCATATGCTGCCGATTACTCAGCCGGACGTCACGATTGAATTTATCCAGCGTCAACTGCAGCGCCGGCAGGCTGCCTGAGGAAAGTGGGGCGCGAATGCGCCCCAACCTCCCGTGATCGGCGTCACAGCATCGCCCCCCGTCATGAACCGCCTTGCACCTCCCCAGTCACAGGTTCTGTGTTTACTGAAGGAGGAACGCCCCAATGAAACACTGGAAAGTAGTCACACTTGGCCTTCTCGGCCTGTTCATTCTTGCTGGCTGCGGCAACGATTATCTGGTGCGCACCAGCGACGGTCAGGTGATGGAAGCCGAAGACAAACCGCAGATCGACGAAGACACAGGCATGATCGAGTTTGAAGACGCGACCGATCGTGACCGCCAGATGAAGCAGGAAAACGTCGAAGAAATCATCGAGCGTTGAGCTTCATCGGGGCTGCCCCGGGTGGCCCCACGTCTTTCCTTCCCCGTTGACCGCCCCCTGCCCTTCGACCCACATCACGCCTGCCGTTAGATTATTAGCGTGGTACGCGTCTTGGCAGGCGCACTGACATCAAGTACGCAGTCTGTCGGCTAGTCTATTCCGAGCATGCCGCGAAGGTGGCGAGCACGATAGCTCGACGATAAAATACGCGGTTTCCAACGATAGGCAGTCACTGCCACCGCTCTCCGTGAGGTCCCTGATGTCCACCCCGTCCAACGCCCCAAAAGTTGGCTTTGTTTCACTCGGCTGCCCGAAGGCATTGGTCGATTCCGAGCGCATCCTTACCCAGCTGCGCACTGAAGGCTATCAGGTGGTTCCCACCTACGAAGACGCTGACGTCGTGGTGGTCAATACCTGCGGTTTCATTGATACGGCCAAGGCTGAATCACTGGACGCCATCGGCGAAGCCATCGCCGAGAACGGCCGCGTTATCGTGACCGGCTGCATGGGTGTTGAAGAGAATGCAATCCGTGACGTTCACCCAAGCGTGCTTGCGGTGACCGGCCCGCAGCAGTACGAGCAGGTGGTCAATGCCGTGCACGAAGTGGTGCCGCCGAAGCAGGACCACAACCCGCTGATCGATTTGGTGCCGCCGCAGGGCGTCAAGCTGACTCCGCGCCACTACGCGTACTTGAAGATATCGGAAGGCTGCAACCACAGCTGCAGTTTCTGCATTATCCCGTCGATGCGTGGCAAACTGGTCAGCCGCCCGGTCGGTGAAGTGCTGAGCGAAGCTGAGCGCTTGGCCAAGGCGGGCGTGAAGGAGGTGCTGGTCATCTCTCAGGACACCAGCGCCTACGGCGTCGACATCAAGTACCGCACCGGCTTCTGGAACGGTCGTCCGGTCAAGTCACGCATGACGGAAATGTGCGAAGCTCTCAGCGAGCTGGGGATTTGGGTGCGCCTGCACTACGTCTACCCCTACCCGCACGTGGATGAGCTGATTCCGCTGATGGCCGAAGGCAAGATTCTGCCGTACCTGGATATCCCCTTCCAGCACGCCAGCCCGACTGTGCTCAAGGCCATGAAGCGCCCGGCCTTTGAAGACAAGACGCTCGCACGCATCAAGAAGTGGCGCGAGATCTGCCCCGAGCTGACGATCCGCTCGACCTTTATCGTCGGCTTCCCGGGCGAAACAGAAGAAGACTTCCAGTACCTCCTCGACTGGCTGACCGAAGCCCAACTCGACCGCGTGGGCTGCTTCAAGTACTCCCCTGTCGAAGGCGCCCCTGCCAACGATCTGGGCCTTGAGCCGATTCCGGAAGAGGTGCAGCAGGAGCGCTGGGAGCGCTTCATGGCGCACCAACAGGCGATCTCCACCGCGCGTCTGCAGCAGAAGATCGGCAAAACCATTCAGGTCATCATCGACGAAGTCGACGAAGAAGGCCCAATCGGCCGCTCTATGGCTGACGCCCCCGAGATTGATGGCAACGTCTATCTGGACACCGACGAAGACCTGAAGCCGGGCGACATAGTTAGTGTCGTTGTCACCGATGCGGACGAGTACGACCTCTGGGCGCAATTGGCCTGAGTCGTTACACCGGCCACCGCACTTCTGTGTGGTGGCCGGCCAACAGCCGCAGCCTTAGTCCAGCAGTTGACGATGCTGATAAAGCTGCTGCCAGTGTTCGCCGTTCTTGGTGCTGACTTCAGTATCAAAGTAATGCCTCACCCGCCGACGATCCTGCGGGTTATCTTTCAGCGCCGCGCCGATGATGAAGTGCAGCAGGTCCTCCGGCGCCATTTTGCCTTCGCGGTAATACCAGGCGTACACCATCAACGCGTGAGCAACAGCCACTGCTTCGGCGGTCGACATAACGGCCGCGGCCAGCCGGTCGGTGCTGCGACCGCTTAGCGTTTGTCCGCCACGCAACTCATGAAAAATGGTGACGAGCATCTCCAGGATGGCGGGCTCTGGCGCCATATCGACCCCCGACTGACGAGCCAGCATGGTTGCCTCGCGCAGCACAATATCCAGCTCCGCGTCGAGGTCATCGATCGGTTCTATGGTTTCAAAATTGAGTCGCCGCTTGAGCGCCGCGCTCATATCAAACAAGCCGCGGTCCAGTGAGTTCGAGGTGGCGATGACGTTGAAACCCTCGCGAGCGTAAAGCACGCCGTCGTCCCCCTGTAGCTCAGGAATCTGCAGCTGGCGTTCGGAGAGAATCGACAGCAACGCGTCTTGTACGAGCTGCGGACAACGCGCCAGCTCCTCGAAGCGCACCAGCTTGCCCTGTTCCATACCGATGAACAGCGGCCCAGGGATCAGCGTCTCGCGGCATGGTCCGAGCTTGTCTAGCAGGCTGGTATTCCAGTCGTAGATCAGTTGCCGATAATGGGAAATGGTGCCGCCCTGAATAGTCAGTCGCGACTGGCCTGATACGCCACAGGCAATCAGCTCCGACAACCAGGACTTGGCGGTACCCGGCTCACCGATCAGCATCGCGCCGCGATTAGTGGCCAGCGAGACGATTACCCGGCTGACCATCTGCCGCGGCGCAACAAATTTGCGCTCGATACCCAGTGCCTCGTTGCCGAGTACAAAATGCTCGATAGCCGTGGGAGACAGGAGCCAACCTGGCGGTACTGGCCCGCGATCCCATTGCTGCAGCTTGATCAGTTGATCATGAAAACGGTCTTCCGCCGCTGGCCGCTGGATAGCCTTGTCTGTCATGTCCATTCTCCTCAGGCCTTCCACTGACCGCGTTTTTCCGGCGCCATGCGCTCCTGCGGCAGAATTCGCGGCAGCTCGCTGAGCGGAATATTGCCCTGAATCACGTGATCCAGCGCGCTGTCGCGCATCGTGTAGAGTCCGGAGTCGAGCGCAAGCGCCCGCAGCTCGCCTACCGGGGTATGCCTCGACACGGCGTTGCGCAATTCGCCGTTGAACTGCAGGTATTCAATCACCCCTACCCGACCACGGGTGCCCGTGCCATTGCACTGCGGGCACCCCTTGCCGCGAAAGCAGCGAAAGCCCTTGGGGATTGCCTTGGGGAAAAGCTCCTTGAGAATCTCCGGGTCCGGCTCGTCCTCCACCTTGCAGTGCTCGCATACCCGCTTTGCCAGCCGCTGGGCGATTACTGCCAGCAGCTCGCTGGCCAGCGAGTTGGGGTGTACGTTGAGATCGAACAGGCGCTGAACCGCGTCAACGGCGTCGTTGCAGTGCAGCGTCGAAAGCACCACGTGGCCGGTCTGCGAGGCACGAATGGCTTCTTGTGCAGTCTCGTGATCGCGGATTTCGCCGACCAGAATTACGTCCGGATCCTGACGGACGAATGAGCGCATGGCATCGGCAAAGTTGAAGCCGATATCCGGCCGCACGCGGGTTTGCTGGATGTTATCGATCGAGTACTCGATCGGGTCTTCGACTGTGATGACCTTGCGCGTGGTGTCCTCGGCCAGCAACTGCAGACCGGCATTGAGGGTGGTGGTTTTACCTGAACCGGTAGGCCCTACCACTAGCACCAGCCCGGCGGGATTGCGCAGCAATCGCCGGTAAGCATTGGCGATATGCTCCTGCATGCCCAGCTTTTCGATGCTGATCAACGACGAGTTCTGCGGCAACAGGCGAATGACCACGTGTTCGCCGTGCAGCGACGGCTGCACCTGCACCCGCAGATCAAACCGCGCATCGCCAACCCGTGCCTGCGAGCGGCCGCCCTGCGGTAACCGGCGTTCGGCGATGTTCAGCTCCGAGCGCAGTTTGACCACGTTGATCAGCCCTGCGTATTCCGCTGGCGTGATGTAATAGTGGTTCAGATCGCGCAGCTCTCCATCTACCCGCAGGCGTACCCGGATGTTGGCGCCGTAGCGCTCCAGATGAATATCGCTGGCCCGATCGGCGACGGCATCCAGCAGCAAGGCTTCATACAGATTGACCAGCTTGGCTTCGCTGTTATCGCCCTGCGAGGCCAGCAGATCACTGTCGCTGCTACTGAGGGTCGCCTGCTCGGTTCGATCGAGGGTCTTGCCACCGCGCTCCAGCGCGCCCCAGATGCGCCGATAATCAACTGGCGTTACCAGCACCCGGTTAATCTGCAGTCCGGGAAACAGCTGCTGAACCTCCGCCATTGGCGCATTGGGATCGCGACAGGCGACCGTTACCGCCTTGCCATCTGAGCTGATCGGAATGATGTGTTCGTGGCTAAGGTAGGCGCGAGACAGGTTGGCGTGCAATTTTGGATCGATACGCGCCATCACCTCGTTGGCACTCAGCAACGGCAAGCCATACTGGTCAGACAGGGCGCGGTAGAGCTTTTGCGCGTCGAGATTTTGCAAGCGGCTGATTTCATCAACGACCAGAGTGCGGTTGCGCGCAGCCTGCGTCCTCGCCTCGCGCAGCATTTCTGGGGAGACAAACCCGAGCTCGACGTAGATGTCGTCGCCATTGGTGACGAATTCGATAAATCCGTGCTCACTGCGCGCAATCCGCTTATTGCCGCGGTTGATGTATTTGATTAGTACCTGGCGGGAGGCGTCGCCGATTTCGATGCAAAGGAACTCACCGCGCAGCGCCAATTGATCCCACAGCGGCTCGCGGGTAGTGATCTTTGGGGTGGATACCAGAATCAGATCAAAGGGGCCAAGTTCTGCTGCTCCAAGCGCGGCGTCGGCACAACGCACGGTGACATTTGTCAGCCCCTGCGCTGCGAGAGCTTGCCGAGAAAAATCGGCCAGCGGCTGTAAACGCTCCACCGCCACGACCTCTTTGGCCAGCATCGCCAGTACCGCGGTCAGATAACCTGAACCTGAGCCCAGATGCAGCACCCGCGAGTCAGGCTCGATCCGGCACGCCTCCAGAATCTGTTCGACCGCTTTCTGCGGGGGGATACCACGACCAGCAACGCGCGGCTGCCCGTCACTGAGAATAAACGCCTTGCGATCAACGCTCCCCAGTGCGTGTGCGTTGCGCTCAGCCCGTTCTTTGATCTGCAAATCAGCCCCCTGTAACTGCCAAATACAAGCACTGCACTACGCATATTTAGTACCGAACGAGACAAAGTGTAGTCCCGCCGGGCAGTCAACAAGCTGACCTTGATCAATAGCCCTATGCCATCAATCACTACAGTAGCCTATTGATACATACTTAGTACTTTGTAATTAAGCTCTTTATTTGCCATATTCGATACGCCCGCGCCCATTTATACGCTGGCACCGCACCGTTGGTTTACTTCGGTGTACCGAGCAACTAAAGAGACCAGCAAATGGCAATGGACCGCAGCTCCGCCGATACGACCGGCACCACCTTGCGTGCCCTTTTTGACTCCGTTGGCGCCTATGTTTACGCCAAAGACCGGCAAGGACGTTACATTTACGCCAACAAAGCGGTCTGCGATCTCTACGATCAACCGCAGCAGGACATTCTCGGCCGAGACGACAGTGCCTTCATGGATATGACGTACTCGGAGTCGCTGGTTCGTAATGATCGCGAAGTGCTGGAACATGGCGCCGAAATTCACGAAGAAGAGCAGATGCTGCTCTTGCATGAGAGCAAACCGCGGGTATTTTGGACCATCAAGGTGCCGATTCGGGGCGAAGATAACCAGATAATAGGCCTCAGCGGGATCTCCTCCGAGCTGAACGACAGCTTCCTCAATACCACAAACTCCATTCGCCACAACCGGCTGCTAAATACCATCCTCTCCAACGTCGACGCCTATATCTACGTAAAGGATTTCGACGGCACCTACCTCTATGCCAATCAACGCGTAGTCTCGTTATACGGTCAGCAGAACGAGGATATCGTCGGTCGGACTGACATGGATGTGCACGAACCCGATGTGGCGCGTCGATTGATGGCGCTGGACCGCGAGGTGCTCGACTCTCAGAGTCGTCAAACCAGTGAAGAGCTGTTGGTCGACATCGACGGTAAAGTTCGGCATTTTTGGTCGATCAAGATGCCCATTCATCTGCCAGGCCACCCCAACGCCCTGATCGGCTTTTCGTCTGAAATCACCGAGCTGCTGGCCCTGCGTCATAACATCGAACAGGCGCGAACCACAGACCCGTTGACCGGGCTGTTCAATCGCGTGGCATTCGACGAGCTGCTGGACCGGCAGATAAACTCGGTCGATCAGCGCGGCAAGAAGCTCGCGGTGATCGTGCTCAATTTGGATCAGTTCAAGTATTTGAACAACACGCTCGGGCAGCACGCTGGCGACGAGGTACTGCGTCAGGCAGCCCAGCGCCTGGAGTCTGCTAGCTGGCTAAGCGGCCACCTCGGCCGAATGGGCGGCAATACCTTCGCGGTGTTGTTGTCAGGCCTGGCTAACGCTGGCTAACGCTGGCGACGCGGCGTCGCTCGCCGAACGGATTCGTCTGCGCCTGAACGAACCGTTTCAGATCAACAACCAACCCTTCCATCTCACCGCCAGCCTGGGTGTCAGTCTGTATCCCGATGACGGCGACAGCGCGCAGGCGCTCATGGCCAATGCCGAATCTGCGATGTATCACGCCAAAGATCTGGGGCGAAACCAATGGTGCTTCTACTCGACCTCGCTGGGAGCTGCCGTCAGTGAACGACTGGACCTTGAGCGGGACCTGCGCGCAGCCTTACCAGCGGACCAGTTTGAGCTCTATTACCAACCCAAGATCGCCGCAGCCGACGGCGCAGTTACCGGCGTCGAGGCACTGTTGCGCTGGAGTCGCCCGGGGCACGGCATGGTCCCGCCCGACCGTTTCATACCCTTGGCCGAACAGCTTGGCCTGATCGTACAGATAGGCGATTGGGTCATCAGCGAAGCCTGCCGTCAGATGGCAGCATGGGCTAGCGAGGGTCTCAATATCTCAATCGCAGTGAACTTGTCCCCGGCTCAGCTGGCGCAATCTGAGCTGATCACGCGGGTTACTGCATTGATGAAGCAGTATCAGATTGGGCCAGACATGCTGCACATGGAAGTCACCGAATCAATGATGCTGCACGATCCCGAGATGGCGATTGCCAACCTGCAGCGCCTGCGTGACCTTGCTGTGGTGCTGTCGATAGATGATTTTGGTACAGGGTATTCGTCCATGGCATATCTGAAGCGACTGCCGGTAAACAAGATCAAGCTGGACCGCAGTTTCATCCAGCAAATTGCGAGTGATCCACGCGAGGCAGACCTCTGTGCTGGCATCATTGCACTGGCCCACAAGCTTGGTTTACTGGTCGTAGCCGAAGGTGTTGAAACCATCGAGCAGCAGCAAATTCTCGCTGCGATGGACTGCGATATATTTCAAGGCTACCTGTTCAGCAAGCCGCTGCCGAAGGATAAGGCCACTCGTTTCCTGCTGGATACAACGGCAGTGGCATGTGCCCGTTAAGCGGCACCGTGGTACAACCGAAGAACCCAATGGCAATACAACCCTGCGCTGGTCTTTACTAAGATCAAACCGTCGAACAAGGAACCGTTTCATATGGATAACCTCGCGCTGCAATGCCGCTGCGGCCACGTCAAAGGACGTGCGATCAAGGTATACCCCAGCGAAGGTACTCGGGTGGTCTGTTATTGCCGCGACTGCCAGGCTTTTGCTCACGCATTGAACGCCGCAGACGTGGTGCTCGACGCACAGGGGGGTACTGATATTTATCAACTGCCGCCAGCACGACTGCAAATTCATCAGGGCCACGATCAAATCCGCTGTCTGCGCCTGAGTGAGAAGGGTCTATACCGCTGGTAAGCCGGATGCTGCAACACCCCCATGGCCAACACTCTTGCACCGCGAGTTCCACTGGTGGGCCTGCTGCACAGTTTCATCAGCGACCCCGATGCCGAATGCAAAACTGGGCCAGTGCGTGCGCGGGTGAACCTGGGCGGAGCGACCGCAGAGGTGCCACGCGAGCAAGTCCGGGCGACCCCCTCACGCGGCTATATGCGCAAAATTCTGTTCAAAATGCTTAGCTGGAAGCTGACTGGCAAAAGTCGGCCAAACCCGTTCTTCTCTGGTAGCACCCCCGTTGCGACGCCAAGAATCATGAACCCTGGAGAGCAAATAGCGCAGTCGCGGAATAACTGAACGCTTGGTACAACCTGAACACTCAATTAATATTTGCTGGCCGAGTGCCATGACGACGCTCGTAATCTATCGATATGGATGATCCTCAATGGGTGTAAGCCGTACCTTGCTGCAGTTTTACCTGCTTATGCTGCTGAGCTGCGGCGTGGTCGCCGAACCGCGCATTCAGATCGAGTCCCCTGAAGTAAACCTCACAGACTTTCGTATCGGCTATTACATCGATGACAGCTGGGAGTTGAGCTACGACCAAGTCCGTCAGCAGCAATTCAAGGAAACCAGCAGCACAACCACATTGGGCACTAACGCCAGGGTTACCTGGTTCCGCCTTCCGATCGAGAACCAGAGCGGCCAGACCCTGGCACTGAACATTCACCTGCCTCATGCGTACCACGTGCGATCGGTTGATTTTTTCGAGGAACGTGACGGCGCGCTAGTGCACAGCGCCGAACTGGATCTTGAGCAGGCGCATGACAGCCGCATAATGTTCCGCGGCAATGCGGTTTACCCTCTTACCCTGCCCCCGGACAGCAGCACCACCCTGTATATCCGTAGCTTTGCCTATTCACACCAGTGGTTTGCCATCGACATCCTCGATCAGGAGCACTCACGCCGCGCGCTGGTAGGTGTTGCCAACGATGTTGCGCTGCTGGTCGGCATGATGCTGGCACTGGTGTTCTACAACGTGCTGCTGTATTTCGCGACCAGCAAAATCGAGAACATCTACTACTCGTTTTACCTTATTTCGGGTCTGGTCTGGATTGCCCTGTCATACGGCCTCGTCGCCAGCCTGTTCGACGTCTATGGCTCGGAGGTATTCATGTTGAATATCTCCCTGATCACGATGCCGATCTTCTTGCTGCTGTTCATGATGGCGATCTTTGAAACCCGCCAGCAATACCCGCTTGAGCACCGCTTTCTGCAAGCCGTTCTGGTGCCGCTGTGCGGCATGTTCGTGTGGGGCCTGTTTGATATTTCCGGGGCACTCAAGCCGGCGAGCAGCATGGCCCTGGTGATGATGATCGTGACCCTGTCGGTCAGCATCTCGCTGTTGCGCAAGGGCAACCCCTTGGCCAAGTACTTCCTGATTGGTCACCTGCTGTTCGTGCTGTTCAATGTGCTTGCGGTGATCTTCTACAAGGGGCTAATCAAGCCGAACTACATCGTCAGTCATGGCACGGGGCTTGGCATCATGCTCGAAGCGCTGATGCTGGCGTTCATCATCTCTCACCGTATCAAGATTCTGGAGGGTATCCGCGCCTCTCAGGATGAGTTAAAAAAGCAGGCGTCCACCGATCCCCTGACACGCTTGCATAACCGTCGCCACTTTGCAGCCGAAGCGGAATACCTGTTGGCGCTGTGCCAACAGCAGAAGCAACCGATGACGATCATGATTGCCGACATTGATCACTTCAAACAGGTGAATGATCGCTGGGGGCATCCTGCTGGCGACAAGGTGCTGGTGCGTATCGCCCAGACGTTGAAAAATTGCAGTCGAAATCGTGACCTGCTGGCCCGTTTTGGCGGCGAAGAATTTGTCATATTGCTCCCCGACGCCGACTTGAAACAGGCCATGCTCTGCGCCGAACGGATACGCACATCGGTTGAACGCACCCTGTTTGAAAGCGGCACTGATGCGCCGCTGCACGTCACGCTGAGTCTCGGGGTCACGCAGATCGACACCGAGCACGACAGCATCCAATCCGCTCTCGCCAGAGCGGATCGAGCGCTGTACGAGGCCAAACACAGCGGCCGCAACCGGGTGTGTATCAGTGAACAAGCGCCGTCATTGGCGTAGGCTGCGCCGCTCCACTCTGACTCAGTAGCCGAGTGTGAATGCCTTGCGCACGTGCCGAGGCTGTTCCACCTCATCAATCAGTGCGACCGCAAAGTCTTCAATCGAAATGTGCGATCTACCCTGGCTATCCGTCACCAACGTGTCGCTCCCCAAGCGATATTGACCTGTTCGCTCCCCGGCCTGCAGCATTGCCGCGGGTGAAACGTACGTCCAGTCCACCCGCGTCTCGTCAAGGCAGCGTTCATACTGACGCTGGCATGCCGTGGCGATGGGTACGATTTCGGGCGGCAGAAAACCGGGTGTCGTCAGCACCGTCTTACCACCCTCGCCCGGCACCAACAGGCGGGCCGCGCCACCGACCACCAGCACCCGCGAGCCAGACGCTGCAACGGCATCCAGTACTGCACCAGTCAGTTCTGGCAGGGTTTCTTCCTTGCCCTCTGTCGGACGCAGGGCACTGATAACGACGTCGTACCCATCCAGCGCCGCCTCCAGAGTGTGCGCATCTCCAATCTCGGTAACCACGATGGTGACTCCCTCCGGGATATCTGCCGCCCGACGCGATGAGCGCACGAACGCAGTCACCCGATGGCCACGCTGCAACGCCTCGCACACAACTCTGCTGCCTACGTCTCCGGTAGCACCCAAAACTGCAATATTCATGATCCGTCTCCTTGCGAGCGAGTTAAAAATCAACGTAAAACTTTGCCAAAGGTCAGCAGCGCAACGCCCGTTCCGATAAGTAGCGCCCCCGGCAGCAACCCGTGCGGTGGCGCTTCGCCTTGCAAAAAAATGGCGACCGGGACCGCGGTCAAAGCTCCGACCGAACCAAGCAAGCTCAGTAACACCGGCCCTCCGGTCTTTTGCAGCACAAACAACAACTGAAACATCGCCGCGAACACCAGCGAATGAGTGGCGATAAGGATCAGCACCGGAGCTTGATTCAGCGGGACGCGCAGCGAGAGACCGGGGAAACTTGCCGCAGCGGCCAGCAGGATGGCTGCCGCCACCAACATGCCCGGGGCCAAGGCGCTGGCAGACGCCCCGACAGGCCAGCGCAGCGTGCGATACAAATTACCCGCTGCCAGCATCCCAGTTCCGACCAGCACCGGCACAATCCACCACCGGTCACTGCCGACAGTCGAGAACTTCCCAGCGGCCAAGACTGCGGCGCCCGCCAGCGCGACGACGACGCCCGCGGCTCTCAGCCATTGGAAGCGCTCCATCTTGAGCGACAGCGCACCTGCGTATGTCAGCAAAGGAGGTAAACAGATCAGCAGCGCGACAAAACCCGCACCAACGTGCGGAACGGCGCTGAAGAACAACAGGTTGGACCCGGCGACGCCCAGCAATGCCGACACCAGGTAGTACTCCAGCGATCGCGCATTGATTGGCGGTAACTCGCGCCTGCCTGCAGCAAGGCTCAACAATATCGCTGCCGCTCCGACAACAGACCAGAACAGAAACGCCAATGGAGAAAGGCTCATCTCGCTGGCCGTTTTGGCTAGATTGGTCGACAGGCCAAGCAGCACTCCCCCACCAACCAGGCTGAGAAGCGGCACCGCCCATTTGAAACGGAGCGCGGGGGCAACTGTGGTTTCAAGATTGATCATGGCTACTCCTGAATTTATCTTGAAGCCAAGATAAATAGATTCAATCTTGACGTCAAGATAACTCCGTGAAAAGCTACGCCCCATGGATCACATTGAACGCATTCTCAGCCAGTGGCGACGCGAACGCCCCGACCTGGACGTCGCGCCTATGGGCACGATCGGCCGAATAAAGCTGCTGAACCAGATACTGGTTCAGGCGATGGAAAAGACTTGGGGCGGGTTCGGGCTCAACGGTGCCAGTTTTGACGTACTGGCAACGCTGCTTCGCGCAGGGCCACCCTATGCCCTGTCGCCCGGTGACCTCATCGCATCGACCATGGTCACCTCAGGAACGATGACCAACCGCATTGATCAGTTGGTAAAGTCTGGGTGGGTTGAACGGGTGAAGAATCCCAATGACGGCCGAGGTTTTCTGATCTCGCTAACGCCTGAAGGCCACAAGCTGATTTCTGCAGCCATCGCCGCGCACGTAGAGACCCAGCATCAGCTTGTGGCCCCGTTGCCCGAAGACCAGCTTCTGCTGCTTGATCAGGCGCTGGCAGGGTTTCTTGCTGCGCTGCAGAAGTCGTAACCTTCGCCGAATCAGATAGTGGCGAGCGTGGAAGGTTATCCGCGGCACTAGTGACTGTTGCTCTTTTACTGGTTGATATCCCAACATCGCGACGCCGCGCACCGTCCTGCTCTCTGGTTCCGCAGCATCGGGGGCCTGGAGGGAATCGCGTATCACACCGGGCTGTGCGTCTCGGTGCGACCAATCCCCATGTTGTTGGCTACCCGCTCATACTCAACGAGAGCGCCCCGAAAACCGCTCTGATCGGCGCTAGGCGGTTACTGGAACGTAAGCGCCAAAAGCACGGCTCACGGACAGTAGGCGCCACTAAAGCTTCCTCTTTGCGCCACGCTGCTGCGCCGCAAAGGACATCCCTGCAGGTGGCAAGTGCTGCTGGACTTTGCGCCTTTTCACCAGCAAAATCGGGTCGCCATGGAGGGCACAGTGCTATCACGCGTGACTCCTGGTTTAGCGTTTACCAGCCTTGATGATGTATGCCGCACTAGATGAAAAAGGAATCGTACGTGAAGAAATACGGAAAGATTGCTGCACTTGCCGCTTCCGTGGCACTGATGACCGGGTGTGCCACTGGCCTCAACTCCATTCAAGAACGTGAATACAGCGCCATGCAAGCCAAAGGCGTGTTGGTTGAGGAAAAGAATCCAACCACAGGAGCTGTGCTTGGCATTCTGCCAGGTTTTGGCTCGTTCTACGCTCGGGAACCGGGCTACGGCTTCGTAAACCTGCTGTTCTGGCCGCTCTCCGTTTTTTGGGATCCAGTCAGCGGCTACGACGGCTCCAAAACCATCAACTACGACATCACCAAGCACAAGTTGAAGCGCGAAATGGATGCGGAGCTATCTGCTCTCGACGACAAGCTGACAGTGGGTGAGATCGACAGCGCGACCTACATCCTCAGCAAGCGCGAGATCGAGCAGAAGTACACCTTCTACTGATCGTCGCAGGGCAAGCGCTAAAAACGCGTTTGCCCTGTTCCAGTAAGCTGCATAGTGCGCCACTTTCCGCCATCGACAGACTGTGCTTGACTGGGCTCTGATCCGGTACGCGGGAGCCGCACATGTCCGTTCGAGTCATCATTCTGTTGTCTTTGGCCCTACTCGGTGGGTGCAAACAAGAGCTTGAATCCGTTCCGCTACCGGAGTTCGTCCAAAGCTGGACGAAGAAGACACAAAACGACGATCAACGCGTCTGGGACGGGGTAGTTGGCAACTGGTACGGATCGCTTGTGCGCGAGGATGGCTCCCGCCACCAATGGCTTAACCGGCACTACGGTGACGGAACCTATGAGGTCGACTTTCAAACCACCAATGCAGACGGCGAGGTGAACTTCTCTCGTGAAGCGGGTCAATGGGGTGTCGCAGCGGGTGTCTACTTCACCATTTTTCGTGGGTGGCTTTATGACGATGCGTTCGACCCCTCCGATCCGAGTGACGCCTTCAACTACGACGCCTACCGCATGCTCGAACTGCATCCTGACCGTTTCATATACGAGAGTTTGAAGACGCAAACCCGCTACGAAGCCCATCGCGTACCAGCGGGATTTCGCATCCCCGCCCCCGAAGACGAGGCAGAGATCTGATAGATTTCGGCAGCATCCATTAGCTTTACATACCATTGCAAAATCCCGCTTGGGTCTAGTATCCGCAGATGCCATGATCTCGCCCTCCGCTCTGCGAGACGCGCCATGCTTGCCCTCTTTTTCACCGCTGCTGTGTTAGGCCTGATATTCAATGCTGCTCCCGGTGCTGTTTTCGCCGAGACCGTGCGCGAAGGCGTGCGCGGCGGTTTCCGCTCGGCACTGGCGGTGCAGGTGGGATCGCTGGTGGGTGATGCGACCTGGGCCATTCTCGGCCTGGCTGGCGTTGGCCTGCTACTGCAGATGCAGGCCCTGCAATTGCCGATTGGCATAGCGGGCACGGCATATTTGCTCTGGCTATCGTGGGACTCGTGGTCCGCCGCCAGTCAGGAGTTTGTGATCGAAGGTGCCAACAGCCATGCCGATACCCGTCGCGCGCTGCGCTCCGGGGTGCTGCTGTCTATCACTAATCCACAGAACGTTGCCTATTGGGCCGCTCTTGGCAGCGCCATGGGCGCGGTTGGTGTGGCAGAACCGACGCTGACGCACTACAGCCTGTTCTTCGCGGGGTTCATGGCGTCCTCGCTGGTTTGGTGCGTGGTGTGCGCCTCGATCGTTGATCGGGTCTTCCGTAACACAGGTCAGCGCTGGGCCAGGCTCACCTATCGCCTGTGCGCAATCGCGTTTCTGTTGTTGGCGCTGTCGTCGATCAAAAATCTGCTGCAACCTGCCATCGCCGGCGCTCCGCCAAGCGAGCAGGTTCAAGCCCCGGAGGTCAGCCGAGGCAATTGAGTTTTCGCCACCCGGCGGTCATGCGCCTTGCACTGGGCATTTATTGCACAATTTTTTGTACGCCCTCTTGGTTGCCAGCGCGACAAATGACATCATGCCGCGCCTGAATTCGCCGGATACATCATGCTTACCCTGTTTTTCGCTGCTGCTGCCCTTGGTCTGATCTTCAACGCTGCGCCCTGCGCGGTCTTCGCTGAAACAGTGCGCGAAGGTATCCGTGGCGGTTTCCGCTCGGCGTTTGCTGTGCAGATCGGCTCGTTGGTTGGCGATGCGACCTGGGCCATTCTCGGTCTGGGCGGAGTCGGCCTGCTGTTGCAGATGGAAGTGTTGCAGATTCCGGTAGCGATAGCCGGCGCAGCCTATCTGCTGTGGCTGTCATGGGAGTCGTGGTCGAGTGCTGATCAGGAGTTTTCGGTGGATGCCCAGTCCGGGGGCTCTTGCCGCAAGCGCGCCTTACGCGCCGGCGCTGTGCTGTCGCTGACCAACCCCCAGAACGTCGCCTACTGGGTAGCACTGGGCAGCGCCATGGGCGCGGTAGGTGTTTCCAATCCGACACTTACCGATTACGGCATGTTCTTCGCCGGTTTTATGGCCGCCTCGGTGGCGTGGGCGTTTGTCTGCGCAGCGATTGTCGATCGGGTCTTCCGCAATGCCGGCCGCCGTTGGGCACGACTGACCTACCGTATCTGCGCCATCGCGTTTCTGGCACTGGCTTTGGCGTCAATCAAAAACCTGCTGCAAACGGGCACCAGCGCCGTAACTGAGACAGTCGTCGCGGCGCCCCCGTCCCAAAACGTCTGAGCATCTTGTCAAAGGCTGTTAGCTCGCGCGAATATCCGCTCACATCCAATGCAAGGCCAGCGCTGAGCAAGTCCGCACCTTTCCTTTCGAGTAGCCTCCATGCACCCTGTGCTGATCTCCATTGTGCTGCTGACCTTCAGCAATATCTTCATGACATTTGCCTGGTACGCGCACCTCAAGGAGCTTAACAACAAGCCCTGGATCATCGCCGCACTGGTCAGCTGGGGCATCGCACTGTTTGAGTACCTGCTGCAGGTACCAGCCAACCGAATCGGTTATGGCGTCCTGTCGGTCGGGCAGCTGAAGATCATCCAGGAAGTGATAACCCTCTCGGTGTTTGTGCCATTTTCGGTGATGTATCTCAAAGAACCGCTGAAACTTGACTATTTGTGGGCCGGGCTCTGCTTGCTGGCTGCGGTGTACTTCATGTTTCGAGACAAGCTGGGTTAACCTCCACGCTGATCCGACCTAATCCGCTACCTCGCCTGCAAGGAACGCTCGTGCTGATCCCTCTACTGCTGAATCTGATCCTGCTGTTTGGTGCTCTGGTGCTGTTCTTCGCTGCGTGCGGCATCGCCAACAATTGCGACAACCTCAGTCCGCTGGAGGACAAGATCCTCAACAGCAGTCTGTTTGTGCCGGGTCCGCTGCATCTGGTAACGCTGCTGGTCATCGCGCTGGATGCGCTTTCAATGCTGCAAATTCAGGATCCACGCTGGCTGTACGTGCCAGTTACCGTGAGCCTTGCGTACTGGATCATTCTTATGACGATCAACGCGCGTAAAAACCGGTACCTGCGCGGCGATTAAACCTATTGCAATGACGCACTGCGGACTTCCGCCAGGCTGACACAATCGCAGCGATCTGACGGGAGGTTACAAGCTTGCGATGATCACGTCTTAAGATGCCGCTTTACACTGTATTTTCATACAGTAGAATAGCGACAAGTCAGATCGGCAGCGCCGATTACCCCACTCGCCAACAAGCCAGAGGTGCACATGGCCGTTGAAATTGTTTATCGCAGCAGCAGAGACCCGGAGCAACTTTTCATGGATAAAGCCCAAGCCGATCGTCATGACAAGATGCTGGAACTGGCGGAAACCCTGAGCGAGGTATTGCAGAAGGCTGTCCCACAGCTGGGTGAACAGCTAGCCGAAGAAGTGAGCATTTACATGGCTCGTAACCGGGACCTGTTCGCTAAAGCGTTCAAGAGCAATCCGGAAGCCCTCGCCGAGCTGGAAGAGCCCGGCGCGGCCTGAGGCGACGTAACTTTACTGGTACATCCAGAAGTTAGGATGCGCCAATTCGGGCTTTGCCGACTGCTCTGCCGCCCCGCGTTTGATGATGCGCTTGAGTATCCTCATGGTGTTGCTCCCCCGCTGATTGTGTTGAACATGGGGAGCATCATCAGGCAGCCCGGATGTTTAGGAAAACGAATTAGCTCTATGTAATTTATTGAGAAAAATAATCACATCCTGACGCTGACGGGTGAACCCATCCTTCAAGCGGCTCATCGCACTGCTTCAACATCCCCTCTTATCCAAAACGACGCCCATCAACACATTCTGCGGTCTCGCTTTTTCCCGTGCCTGCTACGCTGACAGAAACGCAAGAATAATAGCTTTGCGCCATGCCTGACCGGCACCGTTGCGCTAATGGCATATCCCCGGGAGCTTTCGCCATGAATATGCTGCGCCGCTTCTCCATTCTCCAACGCCTGATAACCGTCACCCTGCTGGTGTTGCTCATTGTGCTGGGGCTGGTCACGGCCTTCGCAATCGACTATCGCAAGAGCCTGCTGGACGGCCGCGCGATGAAAACCCAGCACTTGGTTGAATCGGGTCTCGGGGTAATCCAGTACTTCCATCAACAGCAGAAGAACGGCGAGCTGACCGAGCAGCAGGCGCAACAGCAAGCGGCGAGCGTTCTGCAAGGTATGCGCTACGGCGGCAATGAGTATTTCTGGATACACTCCAACGACCTGCAGATGGTCATGCATCCCTTCAGCACTCAACTGGTGGGTAACAGCGTCGCCGAAATCCAGGACCCTAACGGCAAGTACCTGTTCCGCGACATGGTCGCGGTGGTGAAGGCAGAATCAGCCGGTTTTGTTGAGTACATGTGGCCAAAACCTGGCGTCACCGACCCCGTGGCAAAAATTTCCTACGTTGCGGGCTTCGAACCTTGGGGCTGGATTCTGGGGTCGGGCATCTATCTGGATGACGTCAGTGAGACCTTCTGGGCCGATATGCTGCCCAAACTGACCGTTGCGGCGCTGGGCTTACTGCTTTTGGTGGGTATTAACCTGCTGATCGCTCTGAGCGTCAGTCGCCCTCTTGCCCACGCAGTCTCAGCGATGCACGACATCGCGACCGGTGATGGTGATCTCTCGCGCCTTTTGGACGCCAGCGGCAACGATGAGGTAAGCGAGCTGGCCATGGGGTTCAACGCATTTACCGACAAGCTGGCACAAGTGATCGATGAATTACGCGACGTTGTGGCGAACAACCGCCGCATCGCAACCGATGTTGGCTTGGCAATGAGCAAAGCAGAGGCCTCTTACAACCAGCAAAACAGCGAGCTCGACACCATTGCCTCGGCGGTTGAAGAGATGAGCGCAACCTCGGACGAAGTAGCGCAGCGCATGTCCGATTCCGCCGACGCAGCCAGACAGGCCAATAGCCATGCTGCTGACGGCCAGCGTGCTGCGGATACCACAGCCCAAACCATGCGTGTGCTTGCCCGGGATATCGCCCAGGCCGGCGCGGCAGTGGACGAATTGAACGCACAATCCCACACCATCGACTCCGTGCTGGAGGTGATACGTTCAGTTGCAGAGCAGACCAACCTGCTGGCGCTGAACGCAGCCATCGAAGCCGCAAGAGCTGGCGAACAGGGGCGCGGCTTCGCCGTGGTAGCCGATGAGGTTCGAACCCTCGCCAGCCGGACGCAGGCGTCCACCGACGAGATTCGCAGCATCATTGATTCATTGCAGACCGGCACCGCCAAGGCTGTCAGCTCAATGCAGGGCAGTCACCGGCAGTCGGAAGACATGCAGCAGCAGGTGGAGAACTCGCGTTCTGCACTGAAATCCATCGCCGATTCGGTAGATACCATCACAGATATGACCAGTCAGGTCGCTGCGGCGGCCGAGCAGCAATCGCGCACCAGCACCGAGATTTCCGCGAGCCTGAGCCAGCTCAGCAATCTTGGTGACAGGGTGCTGCGCGAGCTGCAGGACACGGCACTCAATACCCAGCAACTGACTGACTCGGCGCAGCAACTGGAGCAACTGATCGGCCAGTTCAGAACCAAACGGCATTGAGCCAATCTCCGGATCGCCTATCGGGCGTGCGCTGACCGAAGCTGAAATAAACTGGGCCGCTGCATGCTGACTGCCCTGGCAACAGCCAACCAGCTCACAGATCCAGCGAATGACGTGTAGCGTTTTGTTGCCAATTCAATAGCGCCAGATTTTTAACGCTACAATGCGCGCCGCTTCTGGCCACGAAGCCGTTTCTCTAATTAATACAGCGCAAATCGGCTCGCCCATGGCATTGCAGCTCGGTTTGCAAGGAGCACGACGATGCGCACGATGATTGCCTCACTGGCCTTGGCTGTTGCTACCAGTCAGGTTCAGGCCAAGGTAGACCCCAGCCAGGCTGAACGACTGGGACGGGATCTCACTCCACTTGGCGCCGTGCAGGCGGCTAACGCCGACGGCAGCATCCCCGCATGGACCGGTGGCGTCACTGCTCCGGCGGGCTACCGCCCCGGCATGCATCATCTCAACCCATACAGCAGCGACCCGGAACTGTTTTGCGTCGATGTCGCCAATCTCGGCCAATACCAAGAGCAGCTCCCTGCCGGCCTGGTCGACTTGCTTAAGCGCAACCCTGAGTATTACTTGCGCGTATTCCCCAGCCGCCGCAGCGCCGCTGCGCCAGAGCGGATTTATCGCGCGACCCGCGCCAACGCCACTCGCGCCGAGCTGATTGCCAACGGCAACGGACTGCGCGGAGCCGCCGCCGGCATTCCGTTCCCGATCCCGCAGGAGGGAATGGAAGCCATCTGGAACCATATCTTGCACTACAAGGGCGAGCAGACCCGCTTCGTGAACAGCCAGGCCGTGGTGATCAACGGCAAGGCTAACCTGATCAAGCGCGACCGGGCGATCTACTACGTCTACAACCGCGAAGGCATGACCACCGAGCGGTTGGACAACACCCTGCTCTACTACAAGTATGTTGTCACTGCACCGTCAAAGCTGGCCGGGACGGCACTGGTGGTGCAGGATCCGCTTGACCAGGTTCTGACCACCCGCCGCGCCTGGCGCTACAGTCCCGATAGCCGTCGTGTTCGTCGCCTGCCCACGCTGGCGTATGACTCCGTGCAGCCAGACACCAGCGACCTCGCCACCGCGGACGTGGTCGACTCGTTTAACGGCGCGCCGGATCGCTACGATTGGAAGCTGATCGGCAAGCAGGAAATGCTGGTGCCTTACAACAGCTATCAGGTCCATCAGCAGGGCATTCCCTACGATCAGATCGTCTTGCCACGAACGCTAAACCCGGAACTGTTGCGTTACGAGCGACACCGGGTCTGGGTTGTGGAGGCGACCCTGCGCACTGGCTACCACCACCCTTACGCGGCGCGGCGCTTCTATCTCGATGAGGACAGCTGGCAGATTCTCGCTGTCGACCTGCGCGACAAGGATGGCGAGCTTATCGGCCTGCAGGAAAGCCACCCGATCAGCTATTACGACGTGCCAATGTTCAGCAGCACCTTGGAAACCCTTTATCACCTGCGGGAGGGTAATTACTTCGTCGACGGTCTCGACAATAACGAGCCGATGTACGATTTCAACGCCGTATTGTCACCGCGCGACTTCTCGCCGCAGGCGCTGCGCCGCGAGGGCAATTAGGTCGGTTTGGGCAGGGGCGCAATGCCCCTGCCCAAACCGCCCGACACGGGCTATCAATCACCTGACATTGAGCAGACCGGATGTCGTGCGGCAGACATTTTCTGCGCCCTGGCGGATCTCCTGCATGATCGAGCTAACCTGCAGAACCCGCCCGTTACCCTCCTCAGCCGTAAGGCTTGCCGACCCGATTGTCTCGGTTACCTTGCGGGTCAGATCACGATTACGCTGAACCACGTCGGCGATTTCCGCAGTGGATTTGCTGGTTCGCGCAGCCAGCTGCCGCACTTCGTCGGCTACCACAGCAAAACCGCGACCCTGCTCACCTGCGCGGGCCGCTTCGATAGCCGCATTTAGCGCGAGCAGATTAGTCTGGTCAGCGATGGCCGAAATGGTCGCAACAATCTCTTCGATATTTTTGGACTGCGCATTGAGCTGCGCAATCAATTCGGTTGCATCTGCCATCTGCGCGGCAATACGTGCCGATGTCTCGACCGCCGCTTGCAGCGACGCCATGCCCTGCTGTGCGATGGCAGCAGTTTCTTCGGAGGTGCTGCTGGCGACCTCGGCAGCCTGACGCACCGCCTGACTCTGCTCGATCCTGTCGGTGATGTCGGTGGCAAACTTGACGACCTTTATGACCCTTCCCCGCTCGTCGACAATAGGGTTGTAGGTCGCTTCCAGCCAGATAATACGGCCCTGACTGTCTATACGATCAAACTGGCCAGACTTAAATTCGCCACGTCCCAGTTCTGCCCAAAAATGTGGGTACTGCCGGGCAAAGGTGTCAGTACAGAACATCCGGTGATGTTTGCCTGTTATCTGCTGCAGCGAGTAACCAACAGCCGCCAAGAAGTTACGGTTGGCGGTAATAATCTCGCCGTTTGGGGTGAATTCGATCACCGCAAGCGACTTGTCCAGTGCAGCCATCAACGCCTTTTGATCCATCCCTGCCGCACGCTCGGCAGTCACATCACTGGCCAGCATCACCACCTTGTTGATTGTGCCGCTTGCGTCCGGCACCGGCACATAGGTCGCTTCCAGCCACAAAGGCTGTCCGTCGGCGCGCAGTCGTCGATAGGTTCCAGCGCAAGCTCTCCCCTGTGCCAGCGCAGCCCAGAACTGGCGGCGAACCTCGCCCGTAACCTCCTCGGATCCACATAGCAGGTCGTGCGACTGATTGATCAAGCGTTCGTGTGAATAACCCAACAACGCAAGCATCTTCGAATTGGCATCGACAATCTCGCCATTCAGCGTGCACTCCAGGCAGGCCAAGTGGGTTTCCAATGCCGAAATGTGCGCTTTTTGCTCCGCCAAGTCACGTCCTTGAGACTTGTACAACATTTTAAGTTTTCGATTAAACATGTAAGTACGCTCTGCGGCTGAGGAAGGAGCAAATACGGACTAGAAAACGTTGGTAAACGCGTATTCCGCCCGCATATAGGCATCTAATCCGTGATAATCCCTACGACGGGATGTTAATTTCCGGCGATGCGAAAGCTATCAAAACCTATACAAGATGTATGCAGAATGCAGATAAAGGCCGTACAAGACCACCTCGCGTGCGGAGAAACAGTGCGAGTCGTTGGATAGGTGGGGGTATTAGCGAAGGACGCCAGTCGCCGACGTCCGAGCATCGGCGGCTGGTAACAGGGGGCGTCAGTTTGACGGCAAATGCGGCTTGAGAATCTCGTATAGAACCGGGCGGTTGGCCTTGATTTCTTCTGCGCTCAGGCCTTCCAGCGAATGCGGATACTTGAGCCAGGCGTCGGTGCTGTGCAGGTAGTAATGCGGCTCCCAATCCAGTTCGTTGCGGCTGGGCTTGTAGTACGGTACCGCGACCCGGATATCGTGGGGCGTATTCAGGCGCGCCTTCTGGCGCAGCTCGTTAATAATGGCTTCCAGCGAGCGCCCGGTATCAAATACGTCATCGACGATCAGCAATGAATCCTCGTGAGTCACGTGTTTGACCAGATAATTCAGGCCGTGCACGCGCACCTCCTTACTCTGCTGGTCGATACCGTGGTAGGACGAGGTACGAATCGCGATATTGTCCGTCTGCACGCCGTGGTAATCCAGGAACTCCTGAACGGCGATACCCATAGGCACACCGCCACGCCAGACAGCGATCATGAACGTCGGACGAAAGCCCGAATTGAGCACCTGCGCGGCGAGACTGAACGCGTCTTCCAGCAGACTTTGTGCACTAAGGAAACGCTGATCAAATCAGATTTGCGCATCACCCGCGCCGATCAACTG
>NZ_JAYPMU010000016.1:0-79192 GCF_038130085.1 Halopseudomonas sp. | reverse complement strand
CGCGTAGCCGGGTGCCCCGGGGGATCGCTAAGGGGGGCTGGGCAAGCAGCCCCCCCTTGGCTCGCCGTGCAAGGCGAAAGGCTGAATCGGCAACAGCGCGATGCTGGGAGTGGTTAATCGCTGCGATTTTTAAAGCAAAGGTTTATCAGACAGGTGCGAGGAGGGTTTCGCTCCGCAGTCCGCACTACACCAAAACAAAACCCCGCACGCGGCGGGGTTTGTCGGTGGCGTCAGAGGCGCTCAGTGCAGCTTCAGGCGCGGTTCGGTCGGTCGGCCGAACTGGTCGCTCAACATCAGCATGAGCGTACGTGGAACGCCGTACAGGGCCATCTGGTGCATACGGTAGAGAGATACATAGAACATCCGCGCCAGTCGCCCCTCCAGCATCACGTTACCGGTCAGGTTGCCCATCAGGTTGCCGACTGCGCTAAAGCTCGACAGCGAGATCAGTGAGCCGTAGTCGCGGTAGGTGTATTCGCTTTGTGGCTTGCCCTCCAGCATTCGGCACAGGTTCTTCGCCAGCAGGCTGGCCTGCTGGTGGGCAGCCTGGGCGCGTGGCGGTACGAATTTGCCCGGCTCGTCGGTTGGGCAGGCGGCGCAGTCGCCAAAAGCGTAGATGCGCTCTTCACCTTTGACCCTCAGGGTACGGTCGACCTCCAACTGATTAATGCGATTGGTTGGCATGCCGAGCGTCGCCAGAAAGGCCGGGGCGCGAATGCCGGCGGCCCAGACCTTCAGGCTGGCCGGCACCTCCTCACCGTTACCGAGGATCAGTCTATCGGCCTTGACCTCCTTGACCGGTGAGCCGGTATGCAGGTGCACGCCCAGATCACGCAGGATCTCGGTTACCGGGCCGCCAATACGCTCGGGCAGTGCCGGCAGCAGTCGCGGGCTGGCTTCGATGATGTTGATGTTGAGGTCTTCCGGGCTGATCCGGTTGAAGCCGTAGGCGCGCAGCATCTGGGCCGCGTGGTGCAGCTCCGCCGACAGCTCGACACCGGTGGCGCCGGCGCCAATGATGGCGACGTTGATCGGTTCGCGTGCAGCGCCGCGTTCGCCGGCCTGTGCCTTCATGTACTGGTTGAGCAGGCTGCGATGGAAGCGCTCGGCCTGGGCGCGGGTATCGAGGAACAGGCAGTGCTCGGCAGCGCCCGGGGTGTTGAAGTCGTTGGTGGTGCTGCCGACCGCAATGATCAGGTAGTCATAGTTCAGCTCGCGTGGGGCGATCAGCTCGTCACCGTTTTCGTCATGGATGGCGGCCAACTGAATGGTCTGGCGATCACGGTCCAGATTGGTCATGGCTCCGAGCTGAAAGTTGAAGTGGTTCCACTTGCCTTGGGCGACGTAGTTCAGCTCATCTTCGGTCGAGTTGAGCGAACCGGCGGCGACTTCGTGCAGCAGCGGCTTCCAGATGTGGGTCATGTTGGCGTCGACCAGGGTGACCTTGGCCTTGCCCTTGCGGCCGAGTTTGCGGCCGAGGCGGGTGACCAGTTCAAGGCCACCGGCGCCGCCGCCAACAACGACGATGCGTGGGGGTGTTGCAGGAGATGCGTTGGAGTCTGACATCTTGGTTTCTCACGGATAATGGAAACGGGCGTCAGTCAACGGCCGAAAGCGGGCACGATGGGCGTCAGGGCTGGGATGGCGGGCAGTGATCGGTTGGCCGGGGATCAGGCAACCGCTAACTGAGCCAGCAGGCGTGACAGCAGGCCCAGACCAATCACCGACCCGACGACGATGGCGATAAGAATCCACACGCGGAACGGTCGTCGCTCGACCCGGTGAACCGGGGAGGACAGGTATTCATCAACGCGCTTCTGGTCTTCGGGATACAGTCGACTGGGCATTTGGGCGGCCTTCTTGTGGTCGGTGCAGTACGTTGCTGCGGGAAAGGCTTGACTGACTTTGCGGTCATTCTAGACCCTTGCCCTGTTGATTGCATTACTCCTTTGGATCTGCCTGCTATCATCGCTGCCACCGGATCGGGAGGTCGCCATGTTGTCCGCCACACTACTGACACCGCTGCAGTCATTGCTGTGCCTGTTGGTCTATGGTGCAGCTACATTGTGGGCGCTTACTCGGATCAGCTGGGTAGAGCTGGTCGCCGACAGTCGCCGTCAGCACCTGTTCTACGGCAGCGCTTTTGCGCTGGGTGTGCTTTGGTTGGTGCGGCGTGAGTTCGACAGTGGCCTGACTATCCATTTCATTGGCGTCACCGCCGTTACCCTGATTCTTGACTGGCCGCTGGCACTGGCTGCTGGTGCATTAGCGCAGTTGGCGTTGGTGCTGCTCGGCCAGGATGACGCTGCAGCGCTCGGGGCGAACGGTATTCTGCGGCTGCTGGTACCGGTGCTGGTCACGGTTGGCATGTCGCGAGCGCTGGAGTCGCGTCAGCCGCGCAACCTGTTTCTCTACATTTTCATCAGTGGGTTCTTTGCCGCCGGTTTCAGCGCGGTCGGTACCGTGTTGACCGGCATGGGGCTGCTGCACTGGTCTGGCCAGTTGCAGCCGCCGGACAGTTTGGTCGAGTTGGTTGGCTACCTGTTGCTGGTGATGTTTCCGGAAGGCTTCATCAATGGCACGGCAATCGCGGCGTTAATTGTCTTTCATCCGGACTGGGTTGAGACGTTCAATACCGATCGTTACCTGCAGGCGCCGCTGGATGACGACAAATCCTGAGGCAGATCAATGTCGAGCGGCGGCCCGGGTGTTCAAATGGACTTCCACAAAGGAGAGATGACATGTCTGCCTATAAAATTGCCCAACAGGTGATGGCTGAGGCCATTGAGAAGGCTGCCGCAGCAGGTTACGACGAGCAGGCGCTGGCCCGCGCGCTGATGAGCGAAGTGATTGCGGTCTACAAGAAGGGGCGCACTCAGCAGGACATCGCCAGCGAACTGAGCTTTTTGGCCAGCAATCTGGACGATGACGAAGAATATGCCTTCATGCGCCCGTGAGGACGCATGAAGGGGCGGGCAGGGGTTAGTCGCGCACTTCGATGACGCCGTCCGCGCTGACGGTCACGTCGGACTGGCCGCCTTCGACCTGCGGCGCACTGCCACCCATGTCGGCGGCCATCATGACCTTCTCCGCGCGGTAACGCAGCGGCTGCACGTACTGGGTGTTGAGGTTCAGGTTGACGATCTTGTAATCGCTGCCGCCGAGGCTGCGGGTGGCAATGTCGGCACGGGCCTTGAACGCTTCGATGGCCTTGGCGATTAACTGGTCTTCGGTCTGCCGGCGGCTATCGGAGGACAGGCTGAACTGCATGCTGCTGAGGCTCAGCTCGCCGAGCATCTCGCCGGTCAGCGCGGAAATGGCTGCAAAGTCGCTGCCTTCAATGCTGATCTCCCCGCGCTCACGCCAACCGACAATGTTTTCACCCTTCTCGTCATACACCGGATGGCTGCTGCGGTTGCCGCTGCTGACCCGGATGCCGTTGGCCTTGCGTGCGGTTTCCAGCCCGGCGTTGAGGCGGCGGGTGATGGTTTCGGCCAGTTTGGCCGGATCCCGGTCCTGGGCTTCGGTGTAGAAGGTGACCTGCATGGTGTCGTGGTTGACCGCCTGTTCAACCTGCGCGCGCAGGGAAATCTGGTTGTAACGGACGTCATCCGCCTGGGCGGCGCTGGCCATCAGGGACCCGGCGAGCAGCAGGCCGGTTATTGGCAGAAACAGTTTACGCATGGCGTTCTCCTTGTTCAGTGCTGTGTCAGACCCGTGCCAGAGGCACAGGTTCCCGATTCCCGGTCGCGCCGGTTTGTGCGACCCTGTGTCACCTCGGCCCCGCTGTGCGGGCTGCCTATACTGGAGTTTTTTGCGTGCCGCACCGATCGCTCATGAGCCCTAACACCCTGGCCCTGTCTCCCTCCAGTCAAAATCTCTGGCGCGTGGTGTTGATCCGCCTGCTGGTACTGCTGGCCCAGAGTATCTCGGTGATGGCCGCTTATCTGAGTGGCTGGTTCCCGCTGCCGTGGACGCCGCTATTGATCACCCTCAGTGTGTCGGCGGCGGTGAGTATCCTGACCCTGCTGCGCCTGCGCAGTAACTGGCCGGTCACCAGTATCGAGTACGCCCTGCAGCTGCTGTTCGACATGGCTATCCACAGCGTATTGCTCTACTACTCGGGCGGCCCGACCAATCCCTTCGTTTCTTACTATCTGGTGCCGCTGACCATCGCAGCCGCGACGCTGCCCTGGTTCTTTACCGCGGTGCTGGCGATCGTGGCGGTGACGTCCTACAGCGCGTTGCTGATCTGGTACATGCCGCTCAATGCCTTCGATATTCCGCTGGCCGGCGGACTGGTGAACCTGCACGTGATCGGCATGTGGCTCAACTTCGCCATGAGCGCCGGTCTGATCAGCCTGTTTGTGGTGCGCATGGCCGACGCCCTGCGCCAGCACGCCGATCGCCTGGCCGAGCGTCGCGAGCAGAGCGTGCGTGACGCCCAGCTGCTGGGTATTGCCAGTGTGGCTGCGGGGGCGGCACATGAACTGTCGACCCCGCTGTCGACCATGAGTGTGCTGCTCAAGGAGATCAGCAAGGACCACTCGGACCCGCAGCTGCAGGAAGATCTGGCGGTGCTGCAGGAGCAGGTCAAACTTTGCAAGGAGAGCCTGCAGCACATGGTGCGCAGTGCCGAAGACAGTCGCCGCCAGCCGGAGAAAGTGCTGCCTGGCGACGAATGGCTGCGCGCGCTGCTGGCGCGCTGGCAGCTGATGCGCCCGGAGGCCTCCTGGCAGATGCTGCCGTTGCCCGAGGGCAGCGCGCCACAGCTGCGCGCGACGCCCGAGTTGGGGCAGGGCATTCTCAATCTGCTCAACAACGCAGCTGACGCCTGCCCGGACAACATTCAGATCAGCCTGCACTGGGACAGCAGCCAGTTGACCCTGCGGATTCGTGATCACGGCCCCGGTGTGCCGCTGCATATCGCTGAGCAGTTGGGCACGGCCTTTGTGACGACCAAGGGCAAGAAGGGCTTTGGGCTTGGACTGTTCCTCAGTCAGGCGGCCGTTTCGCGGCTGGGCGGCAGCGTAAAGCTGTTTAATCAGGATGGCGGTGGTACCCTGACCGAAGTACGGTTGCCGGTGGTGACAGGAGAACATTGATGACTGAAGAGATTAACCAGGAAGATCAGCCGTTGTTGTTGATGGTTGATGATGACCCGACCTTTACCCGGGTCATGGCGCGGGCATTGAGCCGTCGCGGCCTACAGGTCGAAACCGCCGGTGGGGCGGAAGAGGCAATGCGTATTGCGCGCGAGCGTCGGCCGGATTACGCGGTACTGGATCTGAAGATGGAAGGGGATTCCGGTCTGGTTCTGATGCCCAAGCTGCTGGAGCTGTATCCGGATCTGCGCATCGTCATTCTGACTGGCTACTCGAGCATCGCCACCGCGGTGGAGGCGATCAAGCGCGGCGCCTGCAACTACCTGTGCAAGCCGGCCGATGCCGATGACGTGCTGACCGCGCTGCTATCGGAACAGGCCGATCCGGAATCATTGGTGCCGGAGCATCCGATGTCGGTTGATCGGCTGCAGTGGGAGCATATTCAGCGCGTGCTGGCCGAGCACGATGGCAACATCTCTGCGACTGCGCGGGCACTGGGCATGCACCGTCGTACCCTGCAGCGCAAACTGCAGAAGCGTCCGGTGCGCCGCTGAGACAGACGCGCAGCCAACAAAAAAGCCCTTGCCGGGGACCGGCAAGGGCTTTTTTTATGCGCGCAGATCAGTCGTTCTGGCGAATACCAGTGATGATCCACGGCTGGTTGTCACCATCGGCGCGCTCCAGCGCCCAGCTCTCGTCGAACCACTGGCCGGCGTCGTCAGCGCTGTCACGGTCCAGGCCGTTGAAGCTGACGGTGACCAGGGTACGGCCTTCGGTCTGGGTAACGCCGTCCAGGCGGGCGGTCAGTTCGTCGACGAAGCCATTGGCGGTCGGCGGGGACTCCTCGCGTGCGGCCAGCAATTGCTGCAGCAGCTCGGGGGACAGGTACTCGGCCATGCCGGCGCTGTCGCCGTCACGCCAGTGACGCTGCAGGGTGTAGAAGTGCTCCTTGGCGCCACGCAGGAATACCTCGGCGTCGAACCAGGCCGGAGCGTCAATCGGTGCTGCTGCTGCTGCCGCGGCTGCGGGCTGCGCGGTGCGCGCTGGCTCCCAGTTCTGCACGGGCTCGCGCTGCATCGGTGCACCGCCGGCGGGCTGCCATTGGGGCTGGCGCTGTTGGGCCGCCTGCGGGCGACGGCTGAACAGCTTGAACAGGACAAAGGCAATCAGGCCGAACAGCAGAATGTCGAACAGCTGAATACCCTCGAAACCGTCACCGAACAGCATGGATGCCAACAGGCCGCCGGCCGCGATACCGGCCAGCGGGCCGAGCCAGCGGCTGGCACCAGAGGTGGCCGCGCCGGCAGCCGGTTGCTGGCGGGCTGGTGCGGCTTGCTGGTCGCGTGGCGCTGTCTGCCGCTGAGCAGGTGCGCTCTGGTGGGTCGGCGCACTGCCGAAGCTCTTGCCGCCACCCAGGCGACGGGCCTCGGCATCAGGGGTGCTGACGACAACCATCAGCATCACGGTGAAAAAGGGGAGCAACCAGCGCATGTAAAACCTCCGAATACAGGGGATGCCAAGTTTGCCAAAGAGGCGCAGGCAAGGAGCGGGTTTAGTGTGTATGGTTGTTTCAGACAACCGGAAAAAGCGGGAGAGCGTACATGTTTACAGCGATGCGTGCCGAACGTATGGAAGGATTGCACTTCTTTTCCGACGAGGCGACCGGTCTGGAAGCGGTGGTGGCGATCCACAATACCCGCCTGGGACCGGCGCTCGGAGGCTGTCGTTACCTCGCCTACAACAGCGTCGAAGACGCCATCGCCGATGCCATGCGCCTGGCCCGGGGGATGAGCTACAAGGCGGCACTGGCAGGTTTGGATCAGGGCGGCGGCAAGGCGGTGATCCTGCGGCAGCCACATACCGCCGATCGCGCGGCGCTGTTTGAGGCGTTCGGCCGCTGTATCGAATCTCTGCGCGGTGGTTACATCACCGCGATGGACAGCGGCACCAGCAGTGCCGACATGGACTGCATTGCCCAGCACACTGCTCACGTGACCAGCACCACCCACGCCGGGGATCCCTCACCGCACACGGCGCTTGGCGTGTTGGCCGGGATACGTTCGGCGGTGCGCGCGCGACTCGGGCAAGACTCGCTAAGCGGGGTGCGGGTTACCCTCCAGGGGCTCGGCAATGTGGGCTATGCACTCGCGCAGTTGCTGCAGGCCGAAGGTGCCGAGTTGCTGGTAGCGGATCTGGATCAGGGCAAGGTACGGCTGGCGGAAGAAGAGCTGGGCGCCCAGCCGCTGGCACCGGATGCGGTTTACGAGACGCCCTGTGACGTGTTTGCACCCTGCGGACTGGGAGGCTCGATAAACCAGCGTAGCATTACCCAACTGCGCTGCGCGGTGGTGGCCGGAGCGGCCAACAATCAACTGGGTGATCCTGAGCTGGCCGATCAATTGGTGATTCGCGAGATTCTCTATGCGCCTGACTACGTGATCAACGCGGGTGGTCTGTTGCACGTGGGGTTGACCCACCGCGGCGTGGGCGGCGGCGATATTGCCGGTCGGGTCAAGGGCATCGGCAGTCGGCTCGACTCGATCTTCGAGCAGAGCCGTGCTGAAGGTCGTTCACCTTCAGAGGTGGCGGACCAGCAGGCCGAGCGCCTGCTCTATGCCGACGCGGGCTTCTGATCATTCGAGCTTGAAGCGCTTGCGCATCCGCTTGTCGAGGATCGAGGTTGGCAGCCAGCGCTTGAGGCGCACCATGCTGCGTGCGCCGGAGCCGATCAGCACGTTTTCCGGGCGAATCGGATTGCGGATGTAGCCAAGCAGCTCGCTGGCGAAGTCCTGGGCACTGGTCGAGCGAGCGTTCTGCGAGGCCTTGGCGCGCGCCTGTACTGCCTTTTCCCACGGTTTGAACCAGGACCCTTCGGCCATGGTGATCGCCGCGGTGGCGTTGTTGCCGAAGTCCGAGGCGATGGCGCCCGGCATGACGGTCATAACCTGAATCCCAAACGGATGCAGTTCCATGCGCAGCGCATCGGAGATCGCGTGCAGCGCCGCCTTGGACGCGCAGTAGACGCCAGAGAAGGGCGTGGTGGTAACCCCGGATACGCTGCCAATGTTGACGATCAGGCCCTTGGCGGTGCGCAGCAATTCGGCGCTGTCGCGAACCAGCTGCAGCGGAGCAAAGACGTTGGTGTCGAACTGGTGCAGCAGGGTGTCGCGGTCAGCATCCATGATCGGGCCCATCGCGCCGTAGCCCGCGTTATTGACCAGCAGGTCCAGACGTCCAGCCTGGGTGCGAATCTGTTCGACACATTGCTGGCGCTGTTCGGCGTCGTTCACATCCAGCGCGATGGCAATGGCACCCTTGTCGGTCAATGGTGCCAGGCTTTCCACACGCCGCGCGGCAGCGAACACCTGATAGCCGGCCTGCAGGCAGGTCAGGGCCAATGCCTGGCCGATGCCTGAGGAACAGCCGGTGATCAGGGCGACGGGTTGGGTCATGAAACGCTCCTTATTGTTCTTGGATGAAGTCGGCCCGCACCGCATCGGCACGGTATTCCAGTTCGGACTCTCGATAGCCACGGCGCAGCCGCGGCAGACTGTAGCAGACCCGGGTGTCGGCACCGGGTGCCAGCTCGCTGGCGAGGGTGAAGCGTTGGTCGTTGCTCGCTACATCGACCAGGTTGGAGTTGTAACCGGGTTGATTGACCCACAGCTGCCAGCTGACATTGCGTGCGCTGCGTTCACCGCCATTGTGGATGCTGACCGCCAGCGGCTGGCCAAACGGGCACCTTTCGGGTTGGTAGCTGAGCTCGAAGGCGAGCTGCTCGATACGCTGGCTTTGCTGCCACTGCAGTACGCCCATGATCGCACCGAGCAGCAGGGCGAGGCCGGCAATGACGGCACTGACCGGCAACATGACGCGCGGAAAGCGCAGCAGCAGTACCAGCCAGATCAGAAACAGGGCAATGCCGTAGGGCATGGTTCGATCCTCCTTGGAACAGGCTACAACTCTATCAAGCCGCAGGGTCTGGCGGCGACCATTGAAACAGCTCGCAACTGTTCTGCCAGCACCGGGCACTGAAGTGTTCCAGTGATTCGCCGCGCAGCGCGGCCAGCTCCGCGGCGATCTGCGGCAGCAGGGTGGGGCTGTTGCGCTGGTGTGGGTGGAAGGCCGGGGCCATGTCGGGGGAGTCGGTTTCCAGCACCAGTTGATCGGCTGGCAGTTGGGCGACGGTCTGGCGCAGTCGGCTTGCCTGTGGCCAGGTCGCGGCGCCGCCCAGACCCAGCTTGAAGCCCAGCTTGTGGTACTCGCGGGCCTCTTCCGGACTGCCACTGAAGGCGTGGATGATACCGCCGCGCGCCGGGCGATAGCGCTTTAGTGTGGCAATCACATCGGCGTGGGCGCGGCGCACGTGCAGCAGGCTCGGCAACTGGCAATCGACCGCCAGTTGCAGTTGCGCCTCGAACAGTTGTTGCTGGGCGTGGCGGTCGGCACTCTTGTCCCAGTAATCCAGCCCGTATTCACCCACGGCGCAGCAGTGCGGATTGTGCAGGCGTTCGGCCACAGCGTGCTGCAGTGCGGGGATGTGCTCGGCACGGTGTTCGCTCATGAACATCGGGTGCAGGCCAAAGGCGGCGAACAGGTTGGCGTGTTGTTGGCACAGCCGCCATACCGCATCCCAGTTGGTCTGGGTGACACCCAGCAGCACCAATCGCTCAACGCCAAGGCGCGCGCAGTCGCTCAGTACCTGATCACGATCAGGGTCGAAAACGGCGAAGTCGAGGTGGGTGTGGGTGTCGATATAGCGCATGGGGTTACGCTACGCGCGCTGGCCGGCGGCGGCAAGCACGCCTTCTACGCGCCTGATATTACGCCCGGGCACAGCGTGCTGTGCCCGGGCGCTTGTCTGCGCGTGTCAGTGGTGCTCGCGGGTGGCGCGGAATTCGATTTCCGGCCAGCGTTCCTCGGTCAGACTCAGGTTGACGCGGGTCGGCGCCAGATAGGTCAGGTGGCCGCCGCCATCAATGGCGAGGTTCTCGGTGGCCTTCTTGCTGAACTCGTCGAGTTTCTTGCGATCATTGGAGTCGACCCAGCGGGCGGACCAGACGTTGACCGGCTCGTAAATGCACTCGACCTTGTATTCCTGCTTCAGGCGCTCGGCCACGACGTCAAACTGCAGCACACCGACCGCGCCGAGGATGATGTCGTTGTTGCGCTCGGGGAAGAACACCTGAGTCGCGCCTTCCTCGGCCAGCTCCTGCAGACCCTGACGCAGCTGCTTGGATTTCAGCGGGTCTTTCAGGCGCACGCGGCGGAACAGTTCCGGGGCAAAGTGCGGGATGCCGGTAAAGCCGATCTTTTCGCCTTCGGTGAAGGTGTCGCCGATCTGGATGGTGCCGTGGTTATGCAGACCGATGATGTCGCCCGCCCAGGCTTCTTCCAGATGCTCACGCTCGGCGGCGAAGAAGGTCAGCGCGTCGGCGATGCGCACTTCCTTGCCGGTGCGCACGTGGTGCAGCTTCATGCCTTTTTCGTAGCGGCCGGAGCAGATACGCACGAAGGCAATGCGGTCGCGGTGTTTCGGGTCCATGTTCGCCTGAATCTTGAACACAAAACCGGTGAACGGCGCTTCGGTCGGCTGCACCTCGCGCTCGTGGCTGGAACGCGGCTGCGGGCGCGGAGCCCAGTCGACGATCGCGTCCAGCACCTGATCCACACCGAAGTTGCCCAGTGCGGTACCGAAGAACACCGGGGTCATTTCGCCCTTGATGAAGGCGTCCTGATCGAACTCGTGGCAGGCGCCTTGCACCAACTCCAGCTCTTCGACGAAGTTGTCGTACAGATCGCCCAGGTGCGCACGGGCTTCGTCCGAGTCCAGGCCGTCGATAACCTGCTGCTCGGTGCGCTCGTGGCCGTGGCCCGGAACGTAGACGATGATTTTGTCGTCGGCCAGGTGATACACACCCTTGAAGTCGCGGTAGCAGCCGATCGGCCAGGTGATCGGTGCAGCCTTGATGTTCAGGACCGCTTCGATCTCATCGAGCAGCTCGATCGGGTCGCGGATGTCGCGGTCGAGTTTGTTGACGAAGCTGACGATGGGCGTGTCGCGCAGGCGGCAGACGTCCATCAGCGCAATGGTGCGTGGCTCGACACCCTTACCGCCGTCGAGCACCATCAGCGCCGAGTCCACCGCGGTCAGGGTGCGGTAGGTATCTTCCGAGAAGTCTTCGTGGCCGGGGGTATCGAGCAGGTTGACCATCGCATCGCGATAGGGGAACTGCATCACCGAGGTGGTCACCGAAATGCCCCGCTCCTTTTCCATCGCCATCCAGTCGGAGGTGGCGTGGCGGTCGGACTTACGCGATTTGACTGTACCGGCCACGCTGATCGCCTGCCCCATGAGCAGCAGACGTTCGGTGATGGTGGTCTTACCCGCATCCGGGTGGGAGATGATGGCGAAGGTGCGCCGTTTGGCGACTTCTTTTTCGATGGCGTTGGACATGTCGGCTACTGAGTAGTGGCGGGACGCGGTCGCTGCACTGTGCAGGCCGGGTCCGGACGAGGCTTGAAAAATAGCTGCGTATTGTCGCTGATCGGGCGGGGGATGACAAAGGCTAAAACGTGTACAGCGTCCGCCGCTCGGCAGGTGTTGTGCGCCGGCGGATTGGACTACCATGGCGATCACGAGTGAGGGCGACCATGCACGACGATTTTGGCGACAATCTGCGGCTGCTGTGCAGCTACTACAAGTCCACTGCCGAGGTGTGTCGACGGCTGGGTATCAACCGCCCGCAGTTCAATCGCTATCTCAATGGTGTCAATCGCCCGTCCGACAGCACCATGCGTCGGCTGTGTGACTTCTTCGGCGTTGAAGTGCACGAGATGCTGTTGCCCCACGGCCAGTTCCAGCGGCTGATTCAGGTGCGCCCGCAGCAGACCGAGCGAGCGACGCCTGCGGCCTCTCAGCCGAACTCGCTCGAGCAGCAATACCTGCAGCGACTCAACAACGTCGGCCAGAGCGGGCTCGACAAGTATCTGGGCTATTACTTCGAGTACTACCTGTCGATGGCCTATCCCGGCAGCATTCTGCGCACGTTGGTGTGTCTGGAAGAGCACGAGGGCAAGACCTACTACCAGCGCACCGAGCGGATTCGCGAGCGGCCGGGCAGCAAGCCATTTCACGGTGTGTACCGGGGCATGGTGCAGTTTCTGTCAGACCGTATCTTTCTCGCCGACTATGAAACCCTGACCAATTTCGAGATGACCCAGACGGTGCTCTACCCGTCGTTCCGCAACCGGGTGGACCGGCTGACCGGTCTGCGCATCGGCGTCTCCGGCAGCGGCGAGCGGGTGCCGTGCTGCACCCGGGTGCTGTACGAATATCTGGGGCGTGAAGTGGATCGTCAGCGCGTGCTGGCGCTGTGTGGGCTCTACAGTTGTGACGACCCGGCGCTGGATGCGGATATCCGCGCGGCGATCCGCAACGACATCGGCCCGGGCGAGTGGCACTTCCGGGCGCGGTTTTAGATCGTCTGTTCGTCGCTCAGGTTGAGTGACCAGTCGCGTGTTACAGCGGCGGCGTCACGACCGCCTGCCAGCAACCAGTGCAGTTTGCAGAACGCTGCTTCCGGCGTCATGTCACCGCCACTCAGTACCCCCTGATCCTGCAGTCCAGCGCTTGCCGCGTAGGCGCCGGGGCTGATGCCACCCTGCAGGCACTGGGTCACGTTGACCACGACCTTGCCGCGCGCGTTGGCGCGTTTGATAAAAGCATCAAACGCCGGGTCGCGGCTGGGCACGTTGCCGGCGCCAAAGCTCTGCAACACCACCGCCTTGCAGTTACTGTCGGCCAGAATCGCGTCGTACAGCGCTGCCGGCATCGACGGGTGCAAGCAGAGCATGGCCACCGCCCCCGGCTGGAAGTCGAGCGCGGCTGCTTCGTGTGGATGGCGGCTGGCGACGTCGTCGCCCAGCAGACGCTCGGTATGAAGTTGCGGACGGATATTCAGCTCAGCCAGCGGCGCCGCGTTGGGAGTGTCGAAGGCGTGAAACTGCTGGCTGCTGACCTTGCGCAGACGGCTGCCGTTGAGCAGCCGGTTGTTGAACACCAGGCCGACATTGCGCAGGCGCGGCCCGGCTGCCAGTTGCAGCGCTGCCTGCAGGTGCGCTACCGCGTCGCTGCGCGGCAGCCCGAGCGGGACCTGCGAGCCGGTGAACAGCACGTTGCGTTCGCTGGCGCCGAGCATGAACGCAAGCGCCGCAGCGCTGTAAGCCACGGTGTCGGTGCCGTGCAGAATGATGAAGCCGCGATAGCGGTCCCAGTGTTCGGCCAGCAGCGCGGCGAGCTGCTGCCAGTGCGCCGGGGTGATGTTGGCGCTGTCGATCAGCGGGTCGATCTCCAGCAGATCGAAGCTGGGCAACTGGTGCAGACTGCTGCCCAGCTGTTGCTCGATCCGCTGGCGCAAACCGGGGGCCGGTGCCAGCCCATGCGGGCCGGGCACCATGCCGATAGTGCCGCCGGTGTGCAGGATCAGCACCTCGGCGGTCATGAGGCGGCCTTTTGCGGGGCCAGCATGGATTGCGGGCTCAACAGTCGGTTGAGTTCCGATTCGCTCATCAGGTTCTCCTCGATGATCAGTGCCTTGACCGTGCTGCCGGTCATCAGCGCCGTGTGGGCGATGCGCGAGGCGTTGCTGTAGCCGATGTGCGGCACCAGCGCGGTGATGATCCCGATGCTGTTGTCGACGTGGGCAGCGCAGGCCTGCTCGTTGGCGATGATGCCACGAATGCAGCGATGTTCGAGCATCTGGCAGGCTTCCTTGAGCATCTTCAGCGAGTTGAGCAGGTTGTAGATGATCATCGGCTCCATCGCGTTGAGCTGCAGCTGCCCGGCCTCGGCGGCCAGGGTCACCGCCAGATCGGCAGCGATTACCTGATAGGCAGTCTGGTTCATCGCCTCGGGAATCACCGGGTTGACCTTGCCCGGCATGATTGAGGAGCCCGGCTGCATGGGCGGCAGCTGGATCTCGCCCAGACCGGTGCGCGGGCCGCTGGAGAGCAGGCGCAGGTCGTTGCTCATCTTGCTCAGTTTGATTGCCAGGCGCTTGAGAATGCCGGAGAAGAACACAAAGGCGCCCATGTCTGAGGTCGCCTCGACCAGGTTGCAGGCCGGGATCAGCGGCTTGCCCGACACCTCGGCCAGCCGCGCAACTACCTTGGCCGAATAGCCGTCGGGCGTGTTGATGCCGGTACCGATGGCGGTGCCGCCGAGGTTGACCTCACACAGCAGTGCGCAGGCTTCGCGGATGCGGTCGATGTCTTCGCCGAGGTTGACGGCAAAGGCATCGAATTCCTGCCCGAGTGTCATCGGCACGGCGTCCTGCAGCTGGGTGCGGCCCATCTTCAGGATGTGCGCGAACTCGCGGCCCTTGTCTTCCAGTGCGGCCTTCAGCGAAGCCAGCGCCGGCACGAAACTGTCGGCGGCAAACTGGATGCCGAGGCAGGCGGCGGTTGGGTAGGCGTCGTTGGTGGATTGCGAGCGGTTGACGTCGTCGTTCGGGTGCAGGTGGCGGTACTCGCCACGACCGTGCCCCAGCTTGGCCAGCGCGACGTTGGCGATTACCTCGTTGGCGTTCATGTTGGTCGAGGTACCGGCGCCGCCCTGAATGACGTCGACGATGAACTGATCGTGATACAGACCGCTGGCGATGTCTTCGCAGGCGGAGACGATGGCGTCGGTCTTCTCTTGACTGAGCAGGCCGAAGTCGCGGTTGGTCAGCGCTGAGGCCTGCTTCACCTGCGCCAGTGCCTGAATCAGCTCCGGGAAATGCGAAATTGGCACCCCGGTAATGGCGAAGTTGGCCGCCGCACGCAGGGTCTGGATGCCGTACCAGGCATCGTCGGGTACATCGAGATCACCAAGCAGATCGTGTTCTGAACGGGTATTCATGGGTGTGCTTCCAGAGGAAACGGAGCGCCGGGGACCCGGCGCTCGGGGCAGGGGTCAGTGGTTGTCTTTGCGCTGGCTGGCCGGCCAGGACTCGTGGTCCAGATCCAGGTCGGCGTACTCTTCCGCGTGGAAGGTCGGCGTTTTGTTGCCGCTCTTGAGCTGACGGTCGTAGTCCGCGAGCACGCGCTTGCCGGTCTTGAACAGCATGGTCAGGGCAATCAGGTTGACCAGTGCCAGCAGGCCCATGGTCAGGTCGGCGAAGCCGAATACGGTGCCCAGATCCATGATCGCGCCCAGACAGCACAGGCAGATCACCACCACCCGGAAGCCGTTCATGACGAACTCGTTGCTGCGACCGGTGGTCAGGTAGCTGACGCTGTTTTCACCGAGGTAGTAGTTGTAGAGCACGGTGCTGAAGCCGAACAGCAGCATCGCGATACTGACGAAGACGCGACCCCATTCGCCGATGTGGGTGGCCAGCGACGCCTGGGTCAAGGCCACGCCCTGACTGGCATCGGCCAGCGTCGGGTCATACGCGGTGCCCATCAGAATGATCAGCGCGGTACAGGTACACAGCACGATGGTGTCGATAAATACCGAGAACGACTGCACCACGCCCTGATTGGCCGGGTGCGGAACAAAGGCCACCGCCGCCACGTTGGGCGCGCTGCCGAGGCCCGCTTCGTTGGAGAACAGGCCGCGCTTGACGCCCATCAGAATCGCCGCGCCGATACCGCCGCCGACCACCGGGCCAATGCCGAAGGCGCTTTCCACGATCAGCTTGAGGGTGGCGGGAATCTCGCTGAAGTTCAGACCGAGCACCACCACGGCGATTAGCAGGTAACCGCCAGCCATGATCGGCACCAGCACCTCAGCGACCTGAGCGATACGTTTGACGCCGCCGAAGATAATCAGGCCGACCACCAGTGCCAGACCGATACCGCTGTAGTACAGCGGAATGCTGAACGCATCCTGGAGCGAGGTGGCGACTGCGTAGGACTGCAGGGCGATAAAGCCGATACCGAAGGTCACCAGCAGCAGCACCGAGTAAACCATCGCCAGCCACTTCCAGTTACGACCCAGACCGCGTTCGATGTAGTGGGCCGGGCCGCCACGGTAGGCACCATCCGGCTCGGCGGTCTTGTACAGCTGGGCGAGGGTACATTCGATGAAGCTGGTTGCCATGCCCATCAGGCCGACAACCCACATCCAGAAGATGGCGCCGGGGCCACCGAGGGTAATGGCCACCGCAACGCCGGCGATATTGCCGCCGCCAACCCGGCCGGCAACCGACAGGATCAGGGCTTGAAAGGAACTGAGGTGGCGTCCGTCCGCCTCATGATGGTTGGCGGTGAGAATGCCGAACATCTTGCCGAAGTAACGAAACTGAACGAAGCGGGTGGCGATGGTGAACCAGACTCCGATGCCGACCAGCATGGCAATCAGAATCTTGCTCCACAGCAGGTCGCTGAGGGCGGATAGCATGATCTACTCCTTTCGGTGAGCCGAATTTTATTGTCGGTTGGGGAGGCTCATTGAAACGCGCGAGTGCACGCTTGAGTAGTTTGTAAGCTGATACGAAAAGACGCTACCTGATGCTTTTAAAGCATCAGGTAGCGTCTGTTTTTTTCTGCCTCAGGCGACCGGTTCCAGTGCCTCGTCGCGCAGCACTACCAGCGGCTGACCGGCCTGCACGCGGCCACCGGGCTGCTGCAATACATGGGTCACCACGCCATCGCACGGCGCCTGCAGCGGGATTTCCATCTTCATCGATTCGAGAATCAGCAGGGTTTGGCCGGCCTTGACCGTATCGCCGACCTTGACCTCGGCCTGCCACAGACTGCCGGATACCGGGCTGTCGACACCGACGCTGTCCTCCGGCCAGCTGACATCCTCATCGTTACTCTCCAGCTCTTCGCTCTCGAAGTTGAACTGGCCGTTGGCGTGCCACTGGCGGAGTTCTTCGGCGAAGGCCGCGTTGCGCTGCTGCTTGAAGGCTTCGATGTCGTCGGCGTTGTCGTTAATGAAGGCTTCGTGCTCGGCGAGGCTGAACTGGCTTTCCTCGATGCGCAGCGGATAGCGGCCCTGCGGGAAGTCGCGGCGAATCTGCTGCAGCTCCTCGTGGCTGACCTCATAAAAGCGGATCTGATCAAAGAAGCGCAGCAGCCATGGCTTGCTGAACTCGCGGGTCTGGCGATAGCGGTTCCACATCTGCAGGGTGCGACCGACGAACTGATAACCGCCGGGCCCTTCCATGCCGTAGACGCAGAGGTAGGAGCCGCCGATGCCGACCGAGTTTTCGGCGGTCCAGGTGCGCGCCGGGTTGTACTTGGTGGTCACCAGACGGTGGCGTGGGTCGGTCGGCGTGGCCACCGGCGCACCGAGGTAGACGTCGCCGAGGCCCATGACCAGATAGGACGCCTCGAACAGCACCTTCTTGACGTCGTCGATGCTGTCCAGCCCGTTGATGCGGCGGATGAACTCCAGATTACTTGGGCACCAGGGCGCGTTCTTGCGCACCGACTGGGTGTATTTTTCGATCGCCAGCTGGCAGGCCTTGTCGTCCCACGACAGCGGGATGTGCACGATGCGCGAGGGTACGGCCAGTTCGTTCAGGCGTTCCGACAGTGCCTGTTCGGCCTTGAACAGATGCTCGAGCAGCGCGTCATGGCTCAATTGCTGGCTGTCGAAATGCACCTGCAGCGAGCGGATGCCCGGGGTCAGCTCACGCAGGCCGGCCACCGGGTTTTGCTGCAGCCACTGCATCAGCGCGTGGGCGCGGAAACGCAGGCGGATATCCAGCATCTGCTCGCCGTATTCGACCAGCAGGAAGTGGTCACCGGCGGCGCGGTAGACGATCTCGTCACCGAACTGCTCGGCGGGCAGACGCTTTAGAATGGGGCTGTCGACCGCCACCGGCTGCCATTCGACCGGCTTGGAGGTCAGTGCATCGATCTGTTCGATCTGCGCCGCCTCCAGCGCAACCGCCTGCTCAATGCTGACCGGTACAAAGCGCACTTTGTCGCCGGCGCGCAGCTGGCCGAGCTTCCACAGGTCGGCGGTGATGACGGTGGCCGGGCAGACAAAACCACCGAGCGACGGGCCGTCCGGGCCGAGGATCACCGGCATGTCGCCGGTGAAATCGACGGTGCCGAAGGCGTAAGCGTTGTCGTGAATGTTGGACGGGTGCAGGCCGGCTTCGCCGCCGTCCTTGCGTGCCCATTCCGGTTTCGGGCCTATGAGACGCACGCCCGTGCGGCTTGAGTTGTAGTGAATCTCCCAGTCGGTGGCGAAAAAGCTGTCGATGTCCTTGCCGGTGAAAAAGTCCGGCGCGCCATGCGGGCCGTAGATCACCCGCAGCTCCCACTGGTTGCTGATCGCCGGGCGCAGCGCGCTGGGTACCTCAGCAGGCGCAACCGGGCTGACGCCTGCGCTCAGGTGCAGCACGTCACCGGTGCGCAGCGCGCGGCCGTTGTGGCCGCCGAACTGACCGAGGGTGAAGGTGGATTTGGAACCGAGATAATCCGGGCATTGCAGACCGCCGAGCACTGCCAGATAGGCTCGGGCACCGGCGTCCTTGATGCGGCCAAGGGTCAGGGTTTGCCCTGCGGCAATATCAATCACCTGCCAGGAGGCAATCGGCTGGTCATCCAGCTTGGCGTCAATCGCAGCGCCGCTCAGCACGATCTGGCTGGCGCTGGCAAAACGCAGGGTTGGGCCTTGCAGGGTGATTTCCAGCCCCGCCGTGTCGGCCGGGTTGTTCAGCAGGCGGTTGCCAAGGCGGAAGGCGTAGCTGTCGAAGGGGCCGGACGGCGGCACGCCAACATCCCAGCTGCCGGTGCGGCCCGGAAAGTCCTGAATGGTGGTCTGGGTGCCGCCAGCCAGCACGTCGATGCGCGCCGGCTGGAAGCGGAAGCTGTTGAGGTAGCGAGTGGTGACCTCGCCAGCCAGCAGCGCCGGGTCGCGGGTCAGCGCACGCAGGTAGTCGAGGTTGGTTTCGCTGCCGTACAGGCGGGTGGCGTCCAGGGTGTCCTGCAGCTTGGTCAGCGCAGCGGCGCGGTCCTCCGCGTGGACAATCACCTTGGCCAGCATCGGGTCGAAGTAGGGCGGTACTTCCAGCCCGGATTCGATCCAGTGGTCAATGCGGATGCCGTCACCGGAGGGGAAAGCCGCTTCGCTGAGCAGGCCTGCACAGGGCTGAAAGTCGCGGAACGGGTCTTCGGCGTACAGACGCACCTGAATGGAATGGCCCTTGGGCACGAGGCTGGCGCGGCGCGCGTTCAGTTCCAGCTCCTCGCCGGCGGCCAGACGTACCATCCACTCGACCAGATCAACGCCGAACACCTCTTCGGTCACGCCGTGCTCAACCTGCAGGCGGGTGTTAACTTCAAGGAAGTAGAACTGGTGACTGTCGGCGTCGTAAATGAACTCGACGGTACCGGCGTTGCGGTAGCTGACGCTGGACAGCAGCTTTTCAGCAGTGGCGTGCAGCTCGCTGCGGACCGCGTCGCTCAGGTTCGGTGCCGGGCATTCTTCCACCACTTTCTGATTGCGGCGCTGGCTGGAGCAGTCGCGCTCACCGAGTGCCAGCGCGTTGCCCTTGCCGTCGGCAAACACCTGCACCTCGATATGGCGGGCGCGGGCGATGAATTTCTCCAGGAACACGCCGTCGTCGGCAAAGTTGCTGGCGCCAAGGCGCTTGACGCTGTCGAAGGCACCGGTCAGTTCGTCTTCGCTGTGACACAGCTGCATGCCGATACCGCCGCCACCGGCGGTGCTCTTGAGCATGACCGGATAGCCGATACGCGCGGCTTCTGCCTTGGCTGCCGCCAGATCGGTCAACAGATCGGTGCCCGGCAGCAGCGGCACATTGGCTTGTTCTGCCAACTCGCGGGCGCGGTGCTTGAGACCGAAGGCCAGCATTTGCTCGGGCGTCGGGCCGATAAAGGCGACCCCAGCGGCCTCGCAGCGGCGCACGAAGTTGGCGTTCTCACTGAGGAAGCCGTAACCGGGGTGGATGGCCTGGGCGCCGGTGTCGGCGGCGATGGCCAGCAGTTTGTCGACCTGCAGATAGGTGTCGGCAGCGGCGCCTTCGCCGAGGCTGTAGGCCTCGTCAGCGAGCCGTACGTGCAGGCTGTCGGCGTCGCATTCGGCGTAGACGGCGACTGAGCCGATACCCAGGTTGCGCAGGGTGCGGATGATGCGGGTGGCGATGGCGCCACGGTTGGCGATCAGAACCTTGTTGAACATGTCGCTAGCCTTTGCCGGGCCGTCCCAGGCTGCTTTGTTTACGACAGTGGCCGTCCACTGAAGCTGTGATGTCTCGTTGTACGGGTTACTCAGACCAGACCAGTAATTCAACCGGCGTCGGGTTATAGCCGTTGCACGGGTTGTTCAGCTGCGGGCAGTTGGAGATCAGGATCACCACGTCCGTCAGCGCGGTCAGCTCGACGTACTTGCCGGCGCCGGAGATGCCGTCCTCAAAGGTCAGGCCGCCTTCGGCGGTCACCGGCACGTTCATAAAGAAGTTGATGTTGTGGGTGATGTCGCGCTTGCTGATGCCGTATTGCGGGTTCTCGGCCACGGCCAGCATCCAGCTGTCTCGGCACGAGTGCATGCAGCGCTTTTCCAGGTCGTAGCGCACGGTGTTGCTTTCGCTGGCGCAGGCACCGCCCAGCGTGTCGTGACGGCCGCAGGTATCGGCGACGATTTCCAGCATCGGGTTGTTTTCGTTCGAGCGAATCACCGAGCCGGCGGTCAGGTAGACGTTGCCCTGCTCGCGGATGGTGTCGGTGGCGCTGTAGCGCTCGACCGGATTGGCGGCGCTGAAGAACAGGGTGTCGGCGGCCTGATTGCCTTCCAGGTCGAGCAGGCGCATGGTCTGGCCGGCCTTGACGATGCCGATGTAGTAATCGCCAGCGCCGATGGTGGTGCGGGAGAGGGCCTGTTCGGGGAGGCGGGAGCTGTGCTTGATCATGGTGTCCTCGCTTACTTGCCCAGGTGGTACAGGGCGTTGTTCTGGAAGCCGCGCTGGTTTTCCGGGCGGAAGTTGCGGCAGAAGTCGTCATCGCTGACCGGCGCGGCCTGGCTCAGCTCGATGCGGACCGGGTTGTAGGGGTAGCTGTCGGCGCTGCTGAGCGGGTGCGGGCAGGTGTGCAGCACGACCAAGGTGTCCATCTCGAAGCGCAGGGCGACCTGGCTGCCGGCCTTGCTGTGGCCGGAAACCAGTTGCATACGGCCTTCGTCATCGGTGGCGACCTTGCTGAACAGGTTCAGGTTGGCGGCCATGTCGGCGCGGCCCAGACCGTACTTGGCCAGCTCGACCAGAAAGGCGTCGTAGCCGTTCTGGTGCCATTCATTGCGGGCGTTCTGGTAGTCGCGTGCGCCCCAGCGCTCGGCTACCTGAGCGGCGTTGCTGTTGCCACAGACGCTTTCGTGCCAGCCCAGATCGTCTTCAACGATGGAGGCGAAGATGCGGCCCATGTCGGAATACAGGCAATTGCCGCGGGTCAGCTTGAAGGTGTGTTGGCACTTGAGGGTGTCTGGCGCGTTGTAACGCTCCAGCAGGTTTTCCGGGTTGTAGAACAGCATGCCGACGTTGGCATTACCGGCCAGATCGGTCAGGCGCATCAGGGTGCCCTTGCGCACGCGCAGGGACCAGTGGCTGGCGCCGGCGATTTCAGTGGTGTAGGTCTTCAGAGTCATCTGCCTTGTCTCCGTGATTCGGTGGCTCAGCTGGCGGCTTCGGCCAGCAGCGGGGCAATGGTTTGTTCGGTGTTCTGCGGCGCTGGCTGCCGGGCGCTATGGTCGATCGGCAGGTCGTAGGTGATGGTGGCGCCATAGGCTTGCGGTGCGTGCGGGTCGTGGCGCAGCTTGTCGAACACCCACAAGCGGGTGCCGAGGTGGAAGCCTTCCTTGATATCGTGAGTGACCATAAAGATGGTCAGCTTGTGTTCCTGCCAGAGGCGCAGCACCAGTTCGTGCATGTCGGCGCGGATACCTGGGTCGAGTGCGCCAAAGGGCTCATCCAGCAGCAGAATGCGCGGCTTGCCGAGCAGCGCCTGGGCAATCGCCAGACGCTGCTTCATCCCGCCAGACAGCTCGTGCGGGTACTTCTTCAGCGCGTGGCCAAGGCCGACTTCGGTGAGGATGGCTTCGGCATCAAGGCGGGCCTGCTTGCGCTTGCTGCCGAACAGGTAGCCGGTCAGCCCGCGCTGTGCAAAGCCGACCGCCGCCATGACGTTCTCCAGCACGGTCATGTGCGGGAAAACCGAATACTGCTGGAAGACGATGCCGCGGTCTGGGCCGGGTTCCGAAGCAATCGGCTTGCCGTCGAGCAGCAGCTCGCCGCTGGTTGGGGACTCGGTGCCCAGCAGCATTTTCAGGAAGGTGCTCTTGCCGCAGCCGGAGGCGCCGACCAGGGTGACGAACTCGCCTTCCTTGACGGTGACGTTCAGGCGTTCGAGCACCGGGTTACCGTCGTAGCTCTTGCCGACGTTCTTTACTTCGATCATCAGTGGGCTCCTTGGGCATTCCACGGGAACAGGCGGCGCGACAGGGTCGCCAGCAGCCAGTCGAACAGGAAGGCCAGCAGGGTGATCCAGGCGACATACGGCAGGATCACGTCCATCGACATATAGCGGCGGACCAGAAAGATCCGGTAACCGAGGCCATCGGTGGCGGCGATGGCTTCGGCGGCGATCAGGAACAGCCAGCCGGCACCGAGCGACAGACGCACCGCGTCGATCAGTTTCGGCATCAGCTGCGGCAGCAGCACGCGGACCATGATCTGGCTGGTGTTGGCACCGAGGGTCTGCGCCTTGACCAGTTGCTCGCTGGGGATTTCCTGGGTGCGGCGCTGCAGATCACGGGCGATAAACGGGGTAATACCGATGGCGATCAGGATCACCTTGGAGGCTTCACCGAGGCCGAACAGAATGAACAGCACCGGCAGAATCGCCAGCGGTGGTATCAGCGACACCACCGTCAGCAGCGGGCTGACACCGGCGTGCACCAGCGGCAGTGCGCCGGTAAACAGCCCCAGCGCCAGACCAATGGCCGCAGCGATCAGCACGCCCAGGCCGAGGCGCTTGAGGCTGCTGGCGGTGTCCTGCCAGAACAGGTACTCACCGGTGCGTTTGCTCGGCTCCAACGCCATCCGGTCGATGGCTTCGCCCATCTGGCTGAAGGCGGGCAGCAGCTTGTCGTTGGCGTTCTCGGCCAGCCGCGCGTCCGAGGCTACTACGTAGAGCAGGAGCAGCAGGGCGAACGGCAGCAGCCCGAGAAACAGTTTGCTGGCCGGTGGCGGTGTGAGGTTGATCAGTCGCTTCATATGCATCCCGCTGGGCGCCCGTTCGCGCCCGGTCTGGTTCAGGGCTCAGAGCTGGCCGTCAGCAGCCATCTGCATGTAGGTCGGGTCAAAGCGCAGCTTCAGGTTGCTGCTGTCGCCGTAGTCGCCGGCGGGCATCTGCACGCCGATAAAACCGGCATCCGGCGCGCCGTCGCCGAGCAGGCCGTGGTCGAAGGAAAACTCCGCCACGTACTGCATGGTTTGCGTGAGTTGCACGCTGTTGGTCAGCTCCAGCGCCGCGGCCGGGGTGTAGAACATCTTGGTTGCGGCCAACTGGGCTTCATAACCGTCCAGATCGGTGCCGGAGGCCTCGGCCATGTAGCTGCGCGCGGCAACGCCTTGCTCGCTGTCGCTGCTCATGGTCGCCATGATTTCGTACCAGGCGCCGGTCAGGGCCTTGCCCAGTTCCGGGTGGGCGCTGAGGGTGTCGGTGTTGATCACCAGCAGGTCGATGATCTCGCCCGGAATCTGCGCCGAGTCGAACACCACCGTGCTGTTCGGTTGCTGGCTGATTTCGCTCAGCAGCGGATTCCAGGTCGCGACCGAGGTGACGTCGTCGGTGCCGTAGACGGCGACCATGTCGGCGTCCGAGGTGTTGACCACCTGCACATCGGCTTCGCTCAGGCCCACCGAGTCCAGCGCGCGGGCCAGCAGATAGTGGGACACGCTCAGCTCGACCAGGTTGACGTTCTGGCCTTTGATGGCGGCCAGTTCGCTTTCGCCCTTGAGCACGATGCCGTCATTGCCGTTGGAGAAGTCGCCGACGATCAGTGCAGTGCTGTCGACGCCGCCAGCGGCCGGGATGGTCAGCGCATCCATGTTGGTCATGGTGCAGGCGTCGAACTCACCCGCTGTGTATTGGTTGATCGACTCGATGTAATCGTTGATCTGCACCACATCAATGGCGATGTCGTACTTGTCGGCCCACTTCTTGACGATGCCGCTTTCGGCACCGTAGGCCCAGGGCATCCAGCCGGCGTAGATCGACCAGCAGACCTTGAAGCTATCTTGCGCCTGGGCGGCGGACGACAGCAGCAGGGAGCTGAGCAGCAGGGCGGGGAATCTTTTCATCGGGAACCTCTCAGTCAATGTCACGTGGAGCACTCCTGGCAGTGTTGCCAATCGTCTCCCGGGCTTTTATCCCGCCGTGTAACCTTTATCTGAAAGGTCGAGTGCTCTCGGACCAGTCACCGCTACAGCGGCCGGAACCCTAGCGCTCTATTTGCAAATTGTGTGTTGCGCGGTAGTGCGGAGTGCGAACACTCAGTGCAAAGCAATATGCAGACCAGAATGGGCAAAACCGCGGAATACGGGCGTTGAGGTTTTGGCTCCATGACGGTGCGCGGACAGGGGTGCCTGCTTGTAGTGCATTGCTCCTTTTTGGTGCGCGATGCCAGTGCGTTACGCCTCCGGCATTTTTCCCGCGATGTTTTCGGTGCCGGCCGCCTGCGGCAACGTGATGAAAAATCGCACAGCGCCAGTGCGCATTTTTTGATCAATGCACTGTGCAAATGCACTTTTGCCCTGAACCAGAATTGCTCTGGAATAGGTTTTTTGCATTGAATCAGTAGGTTATGAAATCTGGCACAGGGCTTGCTCTCTGCCCTCAGTGTCGGGCATCCCAATGGCGGGAACTCCGACCACACAGATTTATCGGGCAAAGGCGTCCACCAACACTCCTGCAGCAGCAGCGGTGTTTGTGGACGCCTTTTTTTGTGCGCGTTTTTTGGGGAGGGGTGTGCATGAGCGAGCAAATGAAACTGCGGGCAGGGGTAACTGGGGCATGGCTGATGGGGGCCGTGCTGGCGATGGGCAGCAGTCTGGTGTTGGCCGAGGCGGGCTCCATCAGTGAGGCGGTAACCGGTGGCAAGGCGGGGCTGGACCTGCGTTACCGTTATGAATATGTGGATCAGGATGGCATCGACAAGAGCGCCGGTGCCTCCACTCTGCGCACCCGCATCAACTTTGCGACTGCGCCGTATCGCGGCTTTGGCGCCTTCGTCGAAGCAGATGATGTCACCGTCATTGGCAGCGAGCGTTACAACAACGCCACCGGCCTGCCGAGCGCGAAGACCCAGTATCCGGTCGTCGCCGACCCGGAAGGCACCGAGATCAACCAGGCCTGGCTGAGCTATGCCGGGCTGGACGCCACCACCCTGAAGTTTGGCCGTCAGCGCATCATCTACGACAACGCCCGTTTTATCGGCAACGTCGGCTGGCGTCAGAACGAACAGACCTACGATGGCTTCAGCCTGAGCAACAGCAGTCTGGCCGACACCACCCTCAACTATGCCTATGTCTACAACGTCAACCGCATCTTCGGTGAGGATTCGCCGAAGGGCGACCTGGACACCAAGGCCCATTTCGTCAACCTGGCCTACGGCGGTTTTGATCTGGTCAAGATCACCGGTTACGGCTACTTCCTGGATCTGGAGGATGCGCCGGCTGCGTCCAACAAGACCCTGGGCCTGCGTCTGACCGGCGCACCCAAGCTCAGCGAGCGCACCAGCCTCAGCTACGCACTGGAGTACGCACGCCAGAGCGATTACGAGGACGGCAACAACATCGGCGCCGATTACTGGCTGGCTGAGCTGGGTGTGAACGTCGGTGGGCTGCAGCTGCTCGGTGGTTACGAGCTGCTGGGCGCGGACGACTCGGCCTTCAGCACGCCGCTGGCAACCGGCCACGCGTTCAACGGCTGGGCAGACAAGTTCCTCAATACCCCGGCCAACGGCTTGGAAGACATGTATCTGCAGCTCGGCGGCAGCCTCGCCGGCTTCAAGCTGCAGGCGGTCTACCACGACTTCTCCGCCGACAAGGGCGGCGCCGACTACGGCAGCGAACTGGACCTGCTGGCCGCGCGCAAGTTTGGCGATGTCACCCTGGTCGCCAAGTACGCCAGTTACAACGCCGACGAATTTGCCACCGATACCGACAAGCTCTGGCTGATGGCGCAGGTCGCCTTCTGAACCACGGCCTCTCACTGATCATTGTTTAACGGAGCACGACTATGAACACGTTCAAGCGCAAGTCTCTCGCTGCCACTCTGTCACTGGCTGTTTCGCTGGGCCTCGGCAGTCTACTGTCGACCGCGGTACAGGCGGTCGAGAATCTGGAGAAGGAAGACCTCAAGTTCGGCTTTATCAAACTGACCGACATGGCCCCGCTGGCGATTGCCTACGAGAAGGGCTTTTTTGAAGACGAAGGGCTGTACGTCACCCTTGAGGCGCAAGCCAACTGGAAGGTGCTGCTCGACCGGGTCATCGACGGTGAGCTGGACGGCGCGCACATGCTGGCCGGTCAGCCGCTTGGCGCGACCATTGGCTTTGGCACTCAGGCTGATGTGATCACCGCCTTCTCGATGGACCTCAACGGCAACGGCATCACCGTGTCGAACGACGTCTGGGAAGAGATGAAGAAGCACATCCCGCTGGATGCCGACGGTAAGCCCCAGCACCCGATCAGCGCCGCTGCGCTGAAGCCGGTGATCGAGCAATACCGCGCTGCCGGCAAGCCATTCAACATGGGCATGGTGTTCCCGGTTTCCACTCACAACTACGAGCTGCGTTACTGGCTGGCGGCGGGTGGCATCAGCCCCGGCTACTACGCACCGGCCCGCGGCGACACCTCGGGCCAGATCAATGCCGATGCGTTGCTTTCGGTGACCCCGCCGCCGCAGATGCCGGCCACCATGGAAGCCGGCACCATCAATGGCTATTGCGTGGGTGAGCCGTGGAACCAGCAAGCGGTGTTCAAGGGCATCGGTGTGCCGGTGATCACTGACTACGAAATCTGGAAGAACAACCCGGAGAAGGTGTTCGGCGTCAGCCAGAAATGGGCGGATGAGAACCCCAATACTCACATCGCCGTGGTCAAGGCGCTGATCCGTGCAGCCGCGTGGCTGGATGCGGACAACAACGCCAATCGTGCCGAAGCGGTGCAGATCCTGTCGCAGTCGACCTACGTGGGCGCTGACGCCGAGGTGATTGCCAACTCGATGACCGGCACCTTTGAGTACGAGAAGGGCGACAAGCGAGAGGTTCCGGACTTCAACGTGTTCTTCCGCTACAACGCGACCTACCCGTTCTACTCCGACGCGATCTGGTATCTGACCCAGATGCGCCGCTGGGGCCAGATCGGCACAGCCCAGCCGGACAGCTGGTACATGGACGTAGCGAAGAAGGTCTACCGCCCGGATATCTACGCTCAGGCAGCGCAGGAGCTGATCGCCGAGGGCAAGCTGGCGGCTGATGCGTTCCCCGACTTTGCCACCGAAACCGGCTTCAAGGCCCCGACCAACGAGTTCATCGACGGTGTCACCTACGACGGCACTCAACCGAACGCCTATCTGCAACAGTTTGCGATCGGGCTCAAGGGCGACGAACAGCTGTAATTCGAGCGGCTCCGGCGTGGCGTCGGAGCCCTTCCACCCTGATGGCAGAGGTATGACGCTATGAGCAACAAGCTGATCAACTATCTGGAAACCGCCGGGCTCAACTGGATGGTGCCCGTGGTGCGGCTGTGTCGCGGCGAGGATGCGCGCGAGCAGGCCACCGAGCTGTTCAACAAGGCAGGGCTGCCGCTGATTGCACTGCTGGTGTTCCTGCTGGTGTGGTCGGTTGGCGCCTCGCAGGTCAAAACCAGTCTCGGCGTACTGCCGGGTCCGGCTGCTGTCTGGGAGCAGGCGGTCAATCTGGTCGATGAGCATCAGGCCGAGCGCGCCAAGGCCGATGCTTTTTACCAGCGTCAGGAAGAGCGCAACGCCGCCAAACTGGAACGCGATCCGACCGCCGAGGTGCGCATTCGTGACTACACCGGCAAGCCGACGTTTATTGATCAGATCGGCACCAGCCTGCTTACGGTGTTTACCGGCTTTGTGCTGGCCAGTCTGATTGCCATTCCGGTGGGTGTGGCCTGCGGCCTGAGCCCGAAGCTGTATGGCGCGATCAGCCCGCTGGTGCAGATTTTCAAACCGGTGTCGCCGCTGGCCTGGTTGCCGATTGTCACCATGGTGGTGAGTGCGGTGTACATCTCCGACGATCCGTTGTTTCAGAAGTCGTTCATTACCTCGGCGGTGACCGTAACGCTCTGCTCGCTGTGGCCGACGCTGATCAACACAGCGGTGGCGGTGGCCTCCATCGACAAGGACTGGATCAACGTCGGCCGGGTAATCCGTCTGAACTGGAGCACTCAGGTGTTTCGCATCGCCATCCCTGCGGCGCTGCCGATGATCTTCACCGGCCTGCGCCTGTCGCTCGGGGTGGGTTGGATGGTGCTGATCGCCGCCGAGATGCTGGCGCAGAACCCGGGTCTCGGCAAGTTCGTCTGGGATGAGTTCCAGAACGGCAGTTCCGATTCGCTTGGCCGCATCATGGTGGCGGTGATCACCATCGGCATCATTGGCTTCCTGCTTGATTGGCTGATGCTGACCCTGCAAGGCCTGCTGTCCCACCAGAAAGTTGCCGGCAACTGAGTTTCAGGAGAATTGACCATGTCTGTTATCGCACTGCGTAAAGCACCGCTGGAAGCCGCTGAAGACAGCACGCTGACCACCCCGGCTCGGCCGCCGAGCTTTCTCGAACTGTCTGGTGTGTCGATTGAGTTCCCAAGCCGCAAGGGGCCGTTCCGGGCGCTCGACAACGTTAACCTGAAGATTGCCAAGGGCGAGTTCGTCTCGGTCATCGGCCACTCCGGCTGCGGCAAGTCGACAGTGCTGAACATCGTCGCCGGCCTGTATCGCGCCACCGAGGGCGGCGCCATCCTCAATGGCAAAGAGGTCAACGAGCCGGGCCCCGAGCGTGCGGTGGTCTTTCAGAACCACGCGCTGCTGCCCTGGCTGACCTGTTACCAGAACGTCGAACTGGCGGTGAAAACCGTGTTCAAGGGCCGCAAGAGCAAGCAGGAAATGCGCGAGTGGATCGAACACAACCTCAAGCTGGTGCACATGGATCACGCGATTCACAAATACCCGGCGGAGATCTCCGGGGGTATGAAGCAACGGGTTGGAATAGCAAGGGCGTTGGCAATGGAGCCCTCAGTGCTGCTCATGGATGAGCCCTTCGGGGCGCTGGATGCGCTGACCCGCGCCCACCTGCAGGATTCGGTGATGGAGATTCAGGCCGAGCTGAACAACACGGTGATCATGGTCACCCATGACGTGGACGAAGCGGTGCTGCTGTCGGACAAGATCGTGATGATGACCAACGGCCCGTCCGCGACGGTTGGCGAGGTGCTGGAAGTGGATCTGCCGCGGCCCCGCGAGCGGCTGGCGCTGGCCAGTGACGAGCGTTACAACCACTTCCGCTCGCAAGTGCTGAGCTTCCTGTACGAGCGGCAGCGGCGACCGGAGGGGGTTTGATCTCTGTTGTGAGGCACATGCGGGCACAGCACGCTGTGCCCCTGCGGGGTCTTACATCAACGCATCTGCGGTGATATCGGCAAGGGTCGGCGTGCCGGCCAGCGCCATGGTCACTTCAAGCTCTTCACGCAGCACTCGCAGCATGTGCGCCACCCCCAGCGGGCCAGCGACGGCCAGCGCATAGAGCTGCGGGCGGCCGAGCAGTACGGCGTTGGCACCCAGAGCGATGGCCTTGAAGATGTCGGTGCCACGTTCGATGGCGCCGTCCAGCAGCAGGCAGAAATCCGCACCAACGGTCTGACGGATACGTGGCAGCATTTCGATGGCGCTGGGCACGCAATCCAGCGCGCGGCCGCCGTGGTTGGAGATGACGGCACCGGCCAGTCCCATGTCCTGCGCGCGTTTTACATCAGCCGGGTGCAGCAGCCCCTTGAGGGTAATCGGCAGACGCGTTTGCTGCTGCAGCCAGGCGATATCGTCCCAGGTCGGTACTTCGCTCATCATGCCTTGGAAGACGATACTCTGGCTGGGGGCGAAGCTGGCGCTCGGCAGCGGCGGGCGGTCCTTCAGGTTGACTGCCTCAACGCCGGCCGGCAGCTCGTAACCGGCCCGTTGCGCGCGGTTGCGGATGCCGTGCAGCGGTGCGTCCACGGTGATCATTAACTGGCTGTACCCGGCGGCCTCGGCTCGGCGGACCAGACTCAGGGTGAAGTCACGGCTCTGTTGCATGTAGAGCTGAAACCAGCGCGGGCTTTCCAGACGCGTGGCGATGTCTTCCAGCGGTTGGCTAGCCAGCGTGCTGACCACCATGCCGGTTTCCAACACGCTGGCTGCGGTAGCGGTGGCCAGTTCGCCATCCGGATGCACCAGCCGCTGGAAGGCAACCGGAGCCAGCAGCAGCGGATGGCGCAACGCCTCTCCCAGTACCGTGGTGTGGGTGCCGCCGCGGGTGCAGTCGACCAGCGGCCTCGGCAGGATCATCAGCTCATCCAGTTGCTGGCGGTTACGCTTGAGCGTCAGCTCGTCGGCGCCGCCGCCGGCGATGTAGTCCAGCACCGGTGGGGCGATGAACTCGCGGGCGTAGCGCGCGTAGTCGGTAACGCTGACCAGGTCACGCGGGATTGCGGTCAGTGGCGGACGCAGCGGGGAGTGGTCTGGCAGGCTCATCGGGGTCTTGTGCTCAGGTGTCCGCCCACTGGCGAATCAGGTTGTGATAGACGCCGGACAGGCGCACGACTTCACTGTGACTGGCGCCCAGCTCGGCGGTCAGCGCTTGTACGCTCTGGTCCAGTTCGAACAGGGTTTCGCGCTGCTGGTTGCTGCGCACCATGCTCTGCAGCCAGAACACCGCGCAGGTACGCGCGCCGCTGCTGACCGGCGTTACTGTGTGCAGGCTGGTGGACGGGTAGAGCACCAGATCACCGGCCTCCAGCTTGATGCGCTGGCTGCCGAAGTTGTCTTCAATGACCAGTTCGCCACCTTCGTATTCCTGCGGGTCGCAGAGGAACAGGGTGGCCGACAGGTCGGTACGGATTGGGGTCGGGCTGCCGGGCGCGTAGCGGATCGCGTTGTCCACGTGCAGGCCGTAGGTTTCGCCGGTGCGGTAGCGATTGAACATCGGCGGGAAAATCTTCAGCGGCAATGCCGCAGATATAAACGTCGGGTGTTTGCCGAGCGTGGACAGAATGATCTCGCCTAACTGACGGGTCAGTTGGCTGTCGAGCGGCAACTGCTGGTTCTGCTTGACCTGCTTGGCCTGTTGACCTGCGGTGGTGTTGCCATCCTGCCAGTCGGCGGCGTCCAGATGGCTGCGAATGCGCTCTACCTCGGTGCTGCTGAAAACACCGGGAATGACGATGATCATGACGGTAGTCCTCGGAAACGGAACAGCGGCGGAGTGCTCTCCGCCGCTGTTTTCGTGCTCAGCCCTGCGCCGTTAGAACTTGTAACGGGCAGTCAGCTGGGCGTTGCGTGCGTCACCCTTGTACACGATGCTGCCGCCGCGGTACACCGCGGTGTAGTAGTCCTCGTTGAACAGGTTTTGCAGGTTGGCGCGCAGGTCCAGGTTCTCGCTGACCTGGTAGCTGGCGAACAGGTCGTAGACGGTGTAGCCGTCCAGCACGATGCGGTTGGTCGCCCCGGCATCCGGTTGGCCGCCATGGATTTCGCTCGAGTAGGTCATGGTGCCGCCGAAGGCGAAGGCCGGGGTCAGCTGGTAGCGCAGCTGGGCATTGGCGCTCTTCTCGGCGAAGTTGGCCTTGGGCAGACCTTCGTTGGTCGGATCAAAGGACTCCATGGTCTCGGAGTTCATGATCGCCGCGCCGATCTGGCCGCTCAGCTTGTCGGTGAGGTTACCGGCCAGGCCGAGTTCCACACCGTGCACGCGGTTCTTGCCGGTGTTCAGGCTACCACCGCTCTGATAGGAGTCGTTGCCGCCTTCGATGACGTCATCCTTGGTGGTCTGGAACACGGCTGCGGTCAGCAGCAGGCGGTGGTCCAGCAGGTTCCACTTGGTACCCAGCTCCCAGTTGGTGGACTGCTCAGGCTCGGCCTGGGCGTAGTTGCCGGCGTCGTCGGTGCAGATGCCGCCGTAGCCGCAGTTGGTGCCAGCGTCAGCTTCGCCGCCGTTGATGTTGGAGGAGGTGCTCCAGCTCAGGTAGACGTTACCGTGCTCCCAGGGCGAGTAGACCACACCCAGATGGCCGTTCCAGAACGCATCGTTGTACTTGTAGGTGGCGGCCGGAATGATTACGCCGCCGCGGCCGGTGCTCTCGGCCTTGTCCATGAAGTAGTCGAAGCGGTCATAGCGCACGCCACCGAAGACTTCCCAGTCCTCGTTCAGGGTGATGGTGTCCATCACATAAGCCGAGACGGTTTCCAGCTCCAGCTTGGTGACCGCATCGTTGCGGCTGGTGGTGCCGCTCCAGGCGCTGTTGTCGGGGTTATACGGGTTAACCGGTACGCTGCTCGGTGTGACGGTGTAGCCGCCGGCATCGGTCTGCTCGTTGGCAAACTCCAGACCGGTAACCAGAGTGTGGCGCACCTCGCCCCACATCTTGTCGATGGTCAGGTTGGTCTGGTTGCCGATGTAGTCGTTTTCCTGCCAGCCGGTAAAGGCGCGAGTGCCGCCGCTGCGCGAGCTGTAGGCGGAAATGATGTAGCTGTTCTCGGTTGAACCGATACGGCTCTTGTTCTCCAGCTTGAGGCCGTCACCCAGCTCCCATTCGAAGCCCAGAGTGAAGATGTCGGCGCCAGTGCGCTGGAAGTCCAGACCACTCTGGCCAACGTACTTGCCATCATCGTCCGGCTTGCCGTTGGTCATAAAGGTGCCCGGGTCGGTGCGGTCATCGCTGCGCGCGTAGTAGTAGTCGGCGAGAACCTTGAACTCATCCAGCGGCTGGTAGATGCCGGAGATCAGGGCGCCGGTGCGACGCTTCTCGGCCGGGCCGCGGTCCGGTACTTCGGCTTCTGTGTACAGGCCGTTGAAGCGGATGGCCAGGTCGTCGGTCAAGACGTGGTTGGTGTCCAGGGTGTAACGCTCGAAGTCGTCGGTGCCCAGACCGCCTTCGACGGTGGTGAAGTCGTCCCACAGGTTGGCTTTCTTGGTCACGCTGTTGACTGCACCGCCGGTAGAACCGCGACCGGCAAAGGTCGAGCTCGGACCCTTGGCGATTTCAACCTGCTCCAGCGCGAAGGTTTCGCGGGTGATCAGGCCCGGGTCACGCAGACCGTCGGTGTAGATGTCGCTGCGGGCTTCGTAGCCACGAATGATGTAGCGGTCACCGAAGGAGTTGCCGCCTTCGCCGGTACCGAGGGTGATGCCCGGCTGCGCACTCAGCAGATCTTTGAGTTCGGTCTTGCCGGAGTCTTCGATGGCGCTGCGGGTGATCACGGTCATGGTCTGCGGCGTGTCTGCAATATCGCGGGTGCGACGGCTGTCAGACAGGGTGCGGGCCTTGTACGGTGCGGCTTCTTCGGCGTAGGGGTTGGCGTCGGCCTGGATGCCGGTGTCTTCGACGTGCAGGGTGTCGAGACTGACTTCCTCGGCATACAGCGGATTGGCGATACCGCCGGAGATGGCCAGCGCCAGCGAGGTGGCTACCAGACTGTGGGGGCCGGCAATTTTGCGCATGCTGAGATCGCTGCCACGTTGAGTGACGGCGTTTAGGGTCGTGTTGGTCATGCTCTCTTGCTTCCTGGAGTATGTGGCTTTTTCCTTGTTGGCGGCGGCGCATTCTTCTCTGGAATGCGTCCGCTTGCAGGAAATCGCCGAGGCTTAACGCCGCGTTACGGTTTGATCCTTTCAGGCACTGCTCTTGCTCTTTGGCTTACGGTTCAGCGGCGATTGACCACCGTGAAGTCGATCGGCGCGCGTACGCTCATTTGTGTTTCTGTCATGTCGTCGCTGAAGGGCGGGAACGGAGACGCATTTTCCAGCGTTTTCAGCGCAGCCTGATCCAGCCTGGTGACTCCGGAGCTCTTGCTGACACGTGCGTCGGTCACCGTGCCGTCTCGGTGAATAACGAAGCTCAGGATGACCTCGCCTTCTTCGCGGCGCCGACGTGAGGCGCGAGGGTAGTGCTTGTGACGTGCCAGGCTGGCCGCGATCTTGGCCTTGTAATCGGTAGACGCGCCGCCCATGCCGCCAGCGGTGGCGGCGTTGCCGACGCCGGTAGACTGTTTGAGCTGTGCCTGATTGGCGTCGCTCTGACCAGTCTCGACTGCAGGTGCTGCCGGCGCAGGCTCTGGGGCCGGCTGGGGCGCTTCGACCTGCTCGCGTGGCGGCTCAGGGCGCGGCTTGGGCTTGGCTTGCACCCGCGCCTGGGCCTGCTGGCGCGGCGGTTCCGGCGTTGGTTCCGGCGGCGGTGGCGGTGGTGTTGGCTTGGGTGGCGCGACTTCCTTGGGCTGCTGTGTTTCCTGAGCTTGGCCCAGGTCGCCGAGCATGCCCAGGTCAATCTCGATACCCATCTCGCCCTGCGCCGCAGCGGTGCCCTTGGGCGGATTGAACGCCAGCAGCGCGAAAACTGCGATATGTGCGAGGGCTGCCAGCAGGACCGCACCGATCCAGTGATGTGTGCGGATCATGGTAGCGCCTCGCCCGGCTGGGTCAGCAGGGTGACGCGGCGAAAACCAGCGGCCTTGATGCGCTGCAGCAGCGCTTGCAGGTTCTCGACGGGTACCTCGCCATCGGCCTTGACCGCCAGGGTAAAGCTTTCCGGGTCTTCCACCTGCTCGAACGCATCGATCAATGGCGCTTCCAGTTCCTCCAGCGTGATCTGTTGGTCCTTCAGCCAGATGTTCAGCTCGGCATCGATCAGAATCTGCAGCGCGTTGTCGTCAACCGGTGCGTCAGCGATCGACTCCGGTGGCGAGACGAAGGTGGCGTCGGACTGGCTGATCTGGCCGGCAACCATGAAGAAGATCAGCATCAGGAACACGATATTGATCAGCGGGATCAGCTGATCGTCACCGTTGTCCTTGCGGGTGCTGTTTTCGGCAACCAGCTTCATGGCAGCACTCCGGTCATGGAGACCTTCTGGGCACCGGCGCGGTGCAGTTGGTCGAGTAGCGACACCAGCGTCTGAGTCTTGACCTCGGGCGCGGCTTCAACGGCGAAGACCGCATCCGGGTTGGCGGCAACCAGCGCGCTCAGCGCAGTCAGATCCTGCAGCTGATAGCTCTTGCCTGCGTGGCTTACGCGGCCTGCATCGGACTCCACGCGCACCACTTCAATCTTGTCCGGCGTCTGCTCGGACTGTTCCGCTGACGACAGGGTGATCTGCCGCCAGTGCATGAAGTTGGAGGAGAGCATGAAGAACAGCAGCAGGATGAACACCACATCAATCAGTGGTGTCAGGCTGATGCCGCGACGCTTCTTGCCCGGGAAGGCTTCAAGCTGCATTGGCGACTTTTCCGCTGCTGACCGGGGGCTTGGGCTGGTGGGTGAACACCTGGGTGACGGCATCGTTCAGACTGGCGGCGATGCGTTCTACGCGGCGCTCCAGCCAGCTGTGCACCGCAACCACCGGAATGGCGACTGCCAGACCCACTGCCGTGGTCAGCAGCGCCTGCCAGATACCGCCGGACAGAACGGACGGATCAACGCGGCTGCCAGCCGCTTCCATGTTCTGGAACGCGACGATCATGCCCAGAACGGTACCCAGCAGGCCGAGCAGCGGCGCCAGGTTGGCGATCACTTCGAGCGGGCGCAGCAGCATTTTCAACTGGTTCAGGCGGAAGCTGGCAACGCGCTCCAGCTCTTCGCGCAGCAGTTCCTGGTCGGTGCCGCTGCGCTTGCCACGCATCGCCAGCAGCAATACGGCTGGCACAGTCTGGCGAGTGTTCAGTTGGGCGATGGCCTCATCGGCCTGGCCCCGGTGCCACAGCGCCAGACTGCGGCGTACCGCGCGGGCGCCTTCGGGCGCCGGCAGGTAGAACTGCCACAGTTTGATCAGCAGGATGCTCAGTGCGATAACCGACATACCCAGCAGAATCCAGACCACTGGGCCGCCGACAATCAGCCATTCGCGCAGGGTATCGACCAGCGTGGTTGCTGTCTCAACACTGTCAACCGCAGCGTTCAGACTGGCATCCAGGGGGGCGGTAGTCAGAGAGGGATCCGCAGCAGCACTGGTTGCCGCTGCGTCGATAGCAGCATCAGGAACGGCGGTGCCGAGCGCGGTGGCTGCGGGTTCGATTGCGGTTGGCGTGGTGGCTTCTACTGTCACTGGAGGTCTCCGGAGAGAAAATTGAGGTGCAAATGATAGGTGTTCTCATTACGTCTTGCAACAATTAAGAAGGTGCAAGGCTTGCCTCGGGAGAATCTCTGGAATGGTGTTGTCCCAGATAAATGGTCGCCTGCTATTGACCGCCGGGTCGCTTGGTTTTAAGGTTCGCTCCGAACGTTGAGGCTGGCACGATCCATACGGCTCAAGTACTGACGACGAGACAGCAAGACCGCGGAACAGAGCGGACTTATTGCTTTCGGCGCACGCCTTGGGAAGTAGGCGAACCAAAGTGGGGATACTGATCAGACGTTCGCACCCCCGGGTTGTGTGTTGGCTGAAAGCGTTCAGAGTCGCTTCCGTCGGAAGGCGTACCTCAGGCTCCTGCTCATCGAGCGGGGCGTGCGTGTGCACCTCTGCCCTGCATATCTGATCCTCTTTTCGTCCCCACGCGGTCCGTCACCCGAACTTAATGCTTTGGAGCCGACGCCATGTCCATCAAACTTGACGACTACTTCGATCGTGACACCTTCAGCCGTCTGAAGGCCGCCGCTGACCAGCGCGAAACCCCCTTTCTGGTTGTTGACCTGAAAACCATTGACCGTGCCTATGACGAACTGGTCGACGGCTTTCCGTTCGCCAAGGTCTACTACGCCGTAAAAGCCAACCCTGCCAACGAAGTGCTGTCGCTGCTACGCGACAAGGGCTCGAACTTCGACATCGCCTCCATCTATGAGCTGGAGAAGGTACTGGCGCTGGGCGTCAAGCCGGAGCAGATCAGCTTCGGCAACACCATCAAGAAAGCGCGCCACATTCGTGCCTTCTACGAAAAGGGCGTGCGCCTGTACGCCACTGACTCCGAAGCCGACCTGCGCAACATTGCCAAGGCTGCACCGGGCTCGAAAATCTATGTCCGCATTCTGACCGAAGGTTCCACTACCGCTGACTGGCCGCTGTCGCGCAAGTTCGGTTGCCAGACCGACATGGCGATGGACCTGCTGGTGCTGGCCAAAGAGCTGGGCCTGGAGCCCTACGGCATCTCCTTCCACGTGGGTTCTCAGCAGCGCGACATCGGCGCGTGGGATGCCGCTATCGCCAAGGTCAAGGTGATCTTCGAGCGTCTGAAGGAAGAGGACAACATCGTCTTGAAGATGATCAACATGGGTGGCGGCTTCCCGGCCAACTACATCACCAAGACCAATACGCTGCAGACCTACGCGGAAGAAATTACCCGCTTCCTGCAGGAAGACTTTGGTGACGAGCTGCCGGAAATCATCCTCGAGCCGGGCCGTTCGCTGATTGCCAACGCCGGTATTCTGGTCAGCGAAGTGGTACTGGTCTCGCGTAAATCGCACACCGCACTGGAGCGCTGGGTCTACACCGACGTGGGCAAGTTCTCCGGCCTGATCGAAACCATGGACGAATCCATCAAGTTCCCGCTCTGGACCGAGAAGCAGGGTGAGCTGGAAGAAGCCGTGATCGCCGGCCCGACCTGCGACAGCGCCGACATCATGTACGAGCACTACAAATACGGCCTGCCGCTGAATCTGGCTATCGGCGACCGCCTGTACTGGCTGTCCACCGGTGCCTACACCACCAGCTATAGCGCTATCGAGTTCAACGGCTTCCCGCCGCTGGAAGCGATTTACGTCTGAGGCGACTCAGCCTGCGGGCGGTTGAAACTGAACGCAGCGAGCTGAAGTGAAAGCCCCGCACTGGAAACAGTGCGGGGTTTTTGTTTTTGGGGCGTAGGTCGCAGTTTCAATGTGCCATTAACGGGATCGGCCGGTAGCGGGTAACTGGCGGCGCTTGGGTTTGTTACAGTCCGAGCAGGACAAACACACTGCGCATAGGGACTTGTATGCTGGAAATCGCTTTTTGGGGCCTGCTCGGTTTGCTGTTGATTGGGCCGCTGTTCATGAACCTGGTCGGCCCCTTCATCATCTGGCGGACGCAGAAAATTCCAACCATCGTCCAGTTTGAACCCCTTTCCGATGATGACTTTTTCACGCGCTGCACCGAGGGTGTTCCGTATTTCGATGAGCAGATGATGGATGCCGGGTTCGTGGTCGTGGGCAATTCGTCGTTGCACGACAGCCACACCGACACCTACTTCCGCGTCTACTGGCACGAGCACCTGAAGTTGGCGGGAACGGTCGTCGGCATCAGCGCCACTAATCAGCCGGATCTCACCTACTGCGAGTTTTCGCAGAAATTCGCCGATGGCCGCTGGTTGAATGTTCTCAATGGCAACCGCCCTGAAGCCTATCCGCGGCTTCCCATCAAGCAGAGCTTCCAGTTCCCCGAAGTGCTGGTCGTTGAGCAGCTGCTGTCGTTGCATGCGCAGTTGCGGCAGCGTCTGAAGGGCGATTTACAGCCAGTTGATTATCAGGCGGAGCAGGGCTTCGCCGAGATCACCGCGTTCTTGCGTGAAGAGTCTGACGCGCTGCTGGATAAGGGGTTGGTCAAACCCGAAATCGATGCCGACGGCAAGCGGTCACTCACCCTGTATGGGGCGTTTACGATGACCTGGCGCTCAGTGTGGCCGGGGCGGGTTATCGCTATGGCTGCCAAGCAGCGGGCTACCAAGCGTTGGTTGCAGGGTGGTTAGGTCGCTTCAGTGAGTGTCAAATGCAGAACGGAGAGGCTGCACTGAAGGTCCCTACTACTGACGCGCCGGACGTTTTGTTTTGCGCTGGCGGCATGGCTGGGGTATCTCTACAGGTCAGCTAGGTTGGTCAGCCGCACGAGACAGGGAGTTGTATGGCGCAAAGTCCGTTCTATGTATACGCACTGAAAGATCCGAGGAGCAAACCCGCCAGGCCGTTTTACATCGGCAAAGGAACTGGGAATCGCGCTTGGGAGCATCAGGCAAAGGTTGATGACTCAGACAAGGGAAGGGTCATCGCGGAGATTCAAAGCGCGGGAATGAATGTCTTGCACACGGTCATCTCAGATGGGCTCACGGAAGAGCAGGCGCTGAAAATTGAGGCTGAGTTGATATCGGCGTTTGGCATTCGTTCGCAGGGTGGCCTACTGACGAATCGGGTTCGTCCTAATCCGGACAATATTTCACGTAAGGTGAAGGTCAACATCCCGGATGGCTGCTACGAGAAGGCGCAAATGGGCTTAGAGCTGATGAAGGCGGCTGTGTTGGAGCTTGCTAAAGCGAACCCGGATGGCATCAAGAACTCGGATGCGGCGAAGTACTTGGGGTTGCAATCAGATTACGGCGGCGGTTCGAAAGACTATCTCAGCTACAGCGTCCTGGGTTTGCTCATGAAAGAGGGGCGGGTGGGGCGCAGCGCATCGGGCAAGCATGTTGCGTTGGTCGAATAACTCCAGAGCGAATGCGCAATAAAAAAGCCCGCCCCTAATTCAGGGGCGGGCTTTTTGTTGGCTGGCGCTCAGTGCGTGGCTGGGCGCTGGCCGTCAGCCGTTAGGCAAACTTCTGGATGTTGGCCATCAGTTCGCGCAGGGCTTCGATGTTGTCTTTCGGGTGGACGGCGCCTTCGAAGCTGCACAGCTGTTCGAAGTTGGCTGCAACGTCTTCCGGGGTAAAGCCTTCGTCCGGGTTGAAGCCGATACCCAGGGAGCGCTCCCAGCGTACCTTGCCCATCCAGCCGCCGCCGACTTCGAACAGGCTGCCGGTTTCCTTGCACTCTTCGGAGCACAGGTAAGCAACCAGCGGGCTAACCAGTTCAGGCTTCAGCTTGTCGAACGCGCCTTCCGGGAACAGGCCTTCGGTCATGCGGGTGCCGCCAGTCGGGGCAATGGCGTTGACGAAGATGTTGTTCTTGCGGCCTTCGATAGCCAGAGTACGGGTGAAACCGTACAGACCCAGCTTGGCCATGCCGTAGTTGGCCTGACCGAAGTTGCCGTAGATGCCGGAGGTGGACGAGGTGAAGATAATGCGACCGAAGTTGTTGTTCTTCATGTGGTCCCAGGCGGCCTTGGTGGTCTTGTAGGCGCCTTCGACGTGGACTTTGTAGATCAGATCCCAGTCGGCATCGGTCATCTTGGCGAAGCTCTTGTCGCGCAGGATACCGGCGTTGTTGACGACGACATCGATGCGACCGAAGTTGTCCATCGCGCACTCAACGATGCGGTCACCGTTGATGACGTTGTCCGGGTTGGCGATGGCGGTACCGCCAGCGGCCTTGATCTCTTCGACAACCTTGAGCGCGGCTTCGCTGTTGGCGCCTTCGCCGTTGGCGCTGCCACCCAGGTCGTTAACGACGACTTTGGCGCCGTGTTTTGCGAACAGCAGGGCGTGGGCGCGGCCAATACCGCCGCCGGCACCGGTTACGATGACGACTTTGTCGTCAAAACGGATATCGCTCATGGGTTGTCCCCTTGGTTTGTGCGGGTTGAAAAAGGCAGCCAGTGTCGAACACTTGTTTGAACATGGCAAGGGGAAGGCGGGCCGGTGAATAGTGGCCCATAAATACTGCAGAGCGGAATAGATGAATTCAGGGCCTGCGTTATCTATGCCTTAATGAACGCACTGCGCCGCCGCGATCCTCTGCGGCGGGCAGCGTTGGGTAAGGTCAAACGGTCAGATAACGCTGGATCAGGTCGTCGTTCAGATCATCCATTGGGCCGTTGGCGACCATCCGCCCACGTTCCATGATGAAGAAGCTTTCCGCCGCCCGGCGGGCAAACGGCAGCTTCTGCTCGACTAGCAGCACGGTCAGCCCCAGCTCGGTGTTGAGCTTGCGGATGACGTCGCTGATGTCGCGCACGATGTTGGGCTGAATGCCCTCGGTCGGCTCATCGAGAATCAGCAGCTTGGGGTCGAGCACCAGCGCGCGGCCAATCGCCAGTTGCTGCTGCTGACCACCGGACAGGTCGCCGCCTCGGCGGTGTTTCATTTCCTTGAGTACCGGGAACAGTTCGTAGATATGCGCTGGAATCTGCCGGGCGCGGTCGGGACGGGCACCGAGTGAGATTTTCAGGTTCTCTTCCACCGTCAGCAGCGGAAAGATCTCGCGCCCCTGCGGCACGTAACCGATCCCGGAGCGGGCGCGGTTCTCGGTCGAGAGCTTGGTAATGTCGCGGCCCATCAGGCTGATCTGCCCGCTTTTCACCGGCAGCAGGCCGGTGATGCATTTGAGCAGGGTGGTCTTGCCGACGCCGTTACGGCCGAGCAGGCAGCTGCAGCTGCCTTCTTTCAGCTCGAGGTCGAGGTCCCAGAGAATGTGGCTCTGGTTGTAGAACTGGTTGATACCTTGAATGCTGAGCATGGTCATTCCCCCAAATAGACTTCGACCACACGCGGGTCATTCTGCACCTGATCCATGGTGCCTTCGGCCAGCACCGAGCCTTGGTGCAGCACGGTGACCTTGCGGGCGATGGAGCGCACGAACGCCATATCATGCTCGACCACGATCACCGAGTGACGGCCAGCCAGCGAGGTCAGCAGCTCGGCGGTGTGTTCGACCTCTTCGCCGGTCATGCCGGCTACCGGTTCGTCGACCAGCAGCACGCGCGGGTTCTGCATCAACAGCATGCCGATCTCCAGCCATTGCTTCTGGCCGTGGGAGAGGGCGCCGGCTTCCATGCGGAACTGCTCTTTCAGGCCGATCAGCTTGAGCACCTCGTCGATGCGGTCGAGCTGTTCGCCGGTCAGGTTTTTATTCAGGGTGTACCAGACGTGCTTGTTGGAGGCGGTGGCCAGTTCCAGATTCTCGAACACCGAGAGCGCCTCGAAGATGGTCGGCTTCTGGAACTTGCGACCGATGCCGCCACGAGCGATCTCGTGCTCGGACAGTTTCAGCAGGTTCATGCGCTGGCCGAACCAGACGCTGCCGGTGTCCGGGCGGGTCTTGCCGGTGATGACGTCCATCATGGTGGTTTTGCCGGCGCCGTTGGGGCCGATGATGCAGCGCAGTTCGCCGTCATCGATGTACAGGTTCAGGTTGTTCAGCGCCTTGAAGCCGTCAAAGCTGACGCTGACGTCCTCTACATACAGTATCGGGCCGTGGGTAGTGTCGACCTTGGCGGAGAAGTCCGGCGCAGGCTGGACGAAGTCAAAGACCTGATCGCGGCGCCAGGTTTCGCGGAGTTGTTCAAGCGGGTTCATTGTTTGTCTCCCTTGCGGCTGAAGCGGTCGAACAGACCCACGATGCCCTTGGGCAGCAGCAGGGTTACCAGTACGAACAGACCGCCGAGGATGAACAGCCAGGTTTCCGGCGAGAAGGTGGTGAAGAAGGTCTTGGCGTAGTTGACGCTGAACGCGCCGACGATGGCGCCGAACAGGGTGCCACGGCCGCCGGTTGCGACCCAGACCACCATTTCGATGGAGTTGAGCGGGGAGAACTCGCCCGGGTTGATGATGCCGACCTGCGGCACATAGAGCGCGCCGGCCACCGCGGCCAGCATGGCGGAGAAGACAAACAGCCAGAGCTTGTAGCTTTCGACCTGATACCCGCTGAAGCGAGTGCGGCTTTCGGCATCACGGATGGCGATGATCACCCGGCCCATGCGTGAGGTGACGATGTAGCGGCAGGCCATGTAACCCAGGATCAGTGCGATGGAAGATGCCACGAACAGCCCGACACGGGTGGTCTTGGCCGCCAGATCAAAGCCGAGGATTTCCTTGAAGTCGTTCAGGCCGTTATTGCCGCCAAAGCCCATTTCGTTGCGGAAGAAAGCGAGCATCAGCGCGTAGGTCAGCGCTTGGGTGATGATGGCGAAGTAGACGCCGGTCACCCGTGAACGGAACGCCAGCCAGCCGAACACCAGAGCCAGCAGGCCCGGCACCAGCAGTACCATCAGCATGGCGAACCAGAACATGTCGAAGCCCTGCCAGTACCAGGGCAGCGTGTCCCAGTTGAGCACCACCATGAAGTCCATCAGCTCCGGGTGGCCGTAGACGCCGCGGTCGCCGATCTGGCGCATCAGGTACATGCCCATCGCGTAGCCGCCAAGGCTGAAGAAGGCGCCGTGACCGAGCGACAGGATGCCGGCGTAGCCCCAGATCAGGTCCACCGAGAGGGCCAGCAGGGCAAAGCAGAGAAACTTGCCGAGCAGGCCGACGGTAAAGTTGGAAACGTACAGCGGTGAGTCGGTCGGCACCGCCAGATTGAGAATCGGCACGATGATGGTGGTGAGCAGCACCAGGCCCAGCACCAGCATTCCGCCCCGATCACTGAGTAACAGTCGTTGGGTAAGCATACTTCCCTCGTTAATTTCGTGTGGCTGTGGATGGGGGGCGGCGATCAGTCAGCCGCGGCCCGTCCTTTCTGCGGGAAGAGTCCCTTGGGTTTCTTCTGGATAAACAGGATCAGCATGATCAGCACCAGCACCTTGGCGAGCATCGCGCCGGCCCAGGGCTCGAGGAAGTTGTTGATCAGACCCAGGCTCATGGCGCTGACCAGCGTGCCCCAGAGGTTACCCACGCCGCCGAATACCACCACCATGAACGAGTCGATGATGTAGGCCTGGCCGAGGTTGGGGCCGACGTTGGTGATCTGTGATAGCGCGACCCCGGCGACCCCGGCGATACCGGAACCCAGACCGAAGGTAAGCGCGTCGATCCAGTTGGAGCGCACGCCCACGGCGCGGGCCATGGCACGGTTCTGCGAGACGGCGCGAACCTTGAGGCCAAGGCTGGTGCGTTTCATCACCACCATCAGGGCGAAGAACACCGCCAGACCGAATAGCAGGATGTACAGGCGGGTGTAGGTGATCGACAGCACCGGGTTGATGCTCAGGGTGCCGCTGATCCACTCCGGCGAGCTGACCGAACGGTTGAGCGGGCTGAACAAGGTGCGTACCGCCTGCTGCAATACCAGGCTCAGGCCGAAGGTCGCCAGCAGGGTTTCCAGCGGGCGGCCATAGAGGAAGCGAATCACGCCGCGTTCGATGGCGATGCCGACCAGAGCTGTGATCAGAAAGGCTGCCGGAATGGCGATCAGCAGGCTCCACTCGATCAGATCGGGGAACAGCACCTGAATGCCCCAGGTGGTGTAGGCACCAATCATGATCAGCTCGCCGTGGGCCATGTTGATCACGCCCATCACGCCGAAGGTGATGGCCAGACCGATGGCGGCCAGCAGCAGGATCGAGCCGAGGCTGAGACCGAAGAACACGTTCTCGAGAAAGCGGTAGAAATCGATGCGGCCTTGAATGGAGTCGATGGCCTTGGCGGCAGCGGCGCGCAGTTCGGCGTCTTCATCGTTCTCGGCGACGCTGCGCAGGGCGTTGCGGGCTTCCTGTTCGAGGGAGCCGCTGAGCGTGTCGATAGCGGCCATGCGCTGATCGCGGTCACCGCCTTGCAGGTCATACAGGGCCAGTGCGGCGTCGATCGCGTCGTTAACGCGGCCTGACTCCTCGCTCTGCTGATGCTGCTCGAGCAGTGCGGCGGTGTCGGCGTCGACGCCATCACGAATAAAGCGCTGCACGGCGTCGTAGCGCTTCTCGCTGTTGGGGTGAGTCAGATTCAGCTGAGCGACAATGCCGCGCAGTTGGGTACGCAGGCTGTTGTTGACCGGAATGCGGCGCAGGCCGGCGGTGCCGGTCAGGTCTGAGCCATCCAGGGCGTTGGTCAGCTGGTCGCCGGTGCGGATGGCGATGACCGGTGGCTTGTCCTTGTTGGCCAGCAGGTCGCCGGCAACAAGGGCGTTGAAAATGTCGGCCAGACGTTCGTCTTGATGGGTGGCCAATTGCTCGACGGTGGCTGCGCGCTGGCGCAGGTTGCCGGTCGCCAGTTGGCTGACCAGTGCGTCGAAGGTGGGTTCTGCGGGGGCTGATTCAGCCTCCTGGGCGCTGGCGTGCAGGGGCAGACTGCACAAGCACAGCAGCAGCAGGCGGGTAAGCCATTGCTGCAAGGCATGCCGGGGTGTCAGACGGCAGATGGAGTTCATGGCATCGTCCTGATTGAATATCGAACTGAATGTGCAAACGGGGCGTGATGGGCGCCCCGGTTGCAGGGGCGGGCGCAGGGCCCGCCGTCAGATGGCTGCTGATTACTCGGCGGTGGTGCCGACGCAGCTCTTGGTCTGGGTGTTGTAGTTGCCGCAGCTGATCGGCGCAGTCCAGTCGGAGATCAGGTCTTTGCTGCCTTCCAGGTAGTCGGACCAGGCATCGCCCGGCACCAGCTCTTCGGTGCTGGATACGGTCAGGAACTGGCCGTCATCCTGGATTTCACCGATCAGAACCGGCTTGGTGATGTGGTGGTTCGGCAGCATTTTGCTGACGCCGCCAGTCAGGTTCGGTACTTCAACGCCGACCATAGCGTCGATGACCTTGTCGGTATCGGTGGTGCCAGCAGCTTCAACTGCTTTGACCCACATGTTGAAGCCGATGTAGTGGGCTTCCATCGGGTCGTTGGTGACGCGCTTGGTGTCGCCGATGTAGGCGTGCCAGGCTTTGATGAAGGCTTCGTTTTCCGGAGTCTCTTCGCTCATGAAGTAGTTCCAGGCCGCCATGTGGCCGACCAGCGGAGCGGTGTCGATACCGGACAGTTCTTCTTCACCAACAGAGAAGGCAACAACCGGGATGTCTTCAGCGGAAACGCCCTGGTTACCCAGTTCGCGGTAGAAGGGCACGTTGGCATCACCGTTGATGGTGGACACCACGGCGGTCTTCTTGCCGGCGCTGCCGAAACGCTTGATCTCGGCAACGATGTTCTGCCAGTCAGCGTGGCCGAACGGGGTGTAGTTGATCATGATGTCTTCTTCAGCCACACCGTTGGCCTTCAGATAGGCTTCCAGAATGCGGTTGGTGGTGCGCGGGTAGACGTAGTCGGTACCGGCCAGAACCCAGCGCTCGACGCCGACTTCATCCTTCAGGTAGTCGACCGCCGGAATGGCTTGCTGGTTCGGCGCAGCGCCGGTGTAGAACACGTTGCGGGAAGACTCTTCGCCTTCGTACTGAACCGGGTAGAACAGGATGCCGTTCAGCTCTTCAACCACTGGCAGAACGGATTTGCGTGAAACGGAGGTCCAGCAACCGAAGATCGCGTCGACGCCGTGCTGCTCGAGCAGCTCGCGGGTGCGTTCGGCGAACAGCGGCCAGTTGGAGGCCGGGTCAACTACGACGGGTTCGAGCTGTTTGCCGAGCAGGCCACCTTTCTTGTTCTGCTCTTCGATCAGCATCAGCATGGTGTCTTTCAGGGTGGTTTCCGAGATGGCCATGGTGCCGGACAGCGAGTGCAGTACGCCGACCTTGATGGTTTCCTCAGCTTGAGCGCTGAGTGCGCCGAGAGCCATGCTGCAGGCGACGCCGAGTGCGCCGACCTGTTTGACGATCTTCTTCAGAGTCATGTTCCTTTCCTTTCTCTGTTGTTGTCTTGAATCCTGGCTGTTGCGTGATGCTGCTGGTCTGGCGGCAAGCCGCTTGACCATGCAGGCCGTCGTTGGCGACGCAGCCTGTGGGCAGGACAGAGCAGAGAACGTGCCAGCTTTGACATTGGTTGACATTGTCACGCCAGAAGCGCTCAGGAATGGGGGCTGTGGGCGATGCTGGGAGAACGAGAGCGGGTTGCCGAGACGTTGGGCTGCGGTGCTGCGTGGTGGTGCGGTGCGCTATTTTGGTGCGGCGCGGTGGTGCGTGGTCAGGATTTTGTGCGGGAAGGGGGTGAACAGCCCGGGCCGCGTTGCGCGACCCGGGTCTGAATTGTTACACCAGCTCGATAGCGACTGCGGTAGCTTCACCGCCGCCGATGCACAGCGAGGCTACGCCGCGCTTGCCGCCGGTCTGCTGCAGGGCGTTGATCAGGGTGACGATCAGGCGCGAGCCGGTGGAGCCAACGGGGTGGCCCTGGGCGCAGGCGCCGCCGTAGATGTTGACCTTGGCGTGGTCCAGACCGTGCTCACGCATGGCCAGCATGGTAACCATGGCGAAGGCTTCGTTGATCTCGAACAGGTCGACGTCAGCGGCAGTCCAGCCGGTCTTGTTGAACAGGTTGGTCATGGCGCCGATCGGGGCCAGGGTGAACTCGCTGGGGGCCTGGCTCTGGGTCGCGTGGCCAACGATGCGGGCCAGCGGCTTGATGCCGCGGCGCTCGGCTTCGGCGGCCGTCATCATGACGATGGCGCTGGCGCCGTCGGAGATGGAGCTGGCGTTGGCGGCGGTCACGGTACCGTCTTTTTTGAACGCAGGCTTGAGGGTCGGGATCTTGTCCAGATTGGCGTTCAGCGGCTGCTCGTCGTCTTTGACAACAACGTCGCCCTTGCGGGTCTTGACGGTGACCGGAATGATTTCATTGGCCAGCACGCCGCTTTCAATGGCCGCTTGAGCGCGCTTCAGCGACTCGATTGCGTAGGCGTCCATGTCTTCGCGGGTCAGACCGTTCTGGTCGGCGGTGTCCTGGGCGAAGGAGCCCATCAGGCGACCGGTACGGGCGTCTTCCAAGCCGTCGAAGAACATGTGGTCCTTGATTTCGCCGTGGCCCATGCGCAGGCCGGTGCGGGCTTTCTCAATGATGTAGGGGGCGTTGGACATGCTTTCCATGCCACCGGCAACCATGATGCTGTTGCTGCCTGCCTTGAGCGCATCGTGGGCCTGCATCACGGCCTTCATGCCGGAGCCGCACAGCTTGTTGATGGTAGTGCAGCCGGTCGCGGCCGGCAGGCCGGCGTTCAGACTGGCCTGACGGGCCGGACCCTGCTTCAGACCGGCGGGCAGCACGCAGCCCATGATCACTTCTTCTACCGCATCGGCAGTAATGCCGGCACGGCTGACGGCTTCGCGAATGCTGATGGCGCCCAGGTCAACTGCGCTGATGCTGGACAGGCTGCCCTGGAAACCACCCATAGGGGTGCGAACGCCACTGACGATTACGATGCTTTGGTCCGACATACCGGCTCCTGACTTGATGTTATTGCGTGGGTGTTGTTGAAACTATGAAGCTGAGTTCAGTCATAAAACGACTTTGTTTACAATTATACGCATGATGGTCGCAAAGAAAATCCGTATGATAATTTCCGCTTGCGCTGGCTGGGCTACTCTGGAATGAATTGCATTTGCCCGGTTGCGTATTACGACCGATCCATGTCCTGACAATCCCAAAAACAGTAGGTCATTCAATGCTCAATACTCGTATCCTCAAGCCGACCGAAGAGGCGCGCTCCACTCCGTTGCTGATCAAGAACCTGCTGCTGACAGGGCAGCGCTACGAGCGCACGCAGGAAATCATCTATCGGGATCTTGTTCGTTACGACTATCGCACCTTCAACGAGCGCGTCTGCCGCCTGGCGAACGCCCTGACCAAAGCCGGCGTGAAAGCGGGCGATACCGTTGCGATGATGGACTGGGACAGCCACCGTTATCTGGAGTGCATGTTCGCGGTTCCGATGCTGGGTGCGGTGATGCACACCATCAACGTCCGCCTGTCGCCTGATCAGATTCTCTACACAATGAACCACGCTGAAGATGTCGTGGTGCTGATCAACAGCGAGTTCGTGCCGATCTACAAGGCCATCGAGAACGACCTGACCACCGTCACCACGACCATCCTGCTGACCGACGAAGAAGACAAGACCGCAGATCTGCCGGGCTTTGCTGGTGAGTACGAGCAGCTGCTGGCTGCTGCCGAGCCGACATACGAGTTCGCCGATTTCGACGAGAACTCGGTCGCCACTACCTTCTATACCACCGGCACCACCGGTAACCCGAAAGGGGTGTACTTCACCCACCGTCAGTTGGTTTTGCACACGCTGGGTCAGGCTGCTTCGCTGGGAGCGCTGGACAGCGTGCGCCAGCTTGGTAATCGCGATGTCTACATGCCGATTACGCCGATGTTCCATGTGCACGCTTGGGGCATTCCTTACACCGCCACCATGCTGGGTATCAAGCAGGTTTATCCGGGCCGATACGAGCCGGAGCGCCTGGTACAGTTGATCAAGGATCACAAGGTCACCTTCTCGCACTGTGTGCCGACCATCCTGCAGATGGTGCTCAATGCCCAGGGCGCGAAAGACTTTGACTTCGGTGGCATGCGCGTCATCATCGGCGGCAGCGCCCTGAACCGCTCGCTGTATCTGGCAGCCAAGGCCAAGGGTATGCAGTTGGGTGCAGCCTACGGCATGTCCGAGACGTGCCCAATGATCTCCGCCGGTTACATTAACCTGGAGCTGGAGCAGGCGTCGGAAGACGAGCAGATTGCGCATCGCATCAAGGCCGGTGTACCTGGCCCGCTGGTTGAAGCGCAGATCATGGGGCCGGACGGCTCGCTGCTGCCGAAGGACGGCGAAACCCAGGGTGAGCTGGTCTTGCGCGCTCCGTGGCTGACCCAGGCTTACTTCCGTGAGCCGGAGAAGAGCCAGGAGCTGTGGGCCGGCGGCTGGATGCACACCGGCGACGTGGCAACCATCAGCCCGACCGGTTTTATCGACATCCGTGACCGTATCAAGGACGTGATCAAGACTGGCGGCGAATGGCTTTCCTCGCTGGAGCTGGAAGACCTGATCAGCCGCAGCCCGCTGGTAGCCGAAGTGGCCGTGGTCGGTGTGCCTGACCCACGCTGGGACGAGCGTCCGTTTGCGCTGATCATCCCCGCAGCCGGTCAGACCGTCACGGCTCAAGCCATCGCTGAGCACCTGACGCCGTTTGTCGAGGAAGGCCACATCAACAAGTGGGCGATCCCACGTCAGATTGCCGTGGTTGCCGAAATCCCGAAAACCAGTGTTGGCAAGCTCGACAAGAAGCGCATTCGTAGCGATATCGTCGGCTGGCTGGACGCCGGTGCGGAGTGCATTTCCTCGCTGTCTTGATCCGGCTTTAAACAAAAAACCGCAGTGGGACACCGCTGCGGTTTTTTTGTTTTCTGAGAGCGTGCGCCACAATAAGACATATGTCTCATGGCGGGCTTAGGTGCTTTTTTGATTTTTGGTCTGTAAGTGCCGAAATAGAGCCGTTATTGCGTTTTTTGTTGCTGTATTTTTCACTGCTGCTGTGGGACGAACGGGCTTGATTAGCTTGCTTGCAACCAGTAGAGTCGACGCCCTCTCAAGTCTTATAAGAATCCTAATAAATCCAATCGCTGCGTTGCCCGGTCCATTAATCACCGAGCGATGTGGGCGATGTTGTGCGTCCGAAAACTGGCCGCAGGCACAGTGCGTGCTCCTTGAGGGACGAACACCGGTCATGATCGTTGCAGCCACGCGCTGAGACCGGTTACCCCAAACACAAAAGCAGAACAGGGCGATTCAATGAAACCCACCTTTATCGTTTCTTCACTTCTGGCGACGGCGCTGGTAGCGCAGTCCGCTTATGCCGCGGTAAGTGAGCAGGAAGCAGCCAAACTCGGCACCAGCCTGACGCCGGTTGGCGCAGAGGTTGCCGGTAACGCAGCTGGCACCATCCCCGCCTGGACTGGCGGTCTGGCAACCGACGCTGCGGCGGTCGATGCCAACGGCTTCCTGTCCAACCCATACGCTGGCGAGCAGCCGCTGTTTGTCATCACTGCTGCTAACTACGAGCAGTACGCTGACAACCTGGCGCCGGGCCAGATCGCCATGTTCAAGCGCTACCCCGACACCTTCAAGATGCCGGTGTACCCGACTCATCGTTCCGCTGCACTGCCGCAGAAGGTGTATGACGCAGCCAAGAGCAACGCGGTAAACACCACGCTGGTCGAAGGTGGCAACGGCCTGAACAACTACAGCCTGGCTTACGCCTTCCCGATTCCGTCCGACGGTCTGGAAGTGATCTGGAACCAGATCACCCGCTACCGTGGCGAAACCTTTGATCGCGTCGTCACTCAGGCTACCCCGCAGGTCAACGGTAACTTCAACGTCGTGCGTTTCGTCGAGCAGTACGCGCTGCCGAGCGGCCTGACCGACTACAAGGCCGGTGAACCGACCGACATGCTGTACTACTTCAAGCAGCAGGTAACCGATCCCGCGCGTCTGGCCGGTAACGTGTTGCTGGTTCACGAAACCATCAACCAGGTTGCCACGCCGCGTATGGCCTGGATTTACAACGCTGGTCAGCGTCGCGTTCGTCGCGCTCCGCAGGTTTCCTACGACGGTCCGGGTACCGCAGCTGACGGCATGCGTACGTCCGACAACCTGGATCTGTACAACGGTGCTCCGAACCGTTACGACTGGCAGCTCAATGGCAAGCGCGAAATGTTCATCGCCTACAACAGCTTTGAACTGGGCTCCAACAAGCTCAAGTACGATGACATTCTCAAGGCTGGTCACATCAACTCTGATCTGACTCGCTATGAGTTGCATCGTGTGTGGGATGTGGTTGCTACCGTTAAGCCGAGCGAGCGTCACATCTACGCCAAGCGTCACTTCTTCCTCGACGAGGACACCTGGCAAGCTGCCCACATCGACCACTACGACGGTCGTGGCGAAATGTGGCGTGTAGCTGAAGCGCATGCGGTTCAGCGCTTTGTTGACGAGGTTCCGGGTTACACCATGGAAACTCTGTACGACCTGATTGCCGGCCGCTATCTGGCGATGGGCATGAACAACGAAGAGCGTCGCAACTACTCGTATGAGAACGAGATGGCCAGCGTCGACTTCACTCCGACTGCCCTGCGTCAGTCCGGCGTGCGCTAAGCGTTCGTTGCAGTACCCAAAACGCCCGGTTTTGCCGGGCGTTTTGCTGTCTGGCGATTGCCGATTTTCAGCAGACCTGCGCGACCCAGTCGTTCAGGTTGTAGTAGTTGCTGATGCGCGCGACCTTGCCGTCTTTTACCTCGAAGAACGCACCTGCTGGCAGCACATACTTCTGGCCATTGGCGGGCGGCAGACCTTCGTCGTCCGCGAGGTATTCGCCGTTGACGACAAACTCGGCGGCTGCACGGCTGCCGTCGGCGCTGACCATGATGACCAGGTCGGTCAGCTGTTCGCGGTAGCAGCGATTCATCTTGTCCATAAAGTCGGCGAATACCGCTTTGCCGATCTGGCGCTCGCCCTGGTTAATGTCGTGCACCACGTCGTCGCTGAGCAGGGCAAGGAAAGCGGGCATGTCCGCGGCGTTGAAGGCGTCGTAGTAGGCCTGAATCAGGGCTTGGGTGGTCACGTTTGATGGCTCCGGTTAGAGGTTAGGTTGCAGGCATGATAAGTTGCCCGCAGGTGCCGGTACAGACGCCGGCGAGACAAATTGGCAGTGAGTTTCAGCATGGATATCCACCTGCTCAGCGGGCAGCAGATTGCGCCCTGGATTGATGCCCTGGCAGACCTGCGCATCCGCGTGTTTCGCGAGTTTCCCTATCTGTACGACGGCAGTCGCGAGTACGAGGCGGAGTATCTGTCGACCTACCTGCGCAGCCCGGACAGTCTGTGTGTGCTGGTGCAGGACCAAGGTCAGGTGGTTGGTGCCTCGACTGCGCTGCCGTTGGCAGATGAGACCGAGGAGTTCAAGCGGCCCTTCGTTGCGCAGGGTTGGGACTGTGAGCGCATCTTCTACTGTGCCGAGTCGGTGGTGCTGCCCGAATGGCGTGGCAAGGGGCTCGGCGTGCGGTTCTTTGCCGAGCGGGAAGGGCATGCCCGCCGGCTTGGCCGTTTCGACTGGTCAGCGTTCTGCGCGGTGCAACGCCCGGCCGATCACCCGCGGCGGCCGGCGGATTACCAGCCACTTGACGACTTCTGGACGCACCGCGGCTATCAGCACCATCCTGAGTTGGCGACGGTGTATCACTGGCGTGATCTGGATGAGGCCGACGAGTCGGCCAAGCCGATGTCGTTCTGGCTCAAGGAGCTTATCTAATGCTTACCCTCGCTGCCTGCCAGTACCACATTGACCTGCTGGAGACGTGGGATGCCTACGCCGAGCACCTGACGAGCCTGTGCCAGCAGGCAGCCGAGCAGGGCGCCCAACTGCTGCTGCTGCCGGAGTACGCCGGACTGGTGCTCAGCGGCCAGCTGCCCGCCGCCGAGCGCAGCGATCTGCACGCCTCGATTGCCGGCATCCAGCCGCTGGCGCCTCGCTGGCTGGCGCTGTGTGAGCAGATCGCGCGGGACTGTAACGTCTATCTGCAGCCGGGCTCGCTGCCGGTGCTGGACGCTGACGGGCAATATCGCAACCGCGCCTGGTTGTTTGGCCCCGAGGGCTGCCTTGGCAGTCAGGACAAGCTGATGATGACCCGCTTCGAACTGGAACAGTGGAACATCGCCGCCGGCAGCGAATTGCGGGTGTTCGATACCGCACTCGGTAAGCTCGGCATTTTGATCTGCTACGACAACGAATTCCCCATGCTGGCGCGGGCGCTGGCCGAGCAGGGCGCCGATCTGATTCTGGCGCCCAGCTGTACCGATACGGTGGCGGGCTTCTACCGGGTGCGCATTGGCGCGCAGGCGCGGGCGCTGGAAAACCAGATCGCGGTGCTGCAGGCACCCACTGTCGGTATGGCCCCGTGGTCACCTGCACTGGACGAGAACAACGGCCGCGCTGCGCTCTATGTGCCCTCGGATTACGGCATGCCGGCCAGCGGCATCGTCGCCGAAAGCCCCGAGTTATGCCCGGACAGCAGTCAGTGGCTGATTTGTCGGCTGGATCTGGATGAAGTGCGCCGGGTGCGCGATAACGGCCAGGTATTCACCCGGCGGGATTGGCCTAAACAGTTTGGCTTTGGTCACTAACGGGGCGGATCGGGAGGCAGGAATGCCAAGCGTCAGCGGTGGTTGCTTGTGCGGGGCTGTGCGGCTGGTTGCCGTAGGCGAGCCACTGCGCGTCGGTGTTTGCCATTGCCTGGATTGCCGCAAGCACCACGGCGCACTGTTTCATGCTTCGGCGATCTTTACGTCGGCGGCGGTTCAGGTGACGGGTAGGACTGCGGATTACGCCGGGCGCCATTTCTGCCCAGTCTGCGGGTCGTCGGTGTATTCACGCAGCGGCGACGACATGGAGGTGCATCTGGGTACGCTGGATGCGCCGGATCAGTTTGTGCCGACCTACGAGTTGTGGACCTGTCGGCGTGAGGTGTGGCTGCCGCCCTTTAGGGTGCGGCAGCGCTTTGCGCGCGACGCCTGAGCGCAGGCGTCCGGCCCGCTCAGTCGTGCTTCATCATGCTGTTGACCAGCCCATTGCGCTCTTCGACCGACAGGCTGACGACCTGATCAACCATCGCCGCCAGCTCTTCCGGGAAGCGTATTTCCGGCTTCTCGGCGACCAGACCCTGGTAGATGGTCTCGGAGGCGTCAGCGAGACTGACGACGCTGTCGACGGTCCAGGCGTTGCTGGCGGCCATGCGGCCTTCCAGGAAGCCCGGGTAGATGCCGGTGACTTCGACATTGGTGTTGGTCAGCTCCGCGCGGATGCCGTCAACCAGCATGCGCGCCGCCGCCTTGGAGCCGTTGTAGGCGTGCTCGTAGGGGAAGCCGGCGTAACTGGCCATGCTTGAGACCACCGCAATGCGACCGCTGTTGCGTTCGATCAGCAGCGGCGCTGCGTGGGACAGAATCACATAGCTGGAAATCACGTTCACGTCGAAGTGCTGCTTGGCCAGTCGCCAATCCGGCTTGGTCAGCTTTTGCGGCACGTCGATACCGGCGTTAAGCACCAGCAGATCAATATCCGGATGCTCGGCGAGGATGGTGGGCACCAGTTTGTCCAGTGCTTCCAGATCGGCAAAATCGACAAAGTAGGAACTGAAGTCCACGCTGTCGCCGAGTTCGGCGGCCAGCTTCTGCACTGGGGCCTGTGAGCGGTTGACCGCCACAATGGCACTGCCTGCCTGAGCAAAGCGACGGCACAGCGCGGCCCCGAGATCACCACCTGCACCGGTAATTAAAACCTTCTTGTATTCCATACGTGACTCCGTTGGAACCGATTGATGGGGTTGTTATTGGGTTTTATTGCAACAGCTCAATTGACGGGTGTTCCCGCCGGTTCAGCTGTTGCGTCGGACTCTAGCATAGCGGTTTCGGCCGAAATGACCTCTAGGCGACAATGCGGCGGATTGCGCATCGCGCGGCGTGTTTTTCTGGCGTATTGGTGACCTGCTGTCGGGCGGTCGGCTTCGCACGGCGGTAATTTGCGACCAGGTGCTACGGTTTTGCCATGATTGTCTAAGCTGGGCTGCAAGGCATCCTGTGATGCCCGGGTTCGTTAGGTGGTTTGTGCGTGTGACGTACGAGGACGTGCCAATGGATTCGCTCAGTAAAACGCTGGGTCTTTCGGGCTTCGACCAGAATTCTCAATTCAAGGCGATTGTCGAGGGCTCGGATGATGCCATCATCAGCAAGGATCTGGCTGGGACCATTCTAAGCTGGAACCTCGCTGCCGAGCGTATCTTCGGGTATACGGCCGAGGAGATGATCGGCGCGAAGATGATTCTTCTGTTTCCCGAAGGCAAGGAGCTGGAAGAGTCGGCGATCCTGTCGCAGATAGCCAAGGGCGGAAAGGTCGATCACTTTCATACCCAGCGTGTGCACAAGGACGGCAGCCTGCTCAACGTATCGGTCACCGCGTCACCCATACGCAGCTGGGATGGTCTGGTGGTCGGGGTATCCAGCATCGCTCGTGACATCACCGCGCAGGTGCGTACCGAGCAGGAAATCGCCCGCTATCAGGCACTGATCGAGTCCTCCGAAGACGCCATTATCAGTAAAGACCTGCAGGGCAACGTGCAGACATGGAATCCGGCGGCCGAGCAGATGTTTGGCTACAGCAGCGCCGAAATGATTGGCCAGCCGATTACCCGCCTGTTTCCGCCGGATCGGCTGAAGGAAGAGCAGCGCATTCTTGAGGCGATTCGCCGCGGCGAACACATCCGTCACTTTCGCACGACCCGTTTGAAGAAGGATGGCGCGCCAATTTACGTATCGGTGTCGATTTCGCCGGTCTACGACAGCCGCCGCCGGGTCTGTGGTGTGTGCAAGATTGCCCGCGACATCACCAAGGAGATCATCCACGAGGAGATGATCTGGAAGCAGGCCAACTTCGACGCAACGACCCAGTTGTTCAACCGCGAGGGATTCAGTCGTTACGTCGACGACTTGGTGCGCATGTCCAGCCTGTGCGAGAAGCGCTTTGCGTTGCTGTTGCTGGATATTGACAACTTCAAGATCTACAACGATACCTATGGCCATGACTTCGGCGACAAGCTGCTGTTTCACGTCGCCACAACGCTCAAGGGCTGCCTGCGTGAATCCGATGAACTGGCGCGCTTCGGTGGCGACGAGTTCATTGTTTGCCTGTCCGGTTTTTCCTCTACCAGCGGTATCCAGGACACCGCGCAGAAGATCATTGATCAGGTTGGCGCGGTGGTGGAGATCGACGGCACCATGATCGCGATGACCTGCAGCATCGGTATTGCTGTTTTCCCTGATGATGGTGGCGACCTCAAGAGTCTGCTGCAAAAAGCGGATCACGCGATGTACGGCGCCAAGAAGAAGGGCAAGTCGCAGTTCCGTTTCTTCTCCGGTATCGCTGAGAGCGACCGACCTGAGGATTACTCGCTGGTGCAGGCGCTCAGCCTGGCAATCGAAAATCGCGAGTTGGAGTTGCACTATCAGCCGATTCTCGACGCCCATACCCTGCGTGTAGTCAAGGCTGAGGCGTTGATTCGCTGGCGCCACCCAGAGCTGGGCTTTGTACCGCCAGACCGCTTTATTCCGCTAGCGGAGAAGTACGGGCTGATCAAGCAGCTCGGCAATTGGGTAACCGATCAGGCGCTGAGCTCACTGGCTGAGTGGGTGGCGCTGTTCGGTCAGAACTTTCAGCTCAGCATCAACAAATCGCCGTACGAGTTCTATGACCATGACGAAAGCATCGGTTCGATGACTCGCGCTCTGCATCATCACGGTCTCAGCGGTCGCAATCTGGTGATCGAGATCACCGAGCATTCGCTGATGGATCACTCGCAGGTCACCCGGCGGATTCTCGACTCCTATCAGGGGCTGGGCATAGAAATCGCCATCGACGATTTCGGTACCGGCTACTCGTCCCTTTCCTACCTTAAGCACTACCCGGTGAAGCTGCTCAAAATCGATAAGTCGTTCGTCGCCAGCCTGCGAGACTTTGGCGCGGACTATCACCTGTGCGACGGCATCTTGCGGATTGCCCGTAATCTGGGCCTGCAGGTAGTCGCGGAAGGTATCGAGAATGAAGAGCAGCAGATGCTGTTGAGCAGTCTGGGATGCGACTTTTATCAGGGATACCTGTTCAGCAGGCCATTGAACCGGTCTGACTTTGAGGCCTTCATGCAGCGTTTTGTCAGCGAACCTGATGGCGACAGTTGATGGAGTGAGCCATGAAAAACAAGGGAATGTATCTGCTGCTCATCGCAGTCGTGGTGTTCAGTTCGACACTGCTGGCGACGGTGTTCTGGTTTTGGGGAGGTGGTGTAGCGCAACGTCACGAGCAAATAGACGATGAATGGGTGGCTGCTCAGGATCGCTATTTGCAGGCCAACGACCTGCTGAACGAGATCGTCAGCCGTATTGGCTACGGTGGCTTTATCCACGACTTCAAGAACTATGTGCTGCGCGGCGACGAGCAATACGTGACCCACATGTATTGGGAGCTGGCCAGCAGCAAGCAGGCAATCAGTGCACTTCGTGCAGGCGGGTACCCGGAGGATAGCGTTTATCTGGATACCGTCCTCGCGACCCTGCTGCGCTATGAAAGTCATATCGACGATGTGGCGCAAATGCGTGCTCGGGGCGAGGCAATTGGCGACGTTGACCGTGCGGTGCGCGTTGATGATACCGCCGCGGTGGGCGCGCTGAAGGCGCTGCAGACCAACAACCGGAATCGGCTGATGCAGCAGCGGCTGGTTATCGCTCAAGCCATTTCCACGCTGCAGGCCGATATTCAACGCGGTCTGCTGCTGCTTGCGCCGATGGTGCTGCTGAATATCGCCTTCGTGCTGGCGCTGGTGATGATGGGCCGGCAGGCCAAGCGCCTGCATGACAATCAGCGTGAGACGGATTTGCTGCAGGACACCACGCCGGAGGCGGTGCTGTCGATCAACCCGGCTGGCGTCGTTACCCGCGCCAACGTTGCTGCCAGAGAGCTGTTCGGCTATGGCGAGGAACTGGTCGGCATGGCGGTGGAGCAGTTGATGCCAGCGGATTACCGCGCGCAGCATCAGCGCCTGCGCGACATGTTTTCTGCCAACCCGCAACGTCGGCAGATGGGGCGCGAGCGCAAGGTCGAAATCCTCAAGAAGAACGGTGTTCGGCGCGAGGTAAACATCAGCCTCGGTGGCTATAACCGCAGTGACGGCGAACTGGTCATCGTTGCCTGTATGCACGATGTGCAGGAACAGAACGAGCAGCGTCGGGCGTTGCAGCATTATCAACAAAGCGTCCGGTTGGCCTCTGAAGTCGCGTCGCTCGGGGTCTGGGAGCTGGATGTCGAGCGGGAAATGGTCACGCTGGATGAGTGGTCGCAGCGATTGCTGAGTCTGTCACTGACAGGTGAAGAGGTTTCGCTGGCTCACTTTCTCGACTGTTTCTGTGATGCCGACAAAGCTTTGCTGCAGACCAGTATTGTGGAATGCCAACACGGGCATGCGCTGGATCAGAGTCTGTGGAGCTGCGAAGAAACTACTCAGCGACGCTTCGTGCGGGTGGTAGGGCAATGTACCCAGGAAGGACTGGCGCTGCGCATCGTCGGCGTGCTGTATGACATCACGGCCTACGAGAACGCCAAGTTACAGCTGGAGCACTCGCTGCAGCAGGTTGAGCGGGCGAACACGGCCAAGAGTGAGTTTCTAGCCAACATGAGCCATGAAATTCGCACGCCGATGAACGCCATCCTCGGCACCCTTAATTTGCTTGAGGACATGCCGCTCAGTGACCGCCAGGGCAAGCTGGTTGGCAGTGCCCGGGCTTCGGCCGAGTCTCTGCTGCAGATCCTCAACGACATTCTCGACCTGTCCAAACTGGAAGTCGGCAAGATGGTGCTGCAGAACGAGGAGTTCAGCCTCGACGAAATGCTCCACCGCTCGCTGGATCTGTTCTCGGTGGTCGCGGCGGAAAAGTGCCTGCAGTTGAATGTCGAGGTAGAGCCGCAAGCGCACATGCACCTGATTGGCGACTCGCTGCGCCTGACTCAGATCATCAACAATCTGCTCAGCAACGCCATCAAGTTCACCGAGTCGGGGGGCGTCAAACTCAAGGTTGAGCTGCTGAGTACCAATGACAACAGCACCGAGCTGCGTTTTATCGTCAGCGACAGTGGCATCGGTATGACTGAGGAGCAGCAGCAACTGGTACTGCAGCCGTTCACTCAGGCGGATATGGGCACAACCAGGCGTTATGGCGGCAGCGGTCTGGGGTTGCCCATTTGCGTATCGCTGCTGTATCTGATGAACAGCCGGCTGGAAGTCAGCAGCGAGCCCGGTCGTGGCTCGAGTTTCAGCTTTGATCTCAAGCTCGGACACAGCGCCGGCGCCCGACGTTATGCGGATCTTAGTCTGACACCGCAGGACATGCTGCTGGTCAGTGATGATCTGGAGCTGCAGGGCCTGATCGGCCAGTATCTGCTCAACTGGGGGGTGCAGTTGAAAACGCTGGAGTTTGGGGGCGAGTCTGCCGCGCTGCTGGGCGGGCTTGAGGGTGGTGAGTACACGCTGCTGTTGGTCGATATGACCACGCCCGATCATGTTGAGGGCACCATTCGCTGCTGTCAGCAGTGGATGGTGCATAACGCCCGGGATGACATTTTGGTGCTTGACCGCTTCGGCATGTCCGCCGACACCCGCTTCTCTGATATCAGCCCGACCTTTGTGCCATACCCGATGACACCCTCGCGGTTGTTCGATTGTCTGAGTCTGCGCCGCAAGCACAGCCTTGCCATGGGCGCGAGCCTGGTCGACTCGGCTCGGCGCATTGCCGCGCATCTGCGCGGGATTCGCCTTCTGCTAGCCGAGGATGTGTACTCCAACCAGATCATCGCCCTCGACTTTCTGCAGCAACTGGGTATCCATGCGGATGTTGCCGAGAACGGCATGCAGGCTGTGGATATGGTCAAAAAGAATAGCTACGACGCGGTGTTGATGGACTTCCATATGCCCTTGATGGATGGGTTGGAAGCCACCCGTCTGATCCGTGAGCATTTCACCCGCGATCAGTTGCCGGTAATCGCAATGACGGCCGCCGCGTTCGAGCGGGACAAGCGCTTGGCTGAAGACGCGGGCATGAATACTCACGTCTCAAAACCGATCAACTTTGTGGAGCTGGCAACGGCGTTGGCTACCCATGTACATGTTCGCTTCCCTGCCGAGCCTGCGCAGGCGCTGCCGGTTCCAGATAGTCAGGTGCATGACAGCCTGCCCGAATTCGGTTCGCTGGCCGCGCACCTTGATCTTGGCGAGGTGGCCAACCACTTCGGGCATAACCCCGCGTTATACGTCGAGTGCATAAAGTCGTTCGTGCAAGACTTTGGCGGCTGGCCGACTGCTGTGGAGGCCGAGCTGAATGCGGGTGATGGCGCGTCTGCCAGCAAGACGGCGCACAAGCTCAAGGGCGCAGCTTCCAGCATCTATGCCAACCAATTGGCAAGCCTGGCAAAGAAGCTGCAGCTGGAACTCGAGCAGGGTGAAAGTCCAAGCCTGCCCACGCTGCAGAATCGCTTGGAGCAGTTTATGAAGGACGCCCAAGCCTTTTTACAGCGCCATGAAACGTTTCAGCAGATAGCTCCAGAGGAGGGCGTCGAGCGCTTCAGGGAGCGGCTGCAGCGCCTGTCACAGCAACTGCAGCAGCATATGTTTGTTCCTCAGGAGCAGCTGGACACGCTGCTGCATACCGCTCCGGGTGGGCTGGACAGGCTGCTGGTGCATGACTTGCAGCGAGCGATTACCAACTTCCGCTTTACTGAAGCAAGTGAGCTGGTGACGCGTATTCTGGCCAGTCTGAGCGCCGCTGATGAGTAACGGCCAGCGTATTCTGATCGTCGAGGATGATGTCACCACCGCGCGCGTTGTGGCCAGCCATCTCTGCCAGCTCTACACCGTCTGCATCGCCACCTGCGGCCTTGATGCGTTGCAGCTGCTTGAGCAACAGCCGGATCTGCTGTTGCTTGATTTGGGCCTGCCAGACATGTCGGGGCTGGAGTTGCTGCGGCGCATAAAAACGCAGTCAGCGATGGGGACCCTGCCGATTCTGGTGATGAGTGCAGATGGTGAGCCGGCCAAGATTGCCGAGGTCCTGGCTGCCGGCGCGATGGACTATCTGGTCAAGCCCTTGAGTGCTGAGGTGCTGACAGGAAGCGTCCAGCGTGCCCTGGATGCCCCGCGGCGCGCCTGACGAGTAGCCTGTGGGAGTCAGTCAGCTGCGTGGTTGAGGCTGCGCTCTACCTCTGCAGGCGGGGTGTTCTGCATATCCAGCATCACTTGGTTGCGACCTGACTGCTTGGCCTGATAGAGCAATTCATCTGCCCGCTTGAACAGCTGCTCCGGCTGTGTGTCGGTGCTGCTTCTTTCTGCAACGCCAAAGCTGCAGGTCACCGAGAACCGACTGCCATTACAGGTAAATTCCTGTTGCCCAACGTCGCAGCGCAAACGTTCTGCGATCATGCCCGCCTGCTGCAGTCGGGTTCCGGGCAGGTAAATCAGAAACTCTTCGCCACCCCAGCGCACGGCAATGTCATCCGCGCGTGAGTTGCGTTTGATCAGGTTGGCAACCTGCACGATCACCTGATCGCCAGCGTCGTGACCATAGCTGTCGTTGATCTGCTTGAAATGGTCGATGTCGATGATGATTACCGAGAGCGGCTGGCCTTGACGGTTGCCAACCTCCCAATGCGGAAGCAGCAGCTCCCGGGAGGCCCTGCGGTTATAGAGCTCGGTCAGTGGATCAATGCGGGCCAGGCGCTCCGCCACTTCCTTCTTTTGTCGAACCAGGTTGAACCGGTCGGCAACCGCTAGCGATAGCAAGACCGCCTCGAGCGACAACCCCAGTTCCACTGCCAGATAGGTGAAACGGGTGAACGGAATCCAGCCCCAGACCGTAATGCAGCTGATGCCTGCACCGATGGCACCAATCAGGGTCGCTGCCAGAAAGTAATCGGCGGATGGGCGGCGCTTGAGTACCGCGTGGATACCAAGCAAAAGCACACCGATGGTGAATATGAATACGTAGACAAACGACAGGACGATGGCGAGGGCGTGGAGGTTGAACGCGATGCAGAAGAAGATGCTGAACACCACGGAGTAGACGTAGGCGTCGATCAGCCGCGCCAGCCGTCGCGCGTGAGAGCGGACGTCGAGGAAGTACACGGCAAAGCTCAGTCCGGCAACTGAGTAGAGGATCATGAACAGCGCGTTTGACCACTTCTGCAGGGTGACGCTGTCGCTCCATAACCAGGCAAAGCCGTGCCCGCTATAGGCGATATTCATGGTCACAAAGGCCAGCATGTAGATGGAGTAGAACAGGTATGGCGGGCTGCGCAGGCGAAGAAAAAGCAGCAGGTTGTAGAGCATCAAAGCAACGACAAGGCCATACAGAAAGCCGTAGTGGTAGGCGTCCAGGCGCTCCAGTGTGTGGAGGTAGGCGTGATCCGACAGCCGAATTGGCAGCACCATAGGGTCGGAGCTGCTGATCCGCAGGATCAGCACGCTATCCCCGGGCGGGATGTCCAGGCTGTTGACGAAGTAGTTGCTGGGCTGCGGACGGGCGGCGTATGGCAAAGCGTCGCCCATTAGCGAGGAGTGGGTGAGCGTACTGCCCTGGTAAAGGTAGAGCTCGATCCGGTCCAGCCAGGATGCCTCAATACTCAGTTGTTTGTTTACCGGGGTCTCGCCGCCGTTGCTTAGACGCAGAAATAGCCACAGTGGCTCCGAGTTGAGGCCGAAGCTGAGAACGTCGTAGGCGCCTTTGGGCAGTTGACCGGTGCTGAAGCGGTCGTAGGCCTGGTCGATGTTCAGTGGCCCGTCGCGCTCAACCAGCAGTGAGAAATGACGGCCGAGCAGCTCTGTATTAGGGCGTTGAACGTCGATGGCGCCTTGCGCAGCCTGAGCGTGAGTCGCAGCCGCAAACAGGGCCAAGACAACAAGGCCTAGCCTGGCGAGGTAGCGGAGAAGGGCTGCGGAAATGAATAGTGTCACGGGGTTCTTTCTTGGTTTTGCAGAGAACGATAGCAGAGTATCCGCTGCCTTGGGCTACCCAATCGACAGCATGGTTCGCAGGGACTACTGCGGGGCAATTGGATTGCGCGGGTCTGTCCGCTTTGACAAGGAATAAATCATGGCTCGGTGCTATACCTTGAGCAGGGTGTGTGCGTCCTTGTTCTGAATACGCCGTCTAAACAGCGATGACGGCTGCCGCTGGAGTAGGTTTCATGCCGTTATTCATGCTGTATTCCATGGCCGTTAACCTCGCCGTTGGCGGCGCCCTGCTATTGGCGTGGAAGCGGGGTAGAGGACAACCGTTTACCCGTTGGATTGGCCTTTTCTTTATGGTCGGCGCTGTGTGGGTGCCGTCCTACCTGCTGTATTTCAGCGACTCATCGCTGAACTGGCTGGGCGGCGTCATCTGGTGTGCTCACGGTGCCTTGAGCATGCTGTTCCTGTTGTACGGTGTATCGCTGATGCACGGCGCTGGCTATCGGTTGTGGCATTTCTTGATGTCCGGCTTAGTCATGTTCGTGGCATTGATGGTGGCCCTGAGTGTGTCACCACGACTGGCGGTGTTGACCATTGCAGCCATTTTTTCCGTCGTTGCGGTGTTTGTTGCCCGGCTGCTGCGGCAGGGGCCACCCGCTGAAAAATTGGCCGCGGTTCTGCTGCTGGTAAACGCCTTGTGCTGGTGGATAACGCCGATTTGGGGTGTTGAGTTTCAGCCGGTTCAGGCAGAGATCGTTACCTTGGTTAGGCTGATGCTCGGCTTGGCGTTGTTGTACGCCTGTGTTGACCGCGCTGCGCGTGACGCGGAGCGCATGAGTTCACAGTTTCTGCGGCTGACTGATGGGTCGCACCAGGGTGTGTTGATCATGGTCGGAGAGCATTTTGTTTACGCCAACCCGGTAGCCTTGCGTCTGTTCGGCCTGAAAGGTCATGCGCAGATTCCGGACAATTGGGCGCGCTTGGCGCTCAATGATTTTGATCGCCAACTGCTTGGTCAGCGATTGGAAAAGTTACGCTCGGGCGAGCTGGAGAATTTGTCCTGGGTTCAGGCGCTGAAAGATCACACAGGGAGAACCCTTCAGCTGCGTCTGACCTGTTGGGTGACTGAGTGGGCAGGTGAGCCAGCGATTCAGGTAGTGCTGTCTGACGAAACGGACATTCGTGAGGCAGAGCAGCAACTGATCCAGCAGGCGACACATGATCGTCTTACCGGAGCGCTGAATCGTTTTGGTATCGAGCGGCTGGCTCGGGTAGCACTGCGCGACGGCCGCATGCATGCGCTGATGCTAGTCAATATCGACCGCTTTTCCGGGATAAACGATGCTTTTGGTTATACCAAGGGGGACGAACTGTTGAGTCTGGTTGCAGCCCGATTGGCAGATGCCAGCAACGCCAATCCATCGCTGGCGCGGGTTTCGCGTGACGAGTTTCTGCTGTTGCTGCCATTGCAGGAAGGAGTGGCAAGTGCCAGCAGTATTGCCGCTGGGCTGCTGCAAAGTATGGCCAGGCCCTATCAACTGGCAGGTATAGAGCTGAATATCACCGCGTCTATTGGGGTGGCGCTATACCCCAACGACGGCGATAGTTTCGAGCATCTACTGAAACAGGCCAGTCTGGCGGTAAAAAGCGCGAAGGAAGCTGGGCAGAACGCAATCCGCTTTTTTGATAGTGCGATGGATGGCCAGTTGCACGAGGAGATCCTACTGACCAACGATCTGCATGGCGCGGTGCAGCGCAACGAGTTCGAGCTGTACTTGCAGCCGATTCTGGACATGCACACCGAGCGCGTGGTGGGAGCCGAGGCCTTGATTCGCTGGGTGCATCCGGTTCGTGGCTTTGTCTCCCCGGGAGTGTTTATTCCGATCGCCGAGAAGGCCGGACTGATCATTGAGATCGGTAGCTGGGTGATTGATCAGGCCTGTGCAACTCTGACCCGCTGGCACGCTCAGCCAGCGTTCAACGAGCTGACACTGGCGATCAATATCTCGGCCAAGCAATTTGGCCGTGGGGATGTGGACCACGTGTTGGCACGGGCACTGGAGGTGCATGGCACGCCAGCCAATTTGCTCGAGCTGGAAATCACTGAGTCAGCGCTGATCAATGAGCCAGAGCAGTTCGTCGATCTGCTGGCGCGCTTGCGCCGGCTCGGTGTGCGCCTGGCGATCGACGACTTCGGTACGGGCTATTCGAATCTGACCTACCTGCAGCGCTTCATGGTCGATAAGTTGAAGGTCGATCAGTCATTTGTGCGTGATGTGACGCTCAACTCTCAGAACGCCGCCATTGTGCAGGCGGTGGTGCAGATGGCGGCGAGTCTGGGGTTGAAGACCACCGCCGAGGGTATCGAAGATAGCGAAACGTTGGGCACGCTGCGTGGACTTGGCTGCGACCAGGCCCAGGGATACCTATTCTCGCCGCCGATGCCGGCGGATAAGTTTGAGGCTTGGGTGCTGGCTATCGAAGCGACGGCGGATGTCAGCTAGTGCGGGTGGGGCATGCGGCTGAATTCGTGCTTGGTGCACGCTTTTTTAATGGGTGGCTTTCAGGTTGTTGGCGTAGCGCATAGGCTTTGGGCTTCTGAAGGCTTGTGCTAGTGACTGGCTCATATGAGTTGAGCTCCCTATACTTTGCGGCTAAGTACACTGGTTGCGCAGCTGCGTAGCCTCCAGTCTGTCTGATGTCGGAAGCACCATGAACCCAGCTCCAACCTTGATCCGCGAAACCTTTCCCGTTGGTCCGTTGCAGTGCAACTGCACCTTGATCGGTGATCCGATCAGCAAGAAGGCTATTGTGGTTGATCCGGGCGGGGACCATGAGTTTATCGTCAAGCGCCTCAATGAACTGGGGCTCAAGCTGATCAGCATCATTCATACCCACGCGCACCTTGATCACTTTCTCGCTTCTGGCGAGTTGAAGAAGTTGACTGGGGCGACCTTGCATTTGCACAAGGAAGACCAGTTCCTCTGGGACAATCTGGAGATGCAATGCAAGATGTTCGGCATTCCCTACAAACCTGCTCCGGCGCCGGATCAGTGGCTGCAGGACGATGAGGAGCTGGCTTGTGGTTGCGGCGTTGCCCTGCATACGCCGGGTCACACGCCGGGGTCGATGAGCTTTTGGTTTCCCGAAGGCAAGCTGCTGATTGCGGGCGATACGCTGTTTCGGCGCGGTATTGGGCGGACCGATCTGTGGGGCGGTGACTCGCGTCAGATTGAACGATCGATCCGTGAACGACTCTATACGCTTGATGAAGATGCGATTGTAGTGACCGGGCACGGTCCCGATACGCGCATCGGCGATGAGATTCGCGAGAATCCATTTATTCGCGGCTAAGGGCCGCGCTTGATCCGTTCCTGCCAGGACGGATTGGACACAGAACCAACCAGAACAAGGGAATTACCATGAAAAGCCAAGGTTTGATTATTGCGGGTGCCTGCGCACTGATGATTGCCGGTTGTACCAACAACCCTTACACCGGTGAAGAGCAGGCGGGCAAGTCCGCCATCTACGGCGGCATCGGCGCGCTGACCGGCGCAGCAATTGGCGCGGCAACCTCCAGCAGCGATGATCGTGCCAAGGGTGCGCTGATTGGCGCCGCGGTCGGTGGTGCTGCCGGTGGCGGTTACGGTTACTACGTCGACAAGCAGGAGCAGCGTCTGCGTCAGGAGCTGACCGGTACCGGTGTGCAGGTCATCCGTAACGGCGATACTCTGCAACTGGTCATGCCTGGCAACATTACTTTCGCCTCCGGCTCGTCCGACATCTCCAGCAGCTTCTATCCGACGCTGAATTCGCTGGTCAAGGTGTTTAAGGAGTTCGACCAGAACGGTATCAACATCGTCGGTCACACCGACAGCACTGGCTCCATGGAGCTGAACATGCGTCTGTCGCGTGAGCGTGCTGCCAGCGTTGCATCCTACATCGCTGGTCAGGGTGTTAGCGGTGCGCGTATCAGCAGCGCCGGTGTCGGCCCGAGCCAGCCGATCGCCAGCAACGATACCGAGGCAGGCCGCGCGCAGAACCGTCGGGTCGAGATTACCCTGCGTCAGCTCTAAGCGCCGCGGGCAGCAAACAAAAAAGGCCAACCGGGTAACCGGTTGGCCTTTTTTTGTGGTTCGGATTCGGGGCTAGGCTTATCGGCGGTCTGCTGGCGTTGGGTACTGTTGATGCAGGCGCGCGAGGTGCGCGTCCTTGTCGGTCCACAGTGTATTGACCCAGGATTGGAACTCGGCGCGAAAGGCCTCGTCGTCCTGATAGTTGCGCCCGATAAACTCGGCGGGAATGGGCTTGAGTTCGAGGTGCATGACCACGTGGCTAACCTTGCCGCACATCAGATCCCAGAAGTTGGGGGTGCCGCCCGGGTAGTGGATGGTGATATCCAGCAGTGAGCGCAGCTGCTCGCCCATGGCGTCGAGCACAAAGGCGATGCCGCCGGACTTGGGTTTGAGCAGATAGGTGAACGGTGACTGCTGTTGCTGGTGTTTGACGTGGGTCAGCCGGGTGCCTTCGAGGAAGTTGAATACGGCGACCGGGGTGGTCTTGAACTTCTCGCAGGCTTTGCGGGTAGTGGCCAGATCCTGACCTGCCTTCTCGGGATGCTTGGCCAGATAGGCCTTGGTGTAGCGCTTCATGAACGGGAAATCGAGCGCCCACCAGCACAGACCGATGATAGGTACCCAGATCAGCTCCTGCTTGAGGAAGAACTTGAGCATCGGCATGTGGCGGTTGAGCACGTGCTGTAGTGCAAGGATATCGACCCAGCTCTGATGGTTGCTGGTGACCAGATACCAGCCGTTGTAATCCAGCCGCTCCAGGCCCTCGATATCCCAGCGGGTATTGCCGCTAAGTGCCATCCAGCCGCTGTTGCAGCGAATCCAGAATTCGGCGATCCGAATCATCACTTTGGTACACCAGGTACGCAGTGGGGGGATCGGCAGCAGCTTGATCAGCGCGAAAACGAACAGGACCGACGCGTGGACAAGGGTGTTCAGCACCAGCAGCAGGGCAGCGATGATGCCGCGCATAGGGGCAGGCAGAAACGACAGCATGGGGTTGGCTCTTCCAGGGGTCGCCCGAGGGCGACCGTTTTTATTGGTTATTCGTTGTTGTAGGCCTGGATCGCGGTTAACGCAATGGTGTAGACGATATCGTCGACCAGCGCACCGCGCGACAGGTCATTCACCGGTTTGCGCAGGCCCTGCAGCATGGGGCCGACGCTGACAACGTTGGCGCTGCGCTGCACCGCCTTGTAGGTGGTGTTGCCGGTGTTCAGGTCAGGGAAGACGAATACCGTTGCCTGACCGGCCACCGGACTGTCTGGCGCTTTCTGGCGGCCGACACTGGCGATGGCGGCGGCATCATACTGGAGCGGGCCGTCGAGCAACAGCCCGGGTTCGCGCTCGCGGGCCAGTCGGGTGGCTTCGCGGACCTTCTCGACTTCGCTGCCGCTGCCGGAGCTGCCGGTCGAGTAGCTGATCATCGCCACCCGCGCCGGGATGCCGAAGGCTTCGGCCGAACGGGCGCTCTGGATGGCGATCTCGGCCAGATCCTCGGCACTGGGTTCCGGGTTAACTGCGCAGTCGCCGTAGACCAGCACCTGCTCTGGCAGCAGCATGAAAAAGATCGATGACACCAGGTTGTAGCCGGGAGCGGTCTTGATCAGCTGGAACGCCGGGCGAATGGTATTGGCGGTGGTGTGGATGGCGCCGGACACCAGCCCGTCGACTTCATCCAATGCCAGCATCATGGTGCCCAGTACCACGTTGTCTTCCAACTGTTGCAGCGCCATGGGCTCGTTCAGGCCCTTGCCTTCACGCAGTTTGACCATGGGCGCGACATAGCGCTCACGGACCTCATCCGGGTCGATGATCTGCAGGCCGTCCGGCAGGCTGATGTGCTGGGCGCGGGCGACGGCTTCAACCGATTCGCGCTTGGCCAGCAGAATGCAGTTGGCGATGCCGCGGCGCTGGCAGATGGCGGCGGCCTGCACGGTGCGCGGCTCGTCGCCCTCGGGCAGTACGATGGTCTTGGCTGCGTGCTGGGCCTGACGCACCAGCTCGTAGCGGAACGCGGGCGGCGACATGCGCTTTTCACGCGGGGTATCGCAGCGTTTGGCCAGCCACAGATGGTCGATGTGGCTGGCGACGAAATCAGTCACCTTGTTGGCGCGCTCGCGGTCATCAATTGGAATCTCGCGGTTCATGCGGTCGAGCTGGGTGGCGGTAGCGAAGGTGTCGGTCGGTACGCCGAGGATCGGTAGCCCCTGGTCCAGTGCCGGCTGGCACAGCTGGATCACCCGTGGGTTGGGCTCAAAGCCGCCGGTCAGCAGCAGTCCCGCCAGTGGGGTGCCTGAGAGTGCGGCGAGTGAGCTGGCGATAATGATGTCGTCGCGGTCGCCGGGGGTGACGATCAGTGCACCGGGGCGCAGCAGGTGAATGATGTTGGGGACGGTGCGTGAGCACAGCGCCATTTCCATTACCCGGCGTTGCTGCATATCGCCCGCGTGGAACGTCGTGGCCTTGAGCAGCTCGGCAATATCGGCAGTGCGCGGTGCGTTCAGTTCATCCTGCCATGGCACGCAACCGATCAGCCGGAAGTCATCGGTATCCAGTCGGCTTGAGGCGTCACGCAGGCTTTGGGCGAAGTCCTTCAGGGTGCTCTTCAGGGTCGGCCGATCAGGGATGTCTGCGGTCGTTTCCGGGGCGAGCGCCTTGACCTTGTTGATGATCACTCCGAGGACTTTCGGATGCTTGGGGCCGCCGAAGGTTTGCGCGTTGATTTCAATCCGGTCGGCCAGGGCGGCGAAGTCATCGCCATCGGGGGCCGTGACCAGAATAACGTCGGCGTCCAGGCTTTTGGCCAGCTGTTGGTTGATTTGGGCGGCGTAGTTGCTCTGGCGGGTGGGTACCATGCCTTCGACCACCACCACATCGGCGCCCTCGGCGGCCTGCTGGTAGCGGCTGACAATTTCTTCCAGCACTTCATCGAGTTCACCCATGGCCAACTGATGCTCAACCTGTGACAGCGGCATGGCTGCTGGTGGCGAGAGGCCGAGGGTACGACTGATCAGCTCGCTGGAGCGCTCCGGGCCCTCGTCGCCCGGGTGTGGCTGGGCAATGGGCTTGAGGAAGTGCACTTTCAGGCCTGTGCGTTCCAGCGCGCGAATCAGGCCCAGACTGGTAGAGGTCAGGCCGACGCCGAAACCGGTCGGGGCGATGAAGAAGGTGTGCAGGCTCATGCCGTTTGGCTCCTTGGCTGCGTTTCCAGCAGGGCGAGACTTTCGTCGGCGATCTGGCGCTCCTCGTCGGTCGGGATCACCAGGATCGCTGGCGCCCCCGCCTTTTCGATGTACCCGGCCTCGCCGCGCGGCAGCACGCTGTTGCGGTCCGGGTCGATCTGCAGGCCGAGCACCGCGAGGTGCTTTAGGGTCAGGGCGCGTGTCAGGGCCGAGTTTTCGCCAATGCCACCGGTAAAGATCAGTCCGTCGATGCGTGGCAACGCGACCGAGAGGCCAGCCAGCGAGCGGGCCAGCCGGTAGCAGAACACTTCGATCGCCAGCTGCGCGCCGCTGTGTCCGTCAGCGCGGGCTTGCTCCAGTTCGCGCATGTCGTTGGACAGGCCGGACAGTCCGAGCAGGCCGCTCTCGCGGTTGAGCAGTTGTTCGATGCGGTTGAGATCCCAACCCAAGGTGCGGGCCAGATGGGCGTGCAGGTTGGGGTCAACGTCGCCGCTGCGCGTACCCATCACTAAGCCTTCGAGCGGTGTCAGGCCCATGCTGGTGTCCATGCTGCGACCATCGAGTACCGCACAGCTGGAGCAGCCATTGCCGAGGTGGGCGGTCAGCCAGGCGCCCCGGCCCTTGCCCAGGCCGGTCAATTGGCCTGCCTGGTCGCTGACGTACTTGTGGCTGGTGCCGTGGAAGCCGTAACGGCGTACCCCGTGTACGGCGTACAGCTCGTCCGGTAGCGCATAGCGGAAGGCGTGCGGAGGCATGCTCTGGTGGAAGGCTGTATCGAACACCGCGACCTGCGGCGTTTCGGGCAGCAGGTGCATGGCGGCGCGAATACCGGTCAGGTTGGCCGGGTTGTGCAGTGGTGCCAACGGCGCGTTAGCCTCGATACCGGCGATGATTTCGTCATTCAACAGTTGGGCGCTGGTGAAGCGCTCGCCGCCGTGCACTACGCGGTGGCCGACCGCGCTCAGGGGGCGATCCAGATGACGCTCGATCATTGGCAGCAGCGCGTTGAGAGCATCCAGGTGGGTCGCGTTCGGTAACTCGCCACGTGCGTCCTCGGAGGTCGAGTAGCATGCCTGCGAGGTATTCAGGCGCTCGGCGATGGCTTCGAACAGGGCGCCCGGGGTGTCTTCACGGCGCAGTGCCAGCTTGATGGAGGAGCTGCCTCCGTTGATGACCAGAACCAGTCGGTTTGTCATGGGAATATGCGAGTTCCTTTCAGTCGGGTGTCATCTATTGACCGCCGGATATCGATTGCGTTCGGCTATCTTCCGGCGCCCCACTGGTCGGGTCAAGCCGTGCGTTTCAGTGCCATAACGCGTACACTCGAGCCTCTTATACCCTCAATCACAGGAAAGAGATTATGCAGATTGCCGCCAACAAGGCCGTGTCCATCGACTACACCCTGACCAATGACGATGGCGAAGTGCTGGATTCGTCCGTCGGTGGTGCACCGCTGGTCTACTTGCACGGTGCCGGCAATATCATTCCGGGTCTGGAAAAGGCGCTGGAAGGCAAGGCAGCTGGTGACGACGTCAAAGTAACTGTTGAGCCGGAAGAAGCTTACGGTGAGTTCAATGCTGAGCTGATCGCTGTTCTGGGTCGCAACATGTTTGAAGGCGTCGACGAGCTGGAAGTCGGCATGCAGTTCCACGCATCCGGTCCGGACGGCAGCATGCAGATCGTTACCATCAAGGCACTGGAAGGTGATGAAGTCACCGTCGACGGCAACCACCCGCTGGCTGGCGAGCGTCTGACCTTTGAAGTGAAGGTTGTCGCGGTACGTGACGCCAACGAAGAAGAAATCGCCCACGGTCATATCCACGGCGAAGGCGGTCACCACCACTAAGTGGCTGACGGCATCAAAAAAACCGGGCATTGGCCCGGTTTTTTTGTGCCCGCAGGAACGCGTCCCTGCTTTCTGCTTTGGCCTGATTGTTCATTATCAGCAGTATTTATAGTGGTGATTTTGATCTATCAGTCAAAGTTGACCGGTCGTATAGTGCGCGACATGAACACGATTCAAGACAAGCGCGCCCGTATTCTCGCCTCTGGTACCAGCGTCATGCTGCGCAAGGGTTATAACGGTACCGGTGTGCAGGAAATTACCCAGGGCGCTGGTGTGCCGAAGGGGTCTTTCTATCACTACTTCGAGAGTAAGGAAGACTTCGCCATCCAGGCGCTGCATTACTACTACACGCCGCGCATTGAGCGTTTTGCCGACGCGCTAAGTACGCCGCAGCTGTCGCCGCGCGAGCGGGTGCTGCGCTGCTACCGCGATCTCGTTGGCTACTTTGCCAATCAGGACCAGCCCAGTCATCAGTGTTTCATTGGCAGTCTGTGTCATGAGATGGCAGAAGAAAGCCAGCCGATTGGCTACGCCGCCAGTGCGATTTTGCAGCGCTCCAACCAGGTGCTGGCTGACTGTCTGGCCGAGGCGCAAACGGCAGGAGAGATCGCCGCTGATCAGAACCCGGCTGAGCTTGCCGGATTTATCAGTGCAGCCTGGGAAGGCGCCTTGTTGCGCATGAAGGCGGATCGTCAGATCGGCCCCTTGCGCGTATTCATTCAGCAGTTGGAGCGTTTGCTGCAGCCCTGATTTTTTCTTTCGTTTACCCGAGACGACTGGTCAGCTCTATGACTCACCGGTGGTCCGGCTCAGTCCCCGTTCAGGAGATCTAGTATGTCCGCAGCCACAACTTCCCTGTTCCAGCCCTTCAAACTGGGCAATCTGGAACTGTCCAACCGCATCGTCATGGCGCCGATGACCCGTAACTTCTCGCCCAACGGCGTGCCGAATCAGGGTGTGGTCGATTACTACCGCCGCCGTGCCGAGTCCGGTGTTGGTCTGATTATCACCGAAGGTACCGTGGTTGATCACGCTGCTGCCAACGGCTATCCGAACGTCCCTTACTTCCACGGTGAAGAGTCGCTGGCCGGCTGGAAGAAGGTTGTCGACGCCGTCCATGCAGCGGGTGGCAAGATCGCGCCGCAGCTGTGGCACGTGGGTAACGTCCGTCGTTTGGGCACTGAGCCGGATGCTGATGTACCCGGGTACGGTCCAATGGAGCGACTGAAAGACGGCAAGGTCGTGGTCAAGGGCATGACCCAGCAGGACATCGACGATGTGGTTGCGGCGTTTGCCAAGGCGGCCAAGGATGCCAAGGACGTTGGCTTCGACGCCATCGAACTGCACGGTGCTCACGGCTACCTGATCGACCAGTTCTTCTGGGAAGGTACCAACCAGCGCGAAGACCAATACGGCGGCAGCATGGAAAACCGTGGCCGTTTCGCCGTTGAGATCATCAAGGCCGTCCGCGCCGCAGTGGGCGCCGATTACCCGATCATCTTCCGCTTCTCCCAGTGGAAACAGCAGGATTACACCGCGCGTCTGGCACCCACCCCTGAGCTGCTGGAGCAGTTCCTGGCGCCGCTGGCGGACGCTGGCGTGGACATTTTCCATTGCTCGCAGCGCCGTTTCTGGGAGCCGGAATTCGAGAGCTCAGACCTGAACCTGGCTGGCTGGACCCGTAAGATCACCGGCAAGCCGTGCATCACCGTCGGCAGCGTCGGCCTGGATGGCGAATTCCTGCAGTTCATGGTTAACACTGACAAGGTTGCCCAGACCGCCAACATCGATGGCCTGCTGGAACGTCTGGAAGCTGACGAGTTTGATCTGGTTGCTGTTGGTCGCGCGCTGCTGGTTGATCCGCAGTGGGCTGACAAGGTGCGCGAAGGTCGTTTCGAAGATATTGCTCCCTTCAGCCGCGACGCGCTCAAGACTCTGGTCTGATTCGCGTCACCGCAGGCGCCCGAGCTATTTGCTCGGGACCGCCTGTACCAGCGCAGGCTGCCGCCCGGCGGCCTGCACCAGGTACCGCTCAAAGCGGCTAACCACACTGCTCCAGTCCAGCTGGCAGGCCCGATGGCGGGCGTGCAGGCGAATGCTGCGACGTCCTTCCTGATCCTGTGTCAGCCATTGCAGATTGTCGATGAATACCCGGTCATGTGATGGTGGGGCCAAGCACCCGCTGTAACGATCCTGAATGTGCTGATGCGCAGCCGCGGTATCAAAGGCGCAGACCGCCAGCCCCGATGCCATTGCCTCTGTGACGACGTTGCCGAAGGTCTCAGTGAGGCTCGGGAAGACGAAGATATCGGCGCTGGCAAACACTCGTGCGAGAGGGGCTCCGGTTAATGCACCGGTAAAAATGGCGTCAGGCAGGCGCTTGCGCAGGTCGTTCTCCGCCGGCCCATCACCCACGACAACAAGATGCAGTCGCGGACCTTCGATGCGTGTTTGCAGCTGCGTCCACGCCTCAACCAGCAGATCCGGGTTTTTCTCTGGCGACAGCCGGCCCACGTGCAGCAGCACCAGATCCTCCTTGCCCGCGCCCCATTCGGCGCGCAGTGCGCAATCGCGATGGGTTGGGTGAAAGCGCTCGCAGTCGACGCCACGCCCAAGCAGGCCAAGGTTGTGCAAGCCGAGACGGCTCAGTTCGCGCTGCTGGGTGGTGCTGGCCACCAGGGTGGTCAGGGTCTGGTTGTGAAACCAGCGAAGGTAGCGCATGGCCGGTTCGTGCAGCAGGCCGAGATGAAAGTGGTCGCTGTACTGCTGGAAATTAGTGTGGAAGCCGCTGATGACCGGGATGCCCATGCGCCTCGCGACGCGCAGTGCCGACCAGCCGAGCGGGCCTTCGGTCGCCAGATACACCGCGTCAGGCCGCTCCTTGCGCCACAGTCGGGTCAGCGCTCGACCAGAAGGAAGCCCCCACTGCAGGTTGCTGTAGCCCGGAATTGGCAGGCCGCGCACCCGGCGTTCGAGCAGATTATCCTGGCGGCTGCTACCGGGTTGCTCGTCCCCCATGGCCGGACGGATCAGTTGTAGCTGATGCTGGCGAGCCAGCAGACCGCGGCAGAGTTGGCCAAGGGTATTGGCGACACCGTTAATCTGTGGCGGGTAGGTTTCGGTGACCAGGGCGAAGCGCTGGCCGGGGGGAGGAGAAGTGATCATGCTCCGAGTATGGTGCCCGGGCATGATCGGCGTGTTACATGGTCGTGACGCTTTTATTAATTGCGCTGCTGGCGCTCACGCACCCACAACAGGGTTGAACCGGCCACCGCTGCGGGCATTACCAGCAGGTTCAGCAGCGGGATCAGCATGCCGAAATAGACCGGCAAGCCAAAGCCCAGCGACAGGCTGCGGCGGGTCTGCATCCAGCGCAGCATGTCGCGGAAGCCGACCTTGTCGTTGTCGGCCTGATAGTCAACGTATTGGACGGCCATCATCCAGACGCCAAACGCCAGCAGCAGCGGTGATGCAACCAGGTTGACCACCGGGATCAGCGACAGCAGCAGCAGCGCAGCCATGCGCGGCAGGTAATAGACCAGTTTGCGCAGTTCGCGGCCGACGCTGTGCGGGACGGCGGCGATGATGTCCTTCCAGCCGGTTGGTGGGCTAACCTCGTTGCGTTCCTGTTCGGCGATTTTCTCCGCAAGAAAGCCATAGAAGGGCGACGCGATGATGTTCGCCAATACGCTGAAGCCGAAGAACAGCACCAGCAGCACAACCAGTGCGAACATCGGCCACAGCAGCCACTCGACGAATGCCGCCCAATCCGGTAGCTGCGGCATGAGCTTGGCCATCAACAGGTTGAACTGGGCGATACCCCAACTGATGAGGGCGGCGAACAGCAGCAGATTGGCGATCAGCGGGATAATGACGAAGCGCCGTAGTCCCGGCTGTTTAATGGTTTTCCAGCCTTCCTTAAGGTAGTCGGGGCCGCGCAATACGTCCGTGACTTGCTTCATTGATCACTGGTCCTGGTGGGAAAGTTTCTTGCAGAAATGTGCAGTGCTTCGCCGGGTACTATAGGGGTAAACTATTTGGCTGATACAGTCTTTGCAATTTCCACTTGTTTCAGGTCGCTATAAGCTGCGGCCTGTATTGCTCTGGAGGGTTGGATGAGCGTTCTGGTCAATCGTTCCGCGCCGGATTTCGTTGCCCCGGCAGTATTGGCTGATGGCAGCATTGTTGAGCACTTTGATTTCTCGACGCTGCGCGGCAAATACGTTGTGATGTTTTTCTGGCCGCTGGATTTCACCTTCGTTTGCCCTTCCGAGATCATTGCCCACAACAATCGCATGGACAAGTTCCGTGCGCTGGGTGTCGAGGTTGTTGGTGTGTCGGTGGATTCGCAGTTCACCCATTACGCCTGGCGCAACACGCCGGTGGAGAAGGGCGGCATTGGTCCCGTCGAGTTCACCATGGTGGCTGACGTCAAGCACGAGATTACCCGCGCCTATGGCGTGGAACACGATGACGGGGTTGCCCTGCGTGCGTCTTTCCTGATTGATCGCGACGGCATTGTCCAGCATCAGGTGGTGAATAATTTGGCACTGGGTCGCGAAGTCGACGAAATGATTCGCCTGATTGAAGCGCTGCAGTTCACCGAAGAGCACGGTGAGGTCTGCCCGGCGGGCTGGCGCAAGGGCCAGAAAGGTATGCAGGAAAGCGCTGAAGGCGTCGCCCGTTACCTGGCCGAACACGCAACCCAGCTTTGATCGATTGACTGGTTTTGGGGCAGTCGCTGCTGTTCAGGGTTCCCCTTACCCTCGGCTGCCCGTTTTATTCTTGCCGCCAGCCTGCTGGCGAAACTGGAGGTTTACATGTCTGAAGTGCGTCACATTCGCCTGATCATCCTGGGCTCCGGCCCGGCGGGCTACAGCGCTGCCGTCTATGCGGCGCGCGCCAACCTCAAACCGGTGCTGATTACTGGCATGCAGATGGGCGGGCAACTGACCACCACGACTGAAGTGGATAACTGGCCGGGCGACGTTGCCGGCGTTCAGGGTCCGGAGTTGATGGAGCGTATGCGTCAGCACGCCGAGCGCTTCGAGACCGAGATCGTGTTTGATCACATCAACAAGGTCGACCTGACCCAGCGCCCCTTCACCCTGTGGGGTGACAGCGGCGAGTACAAGTGTGATGCACTGATCATCGCCACCGGTGCATCTGCCCGCTACATCGGTCTGCCATCGGAAGAGGCGTTCATGGGTAAGGGCGTTTCCGCTTGCGCGACCTGTGACGGTTTCTTCTACCGCAATCAGGACGTTGCCGTGATCGGCGGCGGCAACACCGCGGTCGAAGAGGCGCTGTATCTGGCCAATATCGCCAAGAAGGTTACGTTGGTGCACCGCCGCGATACCTTCCGTGCCGAGAAGATTCTGATCGACAAGCTGATGGCACGCGTTGCTGAAGGCAAGATCGAGCTGAAGCTCAATGCCACCCTCGACGAGGTGCTGGGTGACGATAGTGGTGTGACCGGCATGCGCGTCGCGCTGAATGCAGGTGGCACCGAAGATATCGCGCTGGCAGGTGTTTTCGTTGCCATCGGTCATACGCCGAACACGGGTCTGTTTGAAGGTCAGCTGGATATGAAAGACGGCTACCTGAAGATTAAGAGTGGCACCGAGGGTAACGCTACCCAAACCAACATTCCGGGCGTGTTCGCCGCCGGTGACGTCGCTGATCATATTTACCGTCAGGCCATCACCTCTGCCGGTGCCGGCTGCATGGCAGCGCTGGATGCAGAGCGCTTCCTCGACGAAATGTAATTGCTGCGGCAATATGAAAACCCCGCTCTGGCGGGGTTTTTTATTGCGTGTAGCCACTGCGCGACAGGGAGATTGAGTTGACCGACTGGCTGGTGGTAATTGGATTGACCTTGATCGCCGGCATGGCAATGCCTGCTGGTGCCTTGCTGGCGGGTATTGAGCGGGTGCGGCCAAACTGGCTGGATCAGGAGTTGCGTCATGGCATCATCGCCTTTGGCGGCGGCGCGCTGCTGTCGGCCGTGGCGTTGGTGCTGGTGCCCGAGGGCATCGCCAGGGTCAGCACGCTGATGTCGGCAAGTTGCTTCGTCGCCGGCGGGCTGGCGTTCATGTGGCTGGATATCACCCTGTATCGCAACAAAACGCCGGCCAGTCAGATGGCGGCGATGTTGTCTGATTTTGTGCCAGAGTCTATCGCCCTCGGCGCAGCGTTTGCGGCGGGTGGCAGCAGTGGCTTGTTGCTCGCGTGTCTGATGGCGCTGCAGAATCTGCCCGAGGGCTTCAACGCCTGCCGAGAGTTGCAGGCCAGCACCCACTATCGAACTGCGCGAATCGCTAAGGGCTTCGCCGCGATGGCGCTTCTCGGGCCGTTGTTTGGGCTGCTTGGGTTTGGCTGGTTGTCGGCCTATCCTGAAGCGGTCGCAGCGGTGATGCTGTTTGCCGCAGGCGGAATCTGTTATTCAGTGTTTCAGGACATTGCTCCCCAGGCGAAGCTGGAGCGCAAGTGGGCGCCGCCGATGGGTGCGGTGCTCGGATTTGTATTGGGCATGATTGGACACCAGTTGACGCTGGGCTGAGCATGCCGGGCATCGTCGCCCGGTTGGCGGCCAGTTAGACTCGGGTTCGAGTCATATGAAAAGGACGAACTAGGGAAACGCTGCACAAATCAGCCATCTGCCTGAGTACCCAGCCCCGAGTATAA
>NZ_JAYPMU010000015.1:0-81286 GCF_038130085.1 Halopseudomonas sp. | reverse complement strand
CGTAGCCGAGTACTCTATCCAGCTGAGCTACGAGTGCGTGTGGGGGCGAATTATAGGCTCTTTTTTCACTTCGTCAAACGTTTTTTCTTTTAAATTCAGAAGCTAACGATTGACACAGCCTACAACTCTGAAAATGGCGGAGAGGGCGGGATTCGAACCCGCGATACCCTTTTGAGGTATACTCCCTTAGCAGGGGAGCGCCTTCGGCCTCTCGGCCACCTCTCCGAACACGCGGGGAATATTACCCGCGCGATTTTATTATTGCAACGAAAAACTCAATAAAATTAGTTATTTGGTTCTTCGTCCTTTTCCTTCTGAATGCGCTGGTAAATTTCCTCGCGGTGAACCGCGACTTCTTTCGGCGCGTTGACGCCTATACGTACCTGGTTGCCTTTTACACCCAGTACGGTCACGGTCACTTCATCACCTACCATCAGGGTCTCACCAACCCGTCGAGTCAGAATCAGCATTCCATTTCTCCTTGCTAATGATCAGGACACAGCTCTGCAAAAAACCGGCTAGAAGCCTGACGCCATCAAAATAGCCAATGACGCAGGCGGACACGGCAGCCAGAGACCGTGCCCTTGCAGCAGACTGTATCAGGCGGCAGTCTGCCTACCCTCCTCAATGCCCGTCAGGCATCACTGGAGGCAGGAGCATCCAGCCCGAACGCGGTATGCAGCGCACGTACTGCCAACTCCAAGTACTTCTCGTCGATAACGACAGATACCTTGATTTCAGACGTAGAGATCATCTGGATATTGATCCCCTCTTTCGCCAGCGCCTCAAACATGCTGCTGGCAACACCCGCATGCGAACGCATGCCGACACCCACGATCGACACCTTGGCGATCTTGTCGTCCGCCGCCACTTCACGCGCACCGATATCCGCCGCTATTTGCTTAAGAATAGCCTCTGCTTTACGGAATTCATTGCGATGCACAGTAAAGGTAAAGTCGGTGGTGTTATCCATCGAAACGTTCTGCACGATCATATCGACTTCGATGTTCGCCGCGCTGACCGGACCGAGGATCTTGAACGCCACACCGGGAGTGTCCGGCACGCCGCGAATAGTCAATTTGGCTTCGTCACGGTTGAACGCGATACCGGAGATGACGGGTTGTTCCATTGATACATTGTCCTCAAGGGTAATAAGGGTGCCAGGACCTTCTTTAAAACTGTGCAGCACGCGCAGCGGCACTGCGTACTTACCAGCAAACTCAACCGAGCGGATCTGCAAAACCTTGGAACCAAGGCTGGCCATCTCAAGCATCTCCTCGAAGGTGATGCGGTCAAGGCGCTGAGCACGCTCAACAACTCGCGGGTCCGTGGTGTAAACACCATCGACATCAGTATAGATCTGACACTCATCGGCCTTCAGAGCCGCTGCCAGCGCAACGCCAGTGGTATCAGAGCCGCCGCGTCCGAGCGTGGTTATCGCACCACTTTCGTCCGCCCCCTGGAAACCGGCGACGATGACAACCCGCCCCGCAGCCAATTCGCCGCGCATGCGCTCATCGTCAATCTGCTGAATCCGAGCCTTACCGTGCGCACTGTCAGTCAGGATGCGTACCTGAGGGCCAGTCATAGAGACGGCCTCAACGCCGATTGCCTTAAGCGCCATGGCCAGCAACCCAATGGTGACCTGCTCGCCTGTGGACACAATAACGTCCATTTCACGCGGATCCGGATCAGCCTGAACCTGCTTGGCCAGGTCGATCAAGCGATTGGTCTCTCCACTCATGGCGGAAACCACTACGACGAGATCGTCGCCCCGCTCCTTGAAGCCCTTGATTTTCTCGGCGACCTGCTGGATTCGCTCCACGCTGCCGACCGAGGTACCACCAAACTTCTGGACAATAAGCGCCATTTTTCTACGTCTATCCTCACCCAGAGGTCGGTCTCCCGACCATTGCATCAGCGCTCGCGAGAGCGCCGCCCTTATTGCTGTCCAACCCAGCTGACAGCGTCAGCAAGCGCCTGGTCCAGCGCAGCAACGTCGGTGCCGCCACCCTGAGCCATGTCCGGACGACCGCCGCCCTTGCCGCCAACCGCCTGCGCGGTGGTACGAATCCAGTCACCCGCCTTGAGCTGGCCCGCCAGATCCTTGGTTACGCCGGCAACCAGCACAACCTTTCCGTCACTCTCGCCACCCAGCAGAATTGCTGCTGAGCCCAGTTTGTTCTTCAACTGATCAACCAAGGCCATCAGGCTCTTGCCGTCCTGACCGTCGACGCGCTGTACCAGCACCGTACGCTCGCCAATCTGCTGAGCCGCCGACGCCAGGTCCGACCCGGCTGCGCTGGCCGCTTTGGCCTTGAGCTGCTCCACTTCCTTCTCGAGCAGGCGGCTGCGCTCAACCAGTGCAGTAAGCTTGTCCAGTACGTTGTCACGACTACCCTTGACGGTAGCGGCCGCCTCACGCAGGCGCTCTTCTGTATCTGCAACCCAAGCCAACGCACCAGCGCCGGTTACCGCCTCGATACGACGAACGCCTGAAGCAATACCGCTTTCCGCCGTGATCTTGAACAAGCCAATATCACCTGTGCGTGAGACGTGGGTACCACCGCACAGTTCCACAGAGAAACCGTTCCCCATGGTCAGCACGCGCACCTCGTCGCCGTATTTCTCACCAAACAGCGCCATTGCGCCTTTATTCTTGGCCGACTCGATATCGGTCACTTCCACGCCAACCGACGAGTTCAGACGAACCTGCTCGTTGACCATATCTTCCAGCAGGCGCAGCTGCTCGGGCTTGATCGCCTCGTAGTGGCTGAAGTCGAAGCGCAGGCGCTGACTGTCAACCAGCGAGCCTTTCTGCTGCACGTGATCACCGAGCACCTCGCGCAATGCGGCGTGCAACAGGTGCGTTGCAGAGTGGTTCAACGCGGTGGCCTGACGCACACCCGCATCGACATGTGCCTGAACTTCCTCACCGGACCGCAGGCTGCCCTGCTGGACAATCACGTGATGCAGGTGGGCATTGCCCGCCTTAGTGGTATCGGACACTTCAACGCGCAGGCCGGAAGCCGACAGGTAACCGGTATCACCAACCTGGCCGCCAGATTCAGCGTAGAACGGCGTCTGATTCAGGACGACCACACCCTTGTCGCCTGCGTTCAGCACCTCGACCGGCTCGCCGTCGCGGAACAGAGCAACAACCGTGCCCTGCCCTTCGGTGCCCTCATAACCCTGGAAGCGGGTTTCGATATCCACCTTCACCAGGGCGTTGTAATCCAGACCAAACTGGCTGGCGGAACGGGCGCGCTCGCGCTGCGCCTCCATCGCTGCCTCAAAACCAGCCTCATCGATGGTCAGATCACGCTCACGGGCAATATCACCGGTCAAGTCAACCGGGAAGCCGTAGGTGTCATACAGTTTGAAGACAACATCGCCCGGAATCTCACTGCCCTTCAGCTCGGCCAGATCCTGCTCGAGGATGCGCAGCCCCTGATCCAAGGTCTTGGCGAACTGCTCTTCTTCAGTCTTCAGCACTCGCTCGATATGTGCCTGCTGCGCCTTGAGCTCGGGGAACGCCTCACCCATCTCGGCAACCAGTGCGGCGACGATCTTGTGGAAGAACACACCCTTGGCACCCAGCTTGTTGCCGTGGCGGCAGGCGCGACGAATGATACGGCGCAGCACGTAACCACGACCCTCATTGGACGGCAGCACGCCATCAGCAATCAGGAAACTGCAGGAGCGAATGTGGTCAGCAACAACTTTCAACGAAGCGGCGTTGTCCTGTGGGCAACCGATCGCTGCGGCCGCGGCACTAAGCAGATTCTGAAACAGGTCGATTTCGTAGTTGGCATGCACGTGCTGCATGACCGCGCTAATGCGCTCAAGCCCCATGCCGGTATCAACGCTTGGCGCCGGCAGCGGATGCAGCACGCCATCAGCAGTGCGATTGAACTGCATGAAGACGTTGTTCCAGATTTCGATGTAGCGATCACCGTCCTCTTCCGGCGAGCCCGGCGGGCCACCCCAGATATCAGCACCATGATCGTAGAAAATTTCGGTACAGGGGCCGCATGGCCCAGTGTCACCCATCGCCCAGAAGTTGTCCGACGCGTAAGGAGCACCCTTGTTGTCACCAATACGGACCATGCGCTCGGCAGGCACACCAACTTCTTTGGTCCAGATGTCGTAGGCCTCATCATCGCTGGCGTACACGGTCACCCAGAGCTTTTCCTGCGGCAGATTCAGCCAGCTGGGAGAAGTCAGGAACTCCCACGCGTAGTGAATGGCATCACGCTTGAAATAGTCACCAAAGCTGAAGTTACCCAGCATCTCAAAGAAAGTGTGATGACGCGCGGTGTAGCCGACGTTTTCCAGATCGTTGTGCTTTCCGCCAGCACGCACACATTTCTGGCTACTGGTGGCGCGGGTGTAAGCGCGCTTCTCCAACCCAAGGAAGCAGTCTTTAAACTGGTTCATGCCTGCGTTGGTAAACAGCAACGTGGGATCGTTTGCCGGGATCAGCGAGCTGGAGGCAACGCGGGTGTGGCCCTTTTCTTCAAAGAAACGGAGGAAGGATTCACGGATTTCTGCGCTTTTCATAATTCCCTTACCAGAGACGGGTCGGCCAGCTGAACGTCGGGAGCATGTCGCGATCTGCGCCGCGTGGAGAAGTTGCCCCGAAAAGAGCGCGCAATCTGGCAAAGAGCCGCATTATATAAGCATCAGCGCGCACTATGCATTATCTGCTCCGTTGATATTCACTATGGCAACCATAGTTTCAGACAGTCGCAGATGCCAGCGGGTTCAGAGCGGGTATTTATTGGAGCCCCGCGAGCCAACTCAACCGGTAAGCGAAACCGCTCTGACCAGGGTGCCAGCACGCAACTTCAGCCGTTCAGCAGACTCGGCGGCGACCACCAGCGTGCCGGCAGCAACCCGAGCTGGCGCGGAGATCATCCGACAATTTTCCCGGCCGCGGTTGGAAATCAGATAGGGCTGCGCCTCATCACCCGGCGTACCGATGGCCAGCAGCAGTGTACGACTGTCTCGAATAGCGCGAATCTGGCCGCGTTGCGCTTCCAGTGTGGCCCCGCCATCGAAAATATCGATGTAGCCCTGATACCGCATTCCTTCCTCCTCGAGCACCAGTCGTCCGGCCTCGGAATCCGGATGCACTTGCCCGATAGCATCCCGCGCCGCCTGACTCAAAAAGCAGGCGTAGAGCGGAAACTTGGGCATCATCTCGGCGATGAACGCCTTGTTGCCAATACCGGTGAGGTAGTCGGCACGAGCGAAGTCCATACGGAAGAAATGCTGCCCCAGACTATCCCAGAACGGCGAGCGCTCGTCGGCGTCAGAAACGCCTCGCATCTCAACGACGACCCGCTCGGAGAAATCCTGGGGCGCATCGGCCATGAACATGAAGCGCGCCTTGGATAGCAGGCGCGGGAAATCACCACAACGAAACTCGGGCGCGAGGAAGTAGGAGCACAGCGCTGTCGCACCAGTCAGGTCGTTGACCAGAAACAGCGTCGGATGCTGGCGATAGACCTCCAGCTCAGTACTGGCAGCAACGGTCAGCCCCATGCGATAGCTGTACCAGGGTTCACGCAGCCCTGCTGCGCCCAGCATGCCGCTGGAACCGACGATACGCCCGTCCGGCGCCTCCATGACCAACAGGTAGTCGGCATCAGCCTGCATCGCGGCGCCAGCGAAACTGCGCTCGATCTGCAGCAGACGATCACGCAACTTGTCCTCGCTGGCTGGCAGCGACGTCAACCCTCCGCCAGCGCTGGCGGCAAGGGCTACCAGACCCTCAAGATCCTGCAGACAGGCAGCACGAACCAGCATCTCAACCTCCCCTGACCAGACGCAGCCGGTCACCGGCCGAGACCTTGAGCGCCTGCGCTGTCGCCGCAGACACCACTACCGGCTCACCCGGCTGCCAACGCAACTTCAGCGCGCAGGCACGAAAATCACACACTTTTGTGTTGGCAACCAGCCAGAGCGCATCACCCTCTTGCGGCTCGCCGAGCTCAACAACTGCCAGTTCACTATGCCGCACCGTGTTAAGCAGCGCCGTTTTGGCGTGCACTACCGGGCCGCCATCGAAGATGTCGACGTAGTTGTCGGTCTCAAAACCTTCATCCATGAGGATATCGAACACATCCTGAACGGACGGATTGACCTGACCAATCACCTCTTGCGCCTCATCGGACAGCATCGGGACGTAGATCGGGTAACCCGGCATCAGCTCCGCCAGATAGCCACGCCCACGCTCGCTGCCGATCCGCTCGGCCTCGGCATAGCTGACCGCAAAGAAGTGACGACCAACCGCGTCCCAGAACGGCGCATTGCCCTGTTCATCACTGATACCCACAACCTCAACCGAGGTGGACTCGGCGAACCGCTGCGGATGACTGGCCATGAACAAAAGGCGACCACGCGCATTGAGCTGCATGACGTCAGACTGATGATACTGCTCGGACAGGTGGTAGCCGACCAGCAGGCTGTGCCCGGTCAGATCATGACAGAGCGACAGCACGTGAATACGGTTATGCAGCCCCAATTCACGCGAGGCATGCACGAACATCTCGTTGCGAAAGGTATAGAAGGGGGAGCGGAAGCCCGATGCGGCGATGATGCCACTGCAGCCCGCCAAGGTACCGGTCTCGGTATCCTCCAGCACGAAGAAGTAGCGTTCCTCGCCACTGAACACCACTTCTTCGGCCATGGACGCTTCGGATGCCGCCAGGATGTCGGCCAGTCGCTCACGACTGGCCGGCAGCGCGGTCACCCCAACCGGGCTGGCCGCCGCCAGGCGTTCGATCTGTGGCAGGTCAGCAGCCCTGCCCAAGCGCAGCATCAGCATCCCAATCCCCCTGTGGTCTAGCCGACCATCCGCCGCAGCGCAGCACGCAGACGCGTCATGCCCTCGGCGATATCCTCTTGCTCGATAATCAGACTCGGCGCCAAACGGACCACGTCAGGCCCAGCCTGGAGCACCAGCACACCCTCTTCCTGAGCCAGCGCCTGCACATCCTTCGCCCGCCCCTTGAACGTATCACTCATCACCGCGCCCAGCAGCAAACCGCTGCCACGCACAGAGGAGAAGACACCAAACTCAGTACCCATTTGCTCCAACTCGGCACGAATCGTTTCATGACGCTGCTGCACCCCGTCGAGCACTGCCGGGGTGTTGACGATATCCAGGACCCGCTCAGCAACCGCGCAAGCCAGCGGGTTGCCGCCATAGGTGCTGCCATGGGTACCAACCACGAAGTGCTCGGCGATCGCAGCGGTCGTCAGCATCGCCGAAATCGGGAAGCCACCGCCCAGACTCTTGGCACTGGTCAGAATGTCCGGTACGACGCCACTTTGCATGTAGGCAAACAGCTTGCCAGTGCGGCCCATACCGCTTTGCACCTCATCAAAGACCAGTAGCGCATGGTGTTTGTCACACAGCGCACGCACAGCCCGCAAATACTCAGTACTGGCCGGAATGACACCGCCCTCGCCCTGAACCGGCTCAAGCACCACAGCGCATGTATCGTCAGAGATGGCGGCTTCCAGCGCCGCGATGTCCTGATAGGGTACGTGGCTGATACCGCCCATCGCCGGCCCAAACCCTTCGGAATACTTGGGTTGCCCACCGACACTGACGGTAAACAGCGAACGACCGTGGAAGCTGTTAGTGCAGGCAATGATCTGGTGCTTCTGCGCGCCACAAGTGTTGTGGCCCCAGCGGCGCGCCAACTTGAATGCCGCCTCGTTCGCTTCCGCACCGGAGTTGGCGAAGAACACGCGTTCGGCGAAGGTGGCCCGCACCAGTTTGTCAGCCAGCCGCAGCGCCGGCTCATTGGTCATGATGTTGGAGACGTGCCACAGCTTGTGGGCTTGCTCGTTCAGCGCCTCGATCATCGCCGGGTGTGCATGCCCCAGCGCATTGACCGCAATGCCACCGGCCAGATCGACGTATTCTCGGTCCTGCTGGTCCCACAGACGCGAACCCGCGCCGCGAACCGGAACCATGTTTACCGGTGCGTAATTGGGAACCATCACCCGATCAAAATCGGACCGACCGACCGTTGCTGACACTGTCATCTCCTTTCTATACATGGGCGCACAGGGCGTGCGCGTTTATTCAAGCCCGGCGCATCCGGACTCAATGATCTTTGGCTGCGCCTTCAGCAGCCTGTTGAGCACGGCGCTGATTGCGGTCTTCCCGCGGCGTAACCCCAAAACAGTTGCGGTAGGCGCTGGAAAAATGCGGCCCCGACGAAAATCCGCACGACAACCCGATCTGAATAATCGACTTGCTGGTCTGCAGCAGCATTTGACGCGCCCGATTGAGCCGCAACTCGAGGTAATACTGCGACGGTACGCTGTTGAGGTACTGTTTGAAAATACGTTCCAGCTGACGCCGAGAGACGCAAACGTGACGCGCAATCTCATCGGTAGTTAGCGGCTCTTCGATATTGGACTCCATCAGGATGACCGCCTGGGTCAACTTTGGATGGCTACTGCCGAGCCGGTTGCGCAGCGGCATGCGTTGCCGTTCGGCCCCATCGCGCATACGCTCGATGACCAGATCCTCAGCAACCAGCGCCGCAAGATCCTGACCTTGCTCGCGGGCGACAACCGACAACAGCAGGTCCGTGCTCGCCTGTCCGCCGCTGCTTGAACACAGCGACTCACCGCAAACAAAGAGCTGGGTAACGGCCTCCACATCCGGAAAGCGTTCACGAAACTCGTCCAGCATGCGCCAGTGCACGGCGCAGCGGGCTCCGGCGAGCATTCCTGACGCAGCCAGTGCAGCAACGCCGGCCTCCAGACCACCGATCAGCACGCCCTCGGCCTGCCACTCACGCAAGCGCGGCGCCAGCCAATCGGGCAAATGATCTGAAGCGGAAAGACTTTCGGCGACCAGCCAGAGCTGAGCGAACCCGGGGGCACATTGATCCAGCGGCGCCGGCTGCAGCAAGAGACCATCGTCGGCACGAACCGACTGCTCGTCCAGCGTACAACATTCGATCTGATAACAGACTTCCTCGGCCATGCGATTGGCCGAGAGCAGGACCGACAGAGCCGGCATCAGGCAGCCTGGGTGCGCCCCGGGCAGCAGCGCAAAGACGACCCGGCGCAACTCAGTGGCCATGATCACCCTGCTCGCAAAACTGCTCGTTCAGACACGTCACCGGGCGCATCCCGTCTCATTCGGAAAAATCGCATTGTGCCACAAGGGTACACGCTGCACACCGTAACAGCGGTGATAAATCTGCAACAAAAAAGGCGCTTCCCGCGAGGGGAAGCGCCTTTTTATCAGTCAGGTCGAATGAACGGCCAGACTAATCAGCCGCGGTAGGCTTCGAACAGGCCAGTTGCGCCCATGCCACCGCCAACACACATGGTCACGATGCCATAGCGCTTACCACGACGCTGCAGTTCGCGAACCAGGTGGCCAACCTGACGGGAGCCGGTCATGCCGAACGGGTGACCGATAGAGATGGAGCCGCCGTTGACGTTGTACTTCTCGTTGTCGATCTTCAGGAAGTCACGGGCGTACAGGCACTGGGAAGCAAAGGCTTCGTTCAGCTCCCACAGGTCGATGTCTTCAACAGTCAGGCCACGGGCCTTCAGCAGCTTCGGCACGGAGTAAACCGGGCCAATGCCCATTTCGTCAGGCTCGCAACCGGCAACGGTGAAGCCACGGAAGTAAGCCAGCGGCTTCAGGCCCAGTTCCAGAGCCTTGTCCAGGCTCATGAGCAGGGTCATGGAGGCACCGTCGGACAGCTGGGAAGCGTTACCGGCAGTTACCGAACCGTCTTCAGCGAAGACCGGCTTCAGGCTGTTCAGACCTTCGATGGTGGTGTCCGGGCGGTTACAGTCGTCGGCATCAACGACACCGTCAACGATGGTGATTTCGCCGGTGGCCTTGTCCTGAACCTGGTACTTAACCGCCATCGGAACGATTTCGTCGTTGAACAGGCCTTCAGCCTGAGCACGGGCGGTACGCTGCTGGCTCTGCAGCGCGTAGGCATCCTGCTGCTCACGGGTCACGTTGTAGCGACGCGCAACGATTTCGGCAGTCTGACCCATCGGGTAGTAGATGCCCGGGAAGTCTTTTTCCAGGATCGGGTTAACGAAGTGATCAGTGTTACGGCTCTTGGCAGTCAGGGTGATGGACTCAACACCACCGGCAACGATGGCATCGGAGCAGCCGGATGCGATCTGGTTGGCCGCAATGGCGATAGCCTGCAGACCGGAAGAGCAGTAACGGTTCAGAGTCATACCCGCAACGTCGATGCCCATCTTGGACAGCACGGCAACGTTACGACCGATGTTGTGACCCTGAGCACCTTCGTTGGAGCCAGCACCGACGATGCAGTCGTCGATCATCTTCGGGTCAACGCCAGTGCGCTCAAGCAGCGAGTTGACACAGTGGGCTGCCATGTCGTCAGGACGGGTCATGTTGAACTTGCCACGGAAGGACTTGGCGAGACCAGTCCGTACACTGTCGACGATTACGACTTCACGCATTGCGGTAACCTCATTTGTTGCCGATGGGTTGGGACGGTTCTGCCGTCCAGAGGCGGACAAGCATAAAGGCGAAGTCGCAGAGGGTAAACACAATAGACAGGCGTGATAAAACGCCATTTAGCGGCGAACAGTCACCAGCAGCCGGCAAACATGCGCTCAGCTGCTGGCAAACAGGACGAAAAAATGTGCCGTCAACTGGCCTGCAGACGCTTGGCTGCCAGCTTGAACATCTCGTCGTAGATAACTTGCGGATCAGCCCGCTTCTGCTCTGCAGCGAGACGGCCGCGCTCATGCGGCAGAATCATGAACTGATCAGCTTCGCTTTCACGGTAGATAGTGTCTGCCACGTCCGCCGCACTGATGGGCGAGTTCTGCAGCAGCTTGGCCATATCGTCGCGCGCCTTGCTGTCCGGGCCGTGGTAGGACTCCAGCAGGTTGGTCTGAAAAAACGACGGACAAACCACATTGACCTTGATCCCGAGTGGCTGCAACTCAGCCAGCAGGCTTTCAGAAAGCGCGACGACACCGGCCTTCGCCACATTGTAGTTACTCATGCCCGGCGTCTGAATGATCGCCGCCATCGACGCGATGTTGATGATCCGGCCACCGCCCTGCTTCATGAACACCGGCATAAACGCCTTGCAGCCTTTGACCACGCCCATCAGGTTGATACAGATCTGCGAGTCCCAGTCCTCAAGCGACAAATCCCAGAACATGCCACCAGACGCAATGCCTGCGTTATTGATCAAGACATCAACACCTTGCATCCGCTCTTCACAGCTCTGTTCCAGAGCAGCCAATTGACTGAAGTCACGCACGTCGCAGCGCTGGGTGAAGGCCCAGCCACCGGCGGCAGTTGCCATCCGACGTGTTTCTTCCAGCCCGGCATCGTTGATATCGGCGAGTGCCAGTCGGGCGCCCTCGCGTGCGTAGCGCAAGGCCAGTTCGCGACCAAGGCCGCTACCGGCGCCAGTGATCACGACGCGCTGTCCTGTTGTTTGCATGTTTTCCCCTTACCTGTCGCCAGACAGTGCTGATACGGCTTTTCTTGTTGTTTTGTTACGGACTGTAAGTCTGTAGCTGGCAGTCTAGCGAGCGCGCCGGGGTTGCGCGGCAAATAACGCCGATAATAAAAGTCGTGAATGAAAGGCTCTAGCCGTGCACCAATCACGCTGGCGCTGAGGCCATCCGCAGTCTAAGGCTTGTTCTGATAGTTACGCTGATAACGCCGCTGCCCCATGGCCTGAATCTGCCCCTCAATCAGCGCGTCAAACGGTGCCAACAACTGCTCACGCGCGAACCCCGGATGCAGAACAGCAAGAGCTTCGGCGCCAGCTTCGATGGTAGACAGCGCACCGACCTCCGGCACCTTGCGAATGCGGTATCGGCTTACCAGCCCGCCGGCAAGTCGGACCTGTGGCAAGGCCTGCAACACCGGATTGAGATAGAGCAACTTGCGCGCCTTGCGCCATGTGCCGTCAAGCAGTACCAGACGACGGGGCCGATGATCTGCCTCAGGCGCCAGCTGAGCAGCGCCCGGCCCTGGAAAAAGCAGCTCGTTGCGCCAACCGACATCGGTCAAACGCGCCACCCACTCAGGGTGCTCATCCAGCGACTCGGTGACCAGCAGATGGGCGTTGACCAGCCCGCGCACCAGCAAGCGCGCCGTATTCAAGGCGTGCGATGACTCATCGGGGTGCTGAATGACCAGCACCTGAGTATCAGGCCAGAGTTTGGGAATCAGGTGGCACAGGCAGTGACTGAGCGGACGAAAACAGTCAGCACAACGCTGGCGAGAAGAGGCTTGGGGCATTCCGGGCTACCGAGCGCGCTACGGCAGGCCATTATGCCCCATACAGCAGATCAGAACCGATTACTGATTTTTCTTCTTGTGCGCGTCGCGCCAGATGAACAGACCGACACCGCCCAGAAAGGCAACCATCAGACCCACAGTAATCACACCAGCGATGACAACTTCATCAACGTACATAAGGCACCTCCTGCGTTATCAATGACTGCAGGTTATGCCTAACCGGAACCAGGGTTATTGACGCTGATCAATAGCAGGCGCCATAGCGCTCAACGGGGCTTCTTAGTTTTCTTGCGTTTTTTGGCAGCGGGCTTGGAAGGTAATGGCAGGGCGCGGGTAAAGGCGGCGCGCATAGCCTCAAGGCGAGCGTCGTGGATATCGTGGATACGCTGGCGGCGGGCTTCAGCGAAGTCGATCACATCAGGGGAATCTGTCTTTTCTGCCATCACACAACCTTCAACAACGCCAACGGGTGACGTCAGACTAGCACCCTCTCAGACTTCAATGTCAACCAGCAGCCCCTTGCGCGGCAGATCCAGCTCCGCTTCCCGCTCCTGTGGCGGCTGCTCCTGACGTGTATGCACCCGGCGGCGACCGCGCCGGCGCTCGGGCCAATGTCCATTATCGCGTCTGCGACGGTCCACCTGCTGCACTCCAGCCTCATGCACAGGCTCAGTCGCAGCCGCAGGCTTTACCTCCCGCGAAACTTTGACTGCATCATTCTGAGAACCCGCTGGTGGCAACCCCGGAATCAGCATGACTGACGTGACCTCGTGTCGTTGTGCATGGATTTCCCCCCGCGAAAACCCTGGTGACTACACTAATATCGACAGCAAACCCGATGCCTTTACCACTGCACTGTGTCATAACGCACAAAAATGAACAATTTTTAACCAAACGACGTTACCGGGATCAGCCAACGTCCGGCAACACCGCGGTTTCGAGCAGCAGGCCGATCGGGTAAGATGTGCGCCCTTTTTTTGCACCACCAGGAGAGCGGCATGACAGGTTTTACCCCCGGACAGCGCTGGGTCAGCGACAGCGAAGCGGAACTGGGACTCGGTACGGTACTGTCACAGGACGCCCGCCTGGTGGTCATACTATTCCCAGCCAGCGGCGAAACCCGCCACTATGCACTGCGCAACGCGCCACTGACTCGTGTGCGCTTCAGCCCCGGTGACAGCATCACCCACCACGAAGGCTGGAGCATGATAGTCAGCGATGTAGTCGAGGAAGAAGGCCTGCTGGCCTATGCCGGCCTGCGCGAAGATGGCACACCTGCTGCCTTCGCCGAGACCATGCTCGACAACTTCATTCAATTTCGCCTGGCCAGCGACCGCCTGTTCGCCAGCCAGATCGATCCTCTGCCCTGGTTCAGCCTGCGTTTCGAGAGCCTGCGCCACTACTGCCGCATTCAGCGCTCGCCGCTGCTCGGTCTGGCTGGCGTTCGCACTCAGCCCATCGGCCACCAGTTGCACATCGCCCGCGATGTTGCCGATCGCATGGCCCCGCGGGTTCTGCTGGCTGACGAAGTGGGTCTGGGCAAAACCATCGAGGCTGGCCTGATCCTCCATCGCCAGCTGCAAACCGGCCGCATTCGCCGCGTGCTCATCGTGGTTCCGGAGAACCTGCAACACCAGTGGCTGGTCGAGATGCGTCGCCGCTTCAATCTGGAATTCGCCCTGTTCAACGCCGACCGTTGCAATGGCGCCGAGAGCAACCCGTTTGAAGAGGCCCAGTTGGCCTTGGTTGCCTTGGAGTTCCTGCTGGAGAATGACAAAGCCCGCGACTACCTCGACCAGTCCGACTGGGACATGCTGATCGTCGACGAAGCGCACCACCTGGTCTGGCATGAAGAGCAGCCCAGCGAAGAATACGTCCTGGTCGAGGGCCTTGCCCGCCGCACCCCTGCGGTCCTGCTGCTGACCGCCACCCCGGAACAGCTGGGCCAGGCCAGCCACTTTGCCCGCCTGCGCCTGCTCGATCCGGACCGCTTCCACAGTCTGGAAGAGTTCATCAAGGAAACCGAGCGCTACCAGCCAGTCGCCGAGGCGGTACAGCATCTGCTCGAACAGGACACGCTGAGTGCCGAGGACATCGCCGCCATCACCGGCTGGCTTGGCGCCAGCGCCACCAGCCTGCTCGATAGCGCAGCCAAAGGCGGCGACGAAGCCGCTGCCGCACGCGAGAGCCTGATCCGCCAACTGCTGGACCGTCACGGCACCGGCCGCGTGCTGTATCGCAACACCCGCGCGGCGATTTCCGGCTTCCCGGAGCGCCAGCTGCATGCCTACCCGCTACCCTGCCCCGAGCAATACCAAGACCTGGAAGGTCAGGCTGCGCTCTATCCTGAGCAGGCTCTGCAGGCCGAAGGTGGCGAGCCAGCCTGGTGGCAGGCAGACCCGCGCGTGGAATGGCTGATCGACACCCTCAAGCTGCTCAAGCGCAACAAGGTGCTGGTCATCTGCGCCCACGCTGAAACCGCGCTGGACCTGGAAGACGCCCTGCGCGTACGCAGCGGCACGCCCGCCACGGTGTTTCATGAAGGTATGAGCATCGTCGAGCGCGACCGCGCGGCGGCTTTCTTCGCCGACGAAGAGTTCGGCGCTCAGGTGCTGATCTGCTCGGAAATCGGCAGCGAGGGGCGCAACTTCCAGTTCGCTCACCACTTGGTGATGTTCGACCTGCCGAGCCACCCGGACCTGCTCGAACAGCGTATCGGCCGTCTCGACCGCATCGGCCAACAGCACACCATTCAGTTGCACGTGCCCTATCTGGAAGGCACTGCTCAAGCCCACCTGGTCGAGTGGTACGACAGCGCGCTGAACGCATTCCGCGCGACCTGCCCGACCGGCAACGCGCTGCAGCACCGGTTTGGCAGCGAGCTGTTGCAGCACCTCGACCACCCGCAGCAAGACGGCTGGAACGACCTGCTGGAGCGTGCCCGCAACAGTCGTCTGGCGCTGGAAGAGGAAATGCACAACGGCCGTGACCGCTTGCTTGAACTGCACTCGCGCGGCCATCAGGACTCCGAGCAGATGCTGGAAACCATCGCTAAGCAGGACAGCGACTTCCAGCTGCCAATCTACATGGAGCGCCTGTTCGATGTATTTGGCGTCGACAGCGAGGACCATTCCGACAACGCACTGATTCTGCGTCCGGGCGAGCGCATGCTCGACGCAGGCTTCCCGCTGGGTAACGACGAGGGGGTCACGGTCACCTATGACCGCGACACCGCACTGTCGCGCGAAGACATGCAATTCCTGACCTGGGAACACCCGATGCTGCAGGGTGGGATGGATCTGGTGCTGTCCGGCAGTATGGGCAACAGCGCCGTGGGGCTGCTCAAGAACAAGGCACTCAAGCCGGGCACCATGCTGCTTGAGTGCATCTACGTCTGTGAAGCAGTTGCGCCGCGCGCTCTGCAGCTGCAACGTGTGCTGCCACCGACACCCATTCGCTGCCTGCTCGACATCAGCGGCAACAACCTGGCCAGCAAGGTCAGCTTCGACACGCTGGATTCGCAGGTTGAATCACTGCCACGCCAGCTGGCAGTCAAGATCGCCAAGACCCAGCGCGATCCGATTGAAGCACTACTCAGCAAGGGCGAGGCCGCGGCCGCAGCCGAACATCAGCAACTGGTAGACAACGCCCGTGCCCAGCTCAGCAGCGAGCTGCAGGAAGAAATCGAACGTCTGAAGGCGCTGCAGCTGGTCAACCCGCTGGTGCGCGACGAAGAGATTGCCGCACAGGAACAGCGCCTGCGTGAGGGCGACCACCTGTTGCAGCAAGCCAAACTGCGCCTCGATGCGATTCGCGTACTGGTTGCCGGCTGATCAGGACGCGCTCGGCACCAGACACAGCAAGCCAAGGAATCGTTGCAGCGCTTCGCGCTGCGCGGTGGCGTCACGCCGGCCCAACTCGATCAGCTCGCGGGTGTAGTCGGCCTCGAACAGCAGATAACTAACAACGCTGCCGCCCGACGCCCGGGTTGCCCCGCTGCCCCGCAGAAAGGTGCGTAGCGTGCGCGGCAGCAACTTCCGATGCCGCGCCGCGATAATATCCAGCGGCTCGCTTGGGGAGATGATCTGCACATCGACCTGACGCACCCCTCTGGCAGACTGCCTCGCCGCACTCGGCAGGTAGCCGGCCAGCCGATTCATCCGGTCCAGCAACTCCACATCTGCCTCAAGGTTATCGACGAACGTACTGCTGAGCAGATGACCACCAATCTGCGCCAGAGTTGGCGGAGCAGCGGCGCGCAGACGCGGCCCGCGACGCCCGCCGGGTGGATCGGCGAGATTATCCGAAACACCGACCACCAACACCTTGTTGGCACCCAGGTGCAGTGCCGGACTGACCGGTGCCTGCTGACGCACGGCGCCATCACCAAACCACTCACGGTTGAGCAGCACCGGCGGAAACACCAGCGGAATCGCAGACGACGCCATCAAATGATCCAGACCGAGCCGAGTCTGCACCCCAACCCGCCGGTGCCGCGACCATGGCGCGATCCGCTCCCGCCCCTGATAGAAATTGACCGACTCGGCCGATTGATAGCCAAAGGCACTCACGGCCACCGCATGCAGCAGTCCGGACTGCAGCGCTTCATCTATCTGACCAAAGTGCATGGTGCGCTGCAGTAATGCGCGCAGCGGTGCGTTATCCAGCAAGGCCGTAGGTTGCTTGCTCGGGAAGCCGAGCAGATTGGCTTTGACCCAACGCCAGGCTTGAGCCGTCACACCGGGCCAGTCAGTGCGATACACCTGATCGCAGTGAAACTCGGACCAGACGGTTTCGAGCTGCTTTACCCCCGCGGCAAAGTGGCGCGTGTGGGTCGCCAGCGCCAGGGCATTGATGGCACCGGCAGACGTGCCGCAGATCACCGGAAAGGGGTTAGGTGAGCCCTCGGGAAGCAGCTCGGCAATCACCGACAGCACGCCGACCTGATAGGCCGCCCGGGCACCGCCTCCAGACAGGATCAGCCCGGCACAGTCACCACCGAGGTGCTCGCTCATCAACCGCGCCGCGCCCGACGCTTGCGCCGACGCCGTTTGGCATAAGGCCGGCTCTGCCCTTCCGGGCGGGTCTTGAAGCGACGATGCACCCACATGTATTGCTCGGGCTGCTGACTTACTGCCTGCTCGACCCATTGATTGATGCGTAACGCATCCGCGGTTTCGCTTTCACCGGGGAAGTCGGTCAGGGCCGGGTGCACTGTCAACTGATAACCCTTGCCATCCGGCAGCCTGCGCTGGGTGAACGGGACCACCAGCGCCTTACCCAAACGAGCGAAGGTGCTGGTCGCGGTCACGGTTGCCGCCTCAACGCCAAACAGCGGCACAAACACGCTGGCCTTGCGGCCGTAATCCTGGTCCGGTGCGTACCAGATCGCCCTGCCACTGCGCAGCGAGCGCATCATGCTACGCACGTCCTCGCGCTCCACCGCCTTGGCATCAAGGTTATGCCGCTCGCGTCCGCGGCGCTGGACAAAATCGAAGGCAGCGTTGCGATGCTCGCGGTACATACCGTCGATGGTGACTGCCTGACTCAACAGCGCCGCACCAATCTCCAATGTGGTGAAGTGCAACGACATCAGCACCACACCCTTGCCGGCAGCAGCCGCCTCGGTGAGATGCTCCAACCCCTCAATATGTGCCAGTTTTGCCAGGCGCTTGCGCGGCCACCACCAGGCCATAGCCATTTCAAACAAGGCAATGCCGTTAGACGCGAAGTTTTCACGCAGCAGGCGCTCGCGCGCGACCTCCGACATCTCTGGGAAGCATAAGGCCAGATTGGTGCGAGCAACCTCGCGACGATCAGCCATCAAGAGGAACATGCCCCATCCCACCAGACGCCCCAAACCGAGCAGCCAGCGGTATGGCAACTGAATAACCAGCCACAGCAGCCCAAGCCCCATCCAGAGCAACCAGTAGCGTGGGTGCAGCAAGGCGGCAGAAAAACCCGGACGTTCCATCAAAAGGTCCACTCAGCGAAAACCGACATTCTATGGCCTGAACCGCCGTGATCGCCAGCCGGGTTTCCTCTCCCCGCGCGAAACGGCATCGGATCACGCCGCCTGCGGCTTGCGATCGACCGGGCCCTTCTATATAAGGAAGCGCAGAACAGCCAAGCAGGCAAATCGCCCTGCCAACGCGCTACCTATCATTGTGAACTGGATTGCCCATGACTGCTGACACCACCCTCGACCTGCTCGACAACGACCCGGTATTCCACCTCAAAGGTGGCATGCTGACGATGACGCTGGTCGAGCTGATTCGCCTGGCCCCGGACCAGTTTGCCCGGCAACTGGCGGAGAAAGTCGAGCAGGCGCCGAATTTTTTCGTCGATACCCCGGTGGTCATCGCACTCGACAAGCTGAGTGAAACCCTGACCGACCTCACCCTGCGCCATCTGCTGAACATCTGCCGCGATAACGGCCTGCAACCCGTGGCGCTGCGCGGCAGCGAAGAGTTTCGTGAGCTGGCCCAAAGCGCCGCGATGGTACTGCTGCCACCCGGCCGTCAGCGTGAGCGCAGTATCGAGCCGGTGGCCGCCGAGCCTGCGCCGCAACCCAAGCCTGCGCCGGCTCCCGCTGTCGAAGCACCCACCCCGGCACCCGCGCCGGCGCCAGCCACCGTTGGCAAGATCGTCACCGAACCGGTACGCGGCGGCCAACAGATCTATGCCCGCGGCGGCGATCTGATCGTCATGGCGCCTGTCAGCGCTGGAGCCGAGCTGCTCGCCGACGGCCACATCCATGTTTACGGGCCACTTCGCGGCCGCGCACTAGCAGGTGTACAGGGTAATCAGGACGCAAGAATTTTCTGCCAAAGCCTAGAAGCCGAGCTTGTTTCCATCGCCGGGCAGTACAAGGTGGCGGAAGATCTGCGCAAGCAACAATGGAAGGAAGCCGTGCAGATCAGTCTGGAGGGTGACAGCTTGAAGATAGCCGGGCTTTAACAGATACTGTCCAGCCATTCGGGGGCCCTTTTTCTCTGGTCTGTGACCGAGTTCCGCCGTAGCCACATTCTTATAGCCGCACCGGGAACCATACGCGTCCGGTGCGCTCCACTATCCAGACAATTTCGACAGGAAGGTCATTTTGGCAAAAGTCATCGTTGTCACATCAGGCAAAGGCGGGGTGGGCAAAACAACCACCAGTGCCGCTATCGGTACCGGACTGGCACTGCGCGGTTTCAAGACCGTTATCGTCGACTTCGACGTGGGCCTGCGCAATCTGGACCTGATCATGGGCTGTGAACGCCGCGTGGTCTACGACTTCGTTAATTTGATCAATGGTGATTCCAACTTGAATCAGACCCTGATCAAGGACAAGCGCTCCGACAACCTGTTCATCCTGCCGGCGTCCCAGACCCGTGATAAGGATGCGCTGACCGTTGAAGGCGTCGAGCGCGTACTGAACGAATTGAAAGAAACCTTCGATTACATCGTTTGCGACTCGCCGGCCGGCATCGAGAAAGGTGCTCACCTGGCGATGTATTTCGCCGACGAGGCCGTCGTTGTTACCAACCCGGAAGTCTCCTCCGTACGCGACTCCGACCGCATGCTGGGCCTGCTGTCGAGCAAGTCCCGTCGTGCCGAGAACGGTGAGAAGATCAAGGAAAACCTGCTGCTGACCCGCTACAACCCGGAGCGCGTCGAAAACGGCGAAATGCTCTCGGTAGCAGACGTGGAAGACATCCTGTCCATCCCGTTGCTGGGCGTTATCCCTGAGTCACAGGCTGTCCTCAAGGCATCCAACCAGGGCATTCCGGTCATCATGGACGACAAGAGCGATGCCGGTCAGGCCTACAGCGACGCCGTTGAGCGCCTGCTGGGCAAGGATATTCCGCACCGTTTCCTGGAAGCACAGAAGAAGGGCCTGCTGCAGCGCCTGTTCGGAGGGCGTTAATGAGCATTTTCGATTATTTCCGCGATCGCAAGAAATCGACGCCCGCGTCGATCGCCAAGGAGCGCCTGCAGATCATCGTTGCCCACGAGCGTGGCCAGCGTAATCAGCCGGACTACCTGCCGCAGCTGCAGCAAGAAATCATCGATGTCATCAGCAAGTACGTTCCTATCGATCGCGAACAGGTACACGTCGCGCTGGACAATCAGGATGATTGCTCGATTCTTGAACTCAACATCACCCTGCCCGAACGCCCCTGAGCAAGTCGGTGCCGTCCACCCGGGCGGCACCGCGGATTTCCCATGCCCCTGACCCATATCGGCATCATTCATCAGGACCCGACCTTCCTGATCGTCGACAAGCCGACGCTGTTGCTGTCCGTCCCTGGCCGCGCCGAGGATAACAAGGACTGCCTGATCACCCGCCTGCAGGAAAACGGCTACCCCGAAGCCCGCATCGTCCACCGCCTGGACTGGGAGACCTCCGGTTTGCTGGTAATTGCCCGCAACCCCGACGCCCACCGCGAGCTCTCGCGCCAGTTTCATGACCGTGAGACCGAGAAAGCCTACATCGCCCTGTGCTGGGGGCAGCCAGAGGGTGACGCTGGCCATATCGACCTGCCGCTGCGCTATGATCCGCCAAACAAGCCACGGCATATCGTTGACCATGAACTGGGCAAGCACGCACAGACCTTCTGGCGCGTGCTTGAGCGCCATGCCGACTATTGCCGTGTTGAGCTGACGCCGATCACCGGGCGCTCGCACCAGTTGCGCGTGCATATGCTAGCCATCGGGCATCCGCTGCTGGGTGATCGTCTGTATGCAGAAGGTGCCGCGCTCGATGCCTGCCCGCGCCTTGCACTGCACGCAGCCAGGCTGACCATCAGCCACCCGGAAACCGGCGAGCGCATGGCCTTTGAGAGCCCCTGCCCGTTCTGATCGCGGGCCCGAATTCAACCTTGCAGGAGAGCTTCATGCAGGACCGACAGCTTCAGGATCTGGCCGACTTCATCGCCAGCTCACCGACCCCTTTCCACGCCACCACCACGCTGCGCGAGCGCCTGCTCGCCGCCGGGTTCAAAGCCCTGGACGAGCGCGCAAACTGGCAGCTGAAGGCGGGCGGACGCTATCTGGTGACCCGCAACGACTCCTCCATCATCGCCTTCCAGCTGGGTGCCGAGGGCGCGCTGGCAAGTCGCGGCCTGCGTCTGATCGGCGCTCACACCGACAGCCCCTGTCTGCGAGTCAAACCGCAACCGGAGAAGGACCAGCAAGGCCTCTGGCAGCTTGGCGTGGAAATCTATGGCGGCGCCCTGCTCGCCCCTTGGTTCGACCGCGACCTGTCGCTGGCTGGCCGGGTTACCTTCCGGCGTAACGATGGCAAACTGGACAGCCGTCTAATCGACTTCAAACGCCCTGTCGCTGTGATTCCCAATCTGGCAATTCACCTCAACCGCGGCGTCAACGACGGCCAGCCGATCAATCCGCAGACCGACATGCCACCAGTGCTCGCCCACAGCCTGGACGGCGGCCGCGACTTGCGGGCCCTGCTCGCGGCGCAGTTGCACAAACAGCACCCGGAATGCACCGAGGTTGAGGTGCTGGACTATGAACTGAGTTTCTACGACACCCAGCCGCCCGCACAGATCGGCCTGGATGGTGACTTTTTCAGCGCCGCGCGCCTGGACAACCTGCTGTCCTGCCACGCCGGCCTGCAGGCGCTGCTCAACAGTGATGGTCAGCAGCCCTGTCTGCTGGTTTGTACCGACCACGAAGAGATCGGCTCATCCTCCTGCTGCGGCGCCGACGGCCCGTTCCTTGAGGATGTCCTGCGCCGTCTAGTGCCAGACGATGCCGAGCGCATCCAACTAATCCAGCGTTCGCTGCTGGTGTCGGCCGATAACGCCCACGCCGTGCACCCGAACTTCGCAATGAAGCATGACGAGAATCACGGCCCAAAGCTCAACGCAGGCCCGGTGATCAAGATCAACAGCAACCAGCGCTACGCCACCAACAGCGAGACCTCCGCATTCTTCCGCCAACTCTGCGCCAGCGCGAGCGTGCCAGTGCAGGCGTTCGTAGTGCGCAGCGACATGGGCTGCGGCAGCACCATCGGCCCCATCACCGCAAGTCGCCTGGGGGTGCGTACCGTCGACATCGGCGCACCAACCTTCGCCATGCACTCGATTCGCGAACTGGCCGGCAGCCGCGATCCCGGCTACCTGATCACCGTCCTGACGGCCTTCTGCAACAGCGCGCAACTGATCTGAGCATAAAAAAGCCCCATGCGCCTGAGCGCATGGGGCTTTTCTGCAACAACATCAGGCCAGCAATCAGGCCTCGCGTACCAGAATCACCTTACCGACGACCTGATCACGCGCCAACTCTTCAAACGCCGCAGCCGCATCGGCAAAGCCGAAGGTCTTGGCTACCATGGGCTTGAGCTCACCGGAAGCGAACTGCGGCATCAAACGCTGCTCCATATCCGCCAACAGTGTCGCCTTGAATTCCGCATCGCGGGTGCGCAGTGTCGAGCCGATCAGGCTGATACGCTTGGCCAGCACCTTGGCCAGATCCAGCGAAGCATCACGGCCGCCCATCAAACCAATAAGTACCCAGCGCGCGTCCAGCGCCAACAGATCAAGATGATCGGCTGCGTAGGTAGCGCCCACTGGATCCAGCGCCACGTTGAAGGGGCCGAAGTCGCTTAGCGCGGCAATGCCGCCCTGGCGCAGAACACCACCTTCGGCGCCCAGCTCAACACAGGCGTCCAGCTTGTCCTGACTGCCGACACTAACCCAGCACGGGTTGCCCTGCGCCTTGCACAACTGGATCGCTGCAGTGCCAACGCCGCTGGCCCCAGCGTGAATCAGGACCTTTTCACCCGGACGCGCATTACCCAGCACAAACACATTCAACCACGCAGTGCTGAACACTTCCGGAATCGCGGCTGCTTCCGCCCAGTTAAGGTTATCCGGCACGGCTAGCAAGTGACGCTGATCGACCACCACCTCTTCAGCCATGCCGCCACCTGCCAGCAACGCACAGACCCGGTCACCGATCTGCCAGCGCGAACCCTCGGCAACCTCAATCACCTCACCGGCACACTCCAGCCCCAGAACGCTGGTCACACCAGCGGGCGGCGGGTACATACCCGCCTTCTGCAACAGGTCTGCCCGGTTCAAACCGGCGGCCATGACGCGAACGCGAACTTCGCCAGATTTCAGCTCCACAGCGGGCTGGACCTGCCACGACAGCTCCCCGCCCTCAGCTTGCAATCCTCTCACGCTACCTCCATAGTTCATTCAATAGTGGCCATATACGGGAACTCCAGGCTCCCGTCGGAACTCCAAAAGCATACTCTCTCCGGACACGATACCCCAGATGAAAGGTTTCCCTCTCCTGCGCCAGTCCTGTCTCATTGCCCTGCTCACCATCAGCGGCACTGTGCTCTCAGCCGAGCAGAATCAAGCCCTCGACCTCGATTCACTGCAGCCGACCCGCGACCAGGTCATTGCCAGCCTGAATACTGTCGAATTACTGCGGCGCCATCACTACAACCGCATCCGTCTGGACGACGCCCTGTCCGCACAGATTTACGACACCTACATCAAGCAGCTTGATCCGCAGCGCAGCCTGTTTACCCAGCAGGATATCGACGCCTTCGCCGGCAACCGCCTGCGGTTTGATGATCTGCTCAAAGCCGGCGACCTGAGCGTTGGCTTTGCGATGCACAAACGCCAACTGCAACGCGTACAGCAGCGCCTCGGCTTCACACTTGATCTGGTCGACAACAAACTCGACAGCCTCGACTTCACAAGCGACCAGGAGATCCTGATCGACCGCGAAGAGGCACCTTGGGCGAGCAACGAGAAAGCCCTTGAGCAGCTCTGGCGCGCCCAGGTCAAAGATGAAGTCCTGCGTCTGAAGTTGGCCGGAAAAGACATGCAGAGCATCAAGGAGCTGCTGGGCAAGCGCTACCGCGGCCAGCAGATCCGGATCAACCAGACCCGCGCTGAAGACTTGTTCCAGAACTACATCAACGCCATGGCGCAGGTGTACGACCCTCACACCCAGTATCTCTCGCCAGAAAATGCCGAGAACTTCGACATCAACATGAGCCTTTCACTCGAAGGCATCGGTGCGGTGCTGCAGAGTGACAACGAGTACACCAAGATTGTTCGCCTGGTACCTGCTGGCCCGGCCCAGCGCAGCCAGCAGCTGGCTACCAGCGACAAGATCGTCGGTGTTGCCCAGGGTGACGACGACATGGTGGATGTTGTTGGCTGGCGGCTTGATGAAGTCGTCAAGCTGATCCGTGGCCCCAAGGGCTCTCCGGTGCGCCTTGAAGTCATCCCGGCTAGCAACCCACCGGGTGATCTGACCAGCAAAATCGTTAACCTGACCCGCGAGGCGGTGAAACTGGAAGACCAGGCCGCCAAGTCGTCGATCATCGAAATCAACGAGCAGGGACACGACTACCGTATAGGCGTAATCGAAGTACCCGGCTTCTACATCGACTTCAAAGCCTATCGCCAGGGCGACCCAGAGTACCGCAGCACCACCCGAGACGTGCGGCGCCTGCTGGGCGAGCTGAGCAAACAAAACGTCGATGGCGTCGTGCTCGATCTGCGCAACAATGGTGGCGGCTCCCTTCAGGAGGCGACCGAGCTGACCGGCCTGTTCATCGACCAGGGCCCTACCGTGCAAGTGCGCGATAGCCAGGGGCAAGTGCAACAACTGGACGATCCGGAAGCAGGCATCGCCTACAACGGCCCACTGGCCGTCCTGGTGAACAGACTGTCAGCCTCTGCCTCGGAAATTTTCGCTGGCGCCATGCAGGACTACGGCCGTGCGCTGGTGATCGGCGAGTCCACCTTCGGCAAAGGCACCGTGCAGTCCATTCAGCCGCTCAACCACGGTGAACTGAAACTGACGCTGGCGAAGTTCTACCGCGTGTCTGGCCAAAGCACTCAACACCGCGGCGTGGTGCCGGATATCAGCTACCCGTCACTGCTCGACAGCAAGGAAATCGGCGAAAGCGCCCTGCCCCATGCCATGCCCTGGGATACCATCGCGCCAGCCCGCTTCCGCGCCAGCAGCCAGCTGCAACCTTTCATGTCGCAGCTGCAAAAGCAGCACGAGGCACGCGCGGCCAACGACCCTGACTTTCTCTACACCCTGGCCCGAATCAGCCTGGATGACGAAGTCCGAGCCCAGCTGACCGTGCCGCTCAATGAGGTTAAACGCAAGCAGCGTCAGGACGACTATGAAGCGCGCTTGCTGGCTTTGGAAAATCAGCGCCTGACCGCGCGCGGTGAAGAGCCGCTGACCAGCCTGGAGAATCAGGATCCGCTGCTCAATGCGGAGCACAGCGAGGAAGACGAGGACAAGGCAGAGGATGACGCCTTCCTGGTTGAAACCAGCCACATCCTGCTCGACCTTCTCCAGCTGGAGCACCAGGTCGCCACGGTAGACTGACCCTGCCTATCATTCATCCGCCAGCAGCCGCTGGCGGATGAATGCACTGCTGTAACCCTTCTGTAATAGCCAAGTGACACACTTTCGCGGTCAGGACGAATGCCCGCGAACGTCTCTAGCGCGCGCCCGGGCGGCCAGGTACGGCCACTTCCATCTGCCTGGGATACACTATGACCGTTTCCGAACAACGTCAGGCCCTGATCTCGATTCTTAATCGGGGCGCCGTCAGCAGCCTGTTTCAGCCGATCGTATCGATGCTCGAAGAGCGTATTGTCGGCTTTGAAGCACTCAGTCGTGGCCCATCTGACAGTCCACTGCACTCGCCAGTGACGCTGTTCGCCGCTGCGCGCCATCACGGCATCCTCACCGAACTGGAAATGCTCTGCCGCGATCGCGCCATCAGCCGCTTCTGTAACCAAAACCTTCCGGGCAAGCTGTTTCTCAACGTCTCGCCGGAAAGCCTGCTTGAACAGCAGCATTACCCCGGACAAACGCTCGAAATTCTGCAGCGCAACGGTCTATCGCCCGACCGAGTGGTGATTGAGCTGACAGAACAGGCGCCCATCGAAGACCTGACGTTATTGCAGAACGCCCTGCACCACTACCGCGACATGGGCTTCTCGATTGCCCTGGACGACCTGGGTGCCGGGTACTCCAGTCTGCGTCTGTGGTCTGAGTTACAGCCAGAGTACGTAAAGATTGATCGTCACTTCGTCGACGGCATCCACCGCGATCCGGTCAAGCGCGAGTTTGTCACCTCGATCCTGCAGATGGCGAAGGCCTCCCGCGCCTGCGTGATTGCCGAAGGCATTGAGCAGCAGGAAGAACTGGCTGTACTGGAAGAAATCGGTATCGACTGGGTGCAGGGCTACCTGCTGGGCCGCCCTGACAGTGCTCCTCGTACCGATGACGTCAGCCTGAGTACCAGTCTTGGACAGCGCCAAACCGGCAACAGCGACGACGCGCCGATTCACAGTCTCTTACTGCCGATTCCAGGCGTGCCGGAAAACACCAAAGTCCAGGCAGTACTGGATTGTTTTCAGCAGCAACCCACCTTGAATACACTGGCAGTTGTAGATGAGCACCAACGACCGATCGGGGCGGTACAACGCCACGCGCTATCGCAGACCATGCTTAAACCGTTCGCCCAAGAGATCTACAGTCGCAAACCGATACGCCAGTTGATGGACCCGGATTGCCTCATGGTGGATATCCGCCAAAGCCTTCAGCGCGTAAGCCGGCTGCTGACCAGCCGCGCGCGCCAGCGGCTGGAGGACGACTTCATCATCGTCGACCAGGGCATCTACAAGGGCCTTGGGCGGGGGATCGACGTACTGCGCCAGATTACCGAGCTGAAGTTACAGCAAGCACGCCACGCTAATCCGCTCACGCTGCTACCCGGCAACATTCCGATCCAACAGTGCCTCCAGCGCCTGCTCGAGCGCGAAGTCGACGCCCAGCTGTGCTACATCGACCTGGACAACTTCAAGCCCTTCAACGACCTGTACGGCTACGGCAAGGGCGATGAGATCCTGCTTGGCTTGGCGCAACTGCTGCGCGAACTCTGCGACCAACGCTGCGACTTCGTCGGCCATATCGGCGGTGACGACTTTATGCTCGTCATGCGCAGCAGCGACTGGCGTGACCGCCTTCAGCGCCTCGACATCCGCTTTCAGCAACTCTGCCGCACGCTGTACCGAGCCGAACATCTGCAAAGCAGCAGCTTCACCGCGCCAGACCGTGATGGCCGCTGGCGCAGCCACGATCTGCTGAACCTCTCGATCGGCATCCTTCACCTGGAGGGCAGCCAGGCAAGCCAGTTCGACCCGAGTCGACTGGCCGAACTGGCATCACGCGCAAAGCACGAAGCCAAGAAGCAGCGTGGCTTTAGCCTCGTGGTGCATGCCCTGCCCACGGGTACCCAGGATCTGCCTGACAGACACCTCAACCTGTGCAGCTAAATGCGCGCAATGATCTATGCTCTAGTAGGATCAAAATACAGGTAACGTCGTGAGGCCGAATCTTAGATGCCTCGGCATCCTGCCCTTGCTGTGGCTCTCCGACCTGCAGGCCGGGCCGATCAATTGGGGGTATTCTCCATCAGACCCGCCACCCTATGTGGCGATGGACGGTGCTGACCTGGCATCAAGCCTGACCCGCGATCTTGGCGAACTGGTTGCAGGCGCCGTTAAGCAGCCTGTGCACTTTGCAGCAGTGCCCAATAACCGGATCGACGAAGCCTTTGAACAAGGTCGCATCGATATCATCTGCAACACTCTGCCTTCCTGGCACAGCCGCCCTGAACAACTCAACTGGAGCGATGTGCTGTACGAAGACGCCGACGTAATAGCGACCAGACGGGCCGACAGAGCGCCGGCACAGCTGGACGATCTCCAGGGATCACTGATCGGTACCACCCTCGGGTATCACTACAGCGAATCTCTTACCAACGCGTTTGCAAACGGTCAGCTTACCCGCCACGACGTGCGTGACATGGAAACGCGGATCAAGATGCTCGAGCGGGGCCGCCTGGATGCGACTGTAGAAATGCGACGTCCGCTGCAACATCACCTGCTCAGCAGCACCGCGGCGATTCAGATCAGCGCTTGGGAGATAGAGCACTTCGACATGCGCTGTGCCGCGAGACCGGAAACGGATAAAGCGACGCAGCTGATAGACACCATTCACCAGCTGCTCGATCAAGGACGCATTCACGAGGTTGTACGGCGGCATGAATGACGCCTGTGGTTACCCACAGGATCTGTGGATAAGTCTGTGAAGAAAATCAGGAAAACTCGCTCAAACGCCCGTTTACATGCGCCTCCAGACAAACAGCGCACATTTTAACCAAGGAAAAAAATTCAATTTTTTCAGCGAGTTAGCAAGAGAAGAATGGATCAGAAAAAAAACCGAAAGTAAACAACGCGCGTTACCGAAGAATGTGCATAAAGGTAACACTGGAATGCCCGGAGGCCTTGCACCGGGCATTCCGACGTGTTACCGACCCCTTACTCTTCGCGGGGCTTGATACCGACCAACTCCATATCGAACACCAGAATGGAGTTCGGCGGAATAACCGGGCTTGGGCTGCGCGGGCCGTAGGCCAATTCGGCCGGAACGGTGACGGTCCACTTGTCGCCAACGTGCATCAGCTGCAGGACTTCAACCCAACCAGGAATCACACCAGCAACTGGCAGCTCTGCAGGCTGACCACGCTGAACGGAGCTGTCGAACACGGTGCCGTCAAGCAGACGACCTTCGTAATGAACAACCACCACATCGTCGGCTTGCGGTTGCGGGCCTTCGGCGTCACCGCTGGTGACTACTTCATATTGCAGACCGGAAGCAGTAGAGGTGACACCCTCTTTGGCAGCATTTTCTTCGAGATACTGCTTGTTGGCATCCAGCGCTTCCTTGGCCAGCGCTTCGGCACGCTCCTGCGAGCGCTGCTGCAGCTCGTTAAAGGCATTAGCCAGCTCTTCGTCACCAACCCGCTGCTCCTGGCTGCCCAGGGCATCTTGCAGGCCAAGCGCCAGCGCTTGTGGATCAATATCACCAAGACCGTCTTGCAGCAGACTCTGACCCATGTTCAGGCCGATGCCGTAAGAAGCTTGTTGGATAGGAGTAGTGAGTTCCGGTTCGTCCTTGTTACAACCGGCCAGAGCCAGAGCCCCGACTGCAATGCTGACTGCCAGCAGATTACGCTTCATGCTTACCTCAGTAGACAAGCCCTTTACGGGCGAAAAGAAGCAGCCAGCTTAGCAGGGGTTTAAACGCCCGGCTACCGGCAGAAACATGAATGTGAACGAGTACTGAGTTGTACTTTGATGGGGTAAATCAGAAGGTACTGCAGGAGGGGGAAATGGCGCAGCGGACGGGACTCGAACCCGCGACCCCCGGCGTGACAGGCCGGTATTCTAACCAACTGAACTACCGCTGCGCTATTCTTCTCGAGTGGTGGGTGATGACGGGATCGAACCGCCGACCCTCTGCTTGTAAGGCAGATGCTCTCCCAGCTGAGCTAATCACCCGTTTGCTCTCGAAGTGGTGCGCATTCTAGGGAGCTTTTCCGGATCTGGCAACACCTTTTTCAAAAAAAAATTAGGTTATTTCAATATCTTATTCCGAAGCCGCGGAAACACTGGCTGCTAGCGGTCTGCTGGGGCAATATTGGCCGTTTTCTCGGGCAGCCCTGCCCACTGCAACAGAAGGACAGTACCCATGTGGTTTCGCAATCTGCTTATCTACCGCTTCAGTCAACCCGTCCCCTTCAGCGAATCTCAGCTGATCGAGGCCCTGGAGCAGAAGCCGTCGCGCCCCTGCGCCAGTCAGGAAACCCACACCCTCGGCTGGACCACTCCCTGGGGACGTCATTCGGAAAACCGCGTTGAAGTCAGCAACGGCTATTGGCTTATCGCCATGCGCAAGGAGGAACGTATTCTCCCCGGCAGCGTCGTCAAGGAAGCGCTGGCCGAGAAAGTCGAGGAAATCGAGAACCGCGACGCCCGCAAGGTCTACAAGAAAGAGCGCGACACCCTCAAGGACGAAATTGTCATGTCCCTGCTGCCGCGCGCCTTCACCCGCACCCAGACCACCTTTGCCTGTATCTGCCCCGCCGAGGGCTGGATCGCAGTCGATAGCTCCAGCCACAAACGCGCAGAGGACCTGCTGAGCCTGCTGCGCGAATGTACCGGCTCACTGCCCGTACGCCCGCTTAACGTCAAGATAGCGCCGGCCAGCTGCATGACCCAGTGGGTCAAGGACAATCAGGCGCCCGAGCAACTGCAGATCGGCGACGAATGCGAGCTGCGTGATACCAGCGAAGACGGCGGCGTGGTGCGCTGCAAGCGCCAGGACCTGGCCAGCGACGAGATCCAGCTGCATCTCAGTGCTGGCAAGCAGGTGAGTCAGCTTGCGCTGCAGTGGCAGGAAAAGCTGTCGTTCATGCTGGATGACAAGCTGACCCTCAAGCGCGTCAAGTTTGAAGACCTGCTGCGCGAGGAAGCCGAGGAAAACGGCGGCGACGACATGCTTAGCCAGATGGATGCCAGCTTCACCATCATGGCCAGCACCCTGAGCGAACTGCTGCCAGCGGTCACTAGCGCACTTGGCGGTGAAGACATTCCACAGGGAATCTGAGTCCTGTCCCAGCCATTGCCGTCCCGGTTCCGGGGCGGCAACCCCCACCCCGCGGGGCTCCCACCAAACTATCCACAAATCCTGTGGATAACTGTGTGGACAGCCTGCAAAAAAGTCGCCTCAAGGTATATAAAATGGGGGCACCCCTTAGAATGGTTATTTTTTAACCTATTTTTTTACCTTAAAAATCAATAACTTACGATATGGCGCCAGATATCAGTAACTTACAGCGGCTTTTGACGAATTGATGACAGGATGAGCTGCCGTTGTGCACAATCACGGGGCGGACAACGCGAATGAAGGGCACTCTGGTGCGCCATTTCAACGCACCAGAGCCTCAAATAAGTAACCAAGAAAGTGACAGCGAAGCGGTTTACTAACCCTGATGGTCAAGCAACCAGGCTGTTGCATCAGCGGCTGCGGCACTGCGCGGGTATCCGCGCTGCAGGTAGCGCATTCGCGCGCGCGCGCGCTCCAGTTGCCCACGTTCTTGATCCAGCACGGCAAGGCTGTATTCAGCCTTGGCCATCCCCTCCAGCACCGCCTGCACACGCGGCACCATCTCAGAGCGGTATCCTGACTGTGGGTAGCTTCTGACAAAGCCTGTCAGCGCTGCATGCGCCTCACGCCCGAGTTGCAGTTGCAGCTCGCTATCACCCTCTGCCAGTTCGAAACGAGCGTAGGGGATCAACGCCCCCAGATATGCCGCATAGTCGCGTTCGCCGATATCCTGCTGCAGCTGATAGCTATCCAGCAGACTTTGAGCGGTATCCAGCTGCGCGAGTGTCAGGCACTGGTAAGCAGCCTCCAGCAATACCGCTGAATCGCCCAACGCGCGCACCTGCGCCGCCAGCGCAGGATCACACTGCCCCATGCCAAGGCGAGCACGTACATCTGCTAGTGCAGCGTCCTGTTGCTGTTGCCTGACCTGATTGCCCGCACATCCGGTCAAGGTCAACGCCAGCAACACACAGCAGCCAATTCGTCCTGTTGTCATCGTTATCATCTCTGTCATTGCAGCTGAGCGCGCCAGCGCACCCAACCCTGTGGATCTGCCCGCCCGAGCAATTGCAGGCCGGCCGCCAGATCGCGTTCAGCGTCAGCACGTGCCTGCAAACGCGTATCCAGCTTCAACGGCTTGGCCGGTTGCCAGCGGGCGCTACCACTCAGCCCGAGAGGTCCGCCGGCGTCTGTCAGCTGCATTACCAGCCAGCCGTTATCCGCGCCCAGGTCTGCGGCGAGATTGCCCAGTGCCAGCGGGTTTGGCAAACCGCCCGCTGCGTCCTGCCAGGCAATGCGCCCACTGGCCGCGGTAACTTCACGCAGGTGTTCCAGCGTCAGCTGAGGAATATCCAGTAACCAGTCCCCCTGCAGTACAAAGGGCGCCTTGTTTACCTGCGCCATACTGGCAGCGCTCAGGCGACCGCGCACATTCTCCAGCGAGACCGCGCTAGCACCAAGGCGCAGTACTGCATCAACCTGTCCGTCACGCGGGCGCCAACTCAGATCCAGCTCGAGCTCCGCGGTGAGCAAGCCTGCAGGTTTCCAGCGCCAGTCCAGTGCACCCTGATCAATACCCTCAACCTGCATACGAGCGACGCTGCCGCGCCACAGCGTACCGGTCAAACCGTCCAGTTCCACATCGGCCGGCAAATGCGGCTGTACCTGACGCCAGACCAGCTGCGCCGGCAGGTTGCCAATCAGCGTCGCCAGCAGTATTGCCACGGCCAATAAAACCAGTCGTCGCCCTTTTAACCAGCTCATCAGTGCCGCTCCAGCAAGAGACGGGCGGACACCTGGCCTGTGGCTTCGGTCGCTTCCAGTGCGAGCTGACTGACCTGCAGCCCCTGGCGCTGTTCCAGCTCGGCAAGCCAACCCATCAGAGCATCAAAGCTGACGGACTCCAAAATCAGCCGTGCCCCCTCACCCTCCGGCTGCACACGGGTCAGTGCCGAGCGCAGGCCAGCGGCATTGGCCGACACTTCGATCAGAGTCAGCACCGAACTACCGCCGCTTGGCAGCGCCGGTGAGCGCTGTTCCAGACGTGCACGCCTGCGTACTTCATCGCTGGTCTGTTCCATCCAGACTGCCTCGGCAGACAACCGGGCAACATCGCTGCGCAAGGCACTGCGTCCCTGCACCAGCGGCTCCCATACCGCGATCCAGGCAAGAATCAGCACCAGGGCGACTCCGCCCAAGACCAGAATACGCCGCTCTCTGGGCGCCAGAGCCGTCCACCAGGCGTTCATGACCCACTCCTTGTTATGCGTAGCCGTGCCGTCACGGCGCCACTGTCCGAATCGGCCCCTAACAGGCTCTCGCTAATTCCCTGAGTCGCTGCAAGGGTCGCGCGTAGCTGCTCAAGATCGGCAAAGGTAGCGATCTTGAGCTCGACTTCCAGTTCACCGCTGCCGCCACGCAGTTGGCGCACCTCTGCGCCCTGCTGCTGCCCCACCGCGGCGTACAGTGCATACAGCAGCTGCCCGACACTGGCCTGACCATCGGCAGCAGCAGCCAGGCTGAGGCGCTGACGGAACTGCATTGCCGGATCCAACATGCGCTCACCAGGCAGGGCATCGGAGAAACTGCGCTCGATTCGGGCCTGCAACGCGTCACGCTGCTGCTCAAGCGCCATACGCTCCGCCGCCAGCCAGCCGACCGCAAGCACCAGCGTGGCGGCCACCGCCAACAGCGCCGGCCGCAGTGCACGCCAGGGCGGCGGCGCCATACTGACTGCGAACGGGCCGCACAACAGATTGAATTCAGTTGCCCCGAGCAGCCGTGGCAGGCTTACCACCTGATCCGAGCGGCTGACAGCGACGCCTGCCGGCAATGACGACTCCAACTCCGCGGCCTGCTCGCCTGCCAGCTCAACCGCGCGCTGGCCCTCCTCGAGCTCCTGCACGCGCTTGCGCAGCCAAATCGGCAACATGCCGGACTCCAGCAGCACCGCCTCGGCAGCGCTATCGGTTACCAGCCAGCGCGAATCCTGCGGCCAGGGTGATCGCTGAACTCGCAGCCCCGCTGCCGGAACAGCATCGGCAGGAACGGCGACAACCGGCAGCACCGCCTCCAGGCGCAAGCCAACGGCAGAGAACTGGGCCAGCCAGCCTTCCAGCAGGCGCTGCTCGACAACCGCAGCGCTAATACGGCCGTCGTTGCGACGCGGCCCCATGACAATATGCAGTTCGTCCAGATCCTGGCTCAGCTGCTCTTCCAGCGCATAGGGCAACGCCGCCTTGAGCGCTGCAGCGCGCTGTCCCGGCAGGGTAGCCCGAAGCAAGTTAACGCCGTCGGCCATAAACGCCCTGATCCGCGCCCCGGGAAAACGCCCCTGCAGCACCGAGAGCGGATCACAACCCTGCTCCTGAATTTGCCCATCCCGCTCCAACCGCCACCAATGCAGCGGCTGGTCGGGTTTGCTCAACAGCACTATCAGCATGCCTTGCTTCCTGTCTTCATTACGGCTCGCACGCCGTCTGTTCTCGCAGCACGATCTTGCCATTAGGCGCGTCGAGCAGCGTGCATTGATAGAAATTGCGTTCCCCGAAGTGCGCTACGATCTGCAATCGCATATACCAAGGCGCGTCATCGCCGGGCTGGGCGCGGTCAGCGAAAACCTCTTTGATCAGATCGTTGCTGCGCTCTATATCAATCGGGCTCTGATCGGACGGATACGCGGCGACGTAGGGCGCCAGCGCCTGCCAGGCATCTGCCGTCATACCGTTGACCGACGCCAGCTCGGACGCCACCAGCATGGTGCGATTGGCCGACAACCGCGGCGGATCTTGGAGTCGATAAACCGGGTCATCGGTTTCCGGGTTCATCCAGTCACTCACCGCCAGTGCCAGTTGGCTGCCCGCGGGCATCGCCACGCCTGAGTCTTGCGCCACCCGGTCGACGAGACGGGCGAATTCCGCTTGCTGTTGTTCGTCGCCGGAGGCCAGCGCGTTGAGATTGAATCGGCAGCGCATGTTGTCCAGCGTCGCCTGCAACTTCACCTGATCTACCTCAAACGGCAACACCGGTGACAGGCAGGTGTCCCACAGCAGCTCATCAGCGCTGTCGACCTGCTCCAGCACCTGCAACACCATTTTCTCGGCCCCAAGCGCAATCTCGCGCGACAAGTCACGCTCAAACACCGCGCTACTGCGGCGGATATCAGCTTGACCACGCATGGCCATACCAACCGCAGCCGTCACCGCCAGGGCAACGATCAATAAAGCGGTAATCAGGGCCACGCCCTGCTGCCGGCGTTTCATTGGCCCACCGCAATCAGACGACGAATCACACCCAGCCGCGGCAGGTCCAGCTGCACCTCCACCGCCAATGGCAACTGGGTGGACTCAGGATCAAGATCCGCTGGTGGCCAGCTGTCGACCCGCTCCAAACCGCTGGCTCCACGCACGATGAAATGGAAGCCGGTTTCAACTCCGAGCCGCTCGTCCTCGGCCACCAGCTCGGCAAAGGGCTGCAGATGGCGACTGTCAGCGTCCGCCACATCCACACCCGGCCACAATTCCCGCTCCAGGCCACGCTCGGTCAGCCGCCATGCCGTACGCCGCAGACGCTGCTCGCCGCCGGCGCCTGCCCGGACAATCTCCAGCAGCGGCTCTTCGCTACTGGCCTGCAGCCGCAGCGGCGGCAGGCGATCACCAAACTCGTCCCGTACGCGGATATCCACCAACTGCGCCAGATCACGTTCCAGAACGCTCAGGCTGACCTGCAGATCGGCAAGCTGGCTGGCATGACCACGGCTGACCTCGTTGGTCTCTAGTACTGCGCGCAAGCCCTGATAGGCCACCACGCTCATCACTGCAAACAGCATCATCGCTACCAGCAGTTCCAGCAGGGTGAAGCCGCGCTGTGCACTCGGGAAGGTCATGGCAGTACGAACCCGCTGACCAGCGCGCGCTGGTCGCTTTCATCGCCGGGCAACAGCCAGAGGCGAATATCGATCCGTTTGACCGCGGGCAGCGGGAACAGCGATTTGGCTGTGTAGTCACTGACCTGTGCGCGATAACCGAAGCGGTAGGGGCCCATATCGGTCTCACCCGCCAGTTCGCCATCAGTGGCCGGACGCATGCCCGACTCGTACTCAGCCAGCAGGTTACTGCCAGCCCAATGCGCCAACGTTCGCTCCTGCAGGTAACCGGTGTTGCGGGCGTGATCGCTGCCCGCCTTGACCAGCGCCCCCAGCGCTACCGCCAGCACCGTCAGCGCCACCAGCACCTCGAGCAAGGTGAAGCCGCGGCTGCTACGGGCGTTCACTGAGCACCTCGATATTGCCGGTCAGTTCGACCTGAATGAAGCGCTGCAGATTGTGCTCACGCGCCCGCAGGATAATCAGCCCCGGCGTCATTTCGCCGGTATTGCTTAGACGCAGCTGCGGAGTCCACACCGTGCTGGACGATAGACTGCGTGGCTGGTTGGCCGCCTCGAAATCCAGTTCAAGCAACCCTTCGGTCACGACATGCGGCCCGAGCTGCGCATCGTTCACCGGTTGCCATTCACGGGTGGCATCGTCGAGCAACACCAGATCGAGCAGGCTGTAACTGTCGCGCCGAATCCCCAGCGCCCGCTCGCTGCCACCGCTGATCAGCAACTCGTCACGTGCCAGTTTGAGGACGGTCGCCAGCCGATCTGCTTCACGGCGTAACTCGCGTTCCGCCCCATCGCCCAGCGACAGCGTCGCCAGACCCGCCATCACCCCGATCAGTACCAGCACAATCAGTACTTCAAACAGTGTAAAGCCGGTCTGACGGCCGCACGCGCGATGGGAGCTGGAACGTAGGTTCATCAACGCTCGCCGTTCTGTTCCAGATTCCAGTTACCAATATCGGCCGCGTTGTCGGTACCGCCGCTGCGACCGTCCGCTCCGAAGCTGTAGAGGTCGAACAGACGACCGTCACGACCGGGGGTCTGGTACTGGTAATCGTTGCCCCACGGGTCCTGTTGCAGACGATCCAGGTACCCCCCCTTACGCCAGTTACGCGGTGCATTCTGGCCAGTCGGCTCCTGCACCAGCGCCCGCAGACCCTGCTCGGTGGTTGGATAACTGAAGTTGTCGAGCCGGTAGAGGTTCAGCGCACTTTCGATGGCACGCACGTCACTCTGAACTTTGGTAATGCGCGCCTGATCCGGGCGGTCCATGACCCGCGGCACGACCACCGCAGCCAGAATCCCGAGGATGACTACCACAACCATTACTTCAATCAGGGTAAAGCCGCGCTGCGCGGCACGGCGCACGTGGTTATTGCTCATCATCAATTCACCAGTTGGTTGAGTTCAAAGATTGGCAGCAGAATCGCCAGTACAATCACCAGCACCACCGCCCCCATAGTTAAAATCAGCAGCGGTTCAAACACGCCCATCACCATCGCGATACGGGCTTCGAGCTCACGCTCCTGCGTCTCCGCCGCGCGCTCCAGCATGTCATCGAGCGTACCGCTGCTTTCACCGCTTTTAATCAGGCTCAGGGTCATCGCCGGGAAGTAGCCGCTGCGCTCCAGCGCCAGGCCTACCCCCGCGCCCTCGCGTACACGCTGGGCCGCCTCGCTGACCGCCTCGCGCATTGGCAGGTTGGTGATCACGCTGGCACTCATGTTCAAGGCATCCAGCAAGGGCACGCCGCTGGCGGCAAGAATATTCAGGGTGCGGGCAAAGCGTGCGGTGTTGAGTCCGCGGGTCAAACGGCCAATGAGCGGCAAGCGTAGCAGCAGGTCGTGCCAACGCCGCTGGTAGGCCGGACGCTGCAGCACCGTACGCAGGCCATAGCCCAGACCGCCGAGTACCAGCAGCATCAGCAGCCCCCAATCGCGTAAGGTGTCGCTGACGGCAATCAGCATGCGGGTCAACAGCGGCAGCTGCTGATTCATGCCGTCAAATACCCTGACCACTTCGGGCACCACGTAGGTAAGCAGCGCCACCGTTACCAGCAGCGCGACGCAGGTGAGGATGGCGGGATAGAACATCGCCAGCTGGATCTTTTGGCGCATGGCACTCTGCGCTTCGACGTTGTCGGCGAGCCGCTCCAGCACCAGGTCCAGTCGCCCGGCCTGCTCACCGGCGGCGATGGTGGTGCGATAGATCACGGGAAAGACCGAGGGAAACTCGCCAAGTGCGTGGGCCAGCGGCAGGCCTTCCATAACCCGGGTGCGCACGGCTGTCAGCGCCGAGCGCACCTTGGGCGACTCGCTCTGCCGAGCCACTGTCGCCAAGACCTCTTCAATGGGTAACCCCGCGCGGGCCAGCGTGGCCATCTGCCGGGTCGCCAGGGATAGCTCCAGCGGCTTGATCCTCTGCTGCAGCACCGGCATGCGCAAAAGAGCGGCGCGCTCGGCGACCTGGCTGACCGTCATTGGCGTCAGCCCCTGCTCACGCAGCCGGCCGCGCACCTGACGCGGGGAGTCCCCCTCCTCTACACCCTTGCGGGTGCGGCCGCTGGCGTCCAGCGCGGTGTATTCGAAGGCAGGCACGGTCAGTCCTCCCGGGTAACGCGCAAGACTTCTTCCAGCGTGGTGTCACCGGCCAAAACCCGACGCACCCCGTCCTGCCGAATTCCCGGTTGCGCCAAACGCGCGTGGCGCACCATCGCTTGCTCGCTGGCCCCGTCGTGGATCATGCCGCGTAAGGTGTCGTCGATCTCGATCAACTCGTAGATACCGGTACGGCCGCGGTAGCCGCTGCCGTTGCAGGCGCTACAGCCTCCGGCGCGGTAGAGGGTCGGCGGTGCCTGTTCGTCGACTCCCAGCAAGCGACACTCGCTGCTGCTGGCCTGATGCGGCACGCGGCAGTCGGGACACAAGGTGCGCACCAGCCGCTGGGCCAGCACGCCATTGAGTGTGGACGACAACAGAAACGGTTCGATACCCATGTCACGCAGACGGGTAATGGCGCCAATGGCGGTATTGGTGTGCAGGGTGGAGAACACCAGGTGCCCGGTCAAACTGGCCTGAATGGCGATCTGCACGGTGTCGACGTCACGGATCTCGCCGACCATCACCACGTCCGGATCCTGACGCAGAATCGCGCGCAGGCCGCGGGCAAAGGTCATATCGACCTTGTTGTTGATCTGGGTCTGGCCGATGCCATCGAGGTAGTACTCGATCGGGTCCTCGACAGTGAGAATATTGCGGCTGCGGTCGTTCAGGCGCATCAGCGCTGAATACAGCGTGGTGGTCTTGCCCGAGCCGGTCGGGCCGGTCACCAGCACAATGCCGTGCGGGCGACTGATCACCCGTTCCATCGCGTCATAATGCTCCGGACACATGCCCAACTGGCGCAGTTCCAAACGTCCGGCCTGCTTGTCGAGCAAGCGCAGCACCACCCGTTCGCCGTGCCCCGATGGCAGAGTCGACACCCGCACATCTACCGCCCGCCCTACCAGCCGAAGGCCGATCCGGCCGTCCTGCGGCAGGCGTTTCTCAGCGATGTCCAACTTGGCCATCACCTTGATCCGCGACACGATGACCGGCGCCAGCGCACGTGGCGGCTCCAGCACCTCGCGCAGCACACCATCAACCCGCAGACGGATCGACAGCCGATTCTCGAACGGTTCGATATGAATATCAGAGGCGTTTTCCTTCACCGCCTCGGACAGCAGCGCGTTGATCAGACGGATAATCGGCGCCTCGTCCTGCGATTCCAGCAGGTCCTCCGGCTCGGCCAGCGACTGGGCAACCGAGAGCAGGTCGGCGTCGTCACCCAGCCCTTCAACAAACTGCATGGCATCGTTGGCCGAGCGCTCGTAACGGTCTCGCAACCGCGCGGCAAATGCGTCGTCGTCCAGCTCGATAGGCAGTAATGGGCAGCCGTGGCGGCGGCGCAGCTCCAGCAGCCCCTGCGGATCGCAGTCGGCACGCACGAAGACTTCCAGCTGGCCGTCATCACGCATGGCCCCGGTCAGCACCCCTACCCGTCGCGAGTAGCGGTACCCGGTCTCGGCAGCCGGCGCAGCGACGCTGCTGCTTTCCTGCTCGCTCATCGTTTACTCCTGACCTGCGCTGGGCGGTGCGCTGATAGCGGCTGGCGCAGCTGGGCCCTGGATGGCGTTCTCAAACGGCGGCGGCAGCGTCAGCAGGTAGTTCCAGTCCGGCAACACCGGCACACCATCGCCCACATCCAGTCGCCCGCGGCGGTTCTGCTCCGCCACCTGACGATCGCGAATGTAGCTGTACTTGGCATGGGTCAGGCTTTCGGCGACGGCCGAATCGCGCACGATCACCGGGCGCAGGAAGACCATCAGATTGCGCTTCTGCAGCGAGGCTGTGTCATAGCGGAACAAGCGGCCGAGCCCGGGAATGTCACCCAGCCCCGGCACCTTGTCGGCGGTCTCGACCATCTGGTCGTCGATCAGGCCGCCGAGCACGATCATCTGGTTATCGTCGACCATCACATGGGTGGTCAGGCTACGCTTGTTGGTAATGATGTCAGCCGCACCGCTGGTACCCGGTGCGATCTGCGAAACCTCCTGAGCAATCTCCAGACGTACCGCGTTGCCTTCGTTGATCTGCGGGCGGATCTTCAGTTTGATACCCACGTCTTCACGCTGAATGGTGTCGAATGCCTGACCAGAGTCCTCAACCGAGCGGCCGACGATAAAAGGCACGTTCTGACCGACCACGATTTCGGCTTCCTCGTTGTCGAGGGTCAGCAGGCTTGGGGTCGAGAGGATATTGCTGGCCGTGTCGCCCTGCAGCGCGTTGACCAGCAGTGCGATCTGGGTGCTGCCGATGCTGCCGATGCCGCCGAGGCTCAGGCCGCTGCCAAGCGACGGAGGGCTGCTGACGTCGCCTTCGAGGAAGGAGTTCACCCCGGCAGCCAGGTTGACGATGCTGTTGCCGTTGCGGTTGAAGTTGATGATGCCGACACCCGAGTCTTCGCTGCCAATACCCCACTGCACACCCAGCTCCTTGGCGCGATCGTAGGAGACTTCGGCAATGACCGCCTCGACCAGTACCTGCGCGCGGCGGATGTCGAGCTGGCGAATGATCGATGACAGCTCGCGAGACAGTTCGGCGGGACCATAGATGACAACCGAGTTGGTGCTCTCGTGAGCCTCAATGCGTACGCGATTCTGTTCAGCCGTATTGCTGCTTGATGTGGCGCTTGAGTTACCGGCGCCGGAAGCGGTCGGATTACGTTCCCGGCCCTCGGCAATCCCGCGTAGCACCTCGGCCACTTCTTCCGCCTTGGCGTACCGCAGGTAATGCACCTGGGTGTTGCCCTGATCGCCCTCGACGTCCAGTCGACGCACGACCGAACGCAGGATCGCCCGTGCCTCCGGATCACCGCGCAGAATCACCGAGTTGGTGCGCTCATCGGCGATCAGCTTGGGGCCGCGGGTAAATTCTTCCGCTGGCGCGGCGTTATCCAGCCCTTGAACGATGCGCACTACATCCAATGCCGAGGCGTGCTGCAGCGGCAACACCTCAAAATCCTCGGTGGACTCACGATCCATCCGCGCGATCAGCGTCTGAATGCGTCGCACATTGGCTGCCGTGTCGGCGATCACCAGACTATTGGAGGCCGCAGCGGCAGCCAGATGCCCACCTTTCGGCACCAGGGGGCGCAGGATCCGCACCAGCTGGCCGGCATCCATATTGTTCACAGTGATAACTTCAGTGATGTATTCATCGCCGGGCGTATCCCCGGTCAGGCCAGCGACCTCGTTCTCCTTGGCCTGCACTTCCGGCACGATGCGCACCATGCCGTCGCTGCCACGCACCGCAGCGAAGCCCTGCGACTTCAGCACGCTGAGAAACAGTTCGTAGAGATCCTCGCGACGAATCGGCTGACCCGAGACCACATTCACCTGACCGCGTACGCGCGGATCAACGATGAAATTGATGCCGGTCTCCTGGCTGACAATTTCGATCAGACCGTTGATATCCGCATCACGCAGATTCAGCACCAGATCCTCGGCGTTATCAGCTGTACCGGCAGTTGACTGCGCGTGCACCGAACCGCCCACTACCCCCAGACTCAACGCCAGCGCCAGCGCCAGCCGTTGTTTGCGAAACTGCATCGACATCAGTATCAATCCATCGTTATCGTAATGTTCATGGGCTGCCCGTCGCGCTCCAGCGACACCGACACCGAAGTGGCGCCAGACATGTCGCGCAGAATGTCGCGGTAGTCCTCGATCTGGGAAACCGGAGTGCCATCCACGTCGGTTATCACATCACCCGCCTTCAGGCCCGCTGCTTCAAATTCACGTGCATTGCGCGCCGGTGAGACTTCAATACCGTAGAGCGCGCCATCGACCATCACCGGGTTGGCGCTGATCACCTCGGCAAAACGTTGCGGGTCGTTCAGCCAGGCCTCACGATCAATCCGCGCCAGATTGCCGTCCGGTGCCAAGGTCTGATTGGCGTCGACCTCAGGCAGCGCTGCAGTCCGCGCGTTGCGAGCAGAGCGACCCGAACCGTTGAGCTCATTGCGCTTGAGTCGCAGAGTTTCCAGCTGGCCGTCGCGCATGAGCATCACGCGATCAGCCAGTACCTGCTCCAGGCGAACCTGCCCGGGCAAAGTGGCGCCAACGCGATAGAGTTTTTCAGGCTGACCCTGGGTGACCAGGATCGCGGCGCTGCGAGCCGGGTCGGGGTCGGACAGCACCCCTTTCAGCGTCCAGCTAAGCTTGGTGTCAGGAGCATCAACCGCAACAGGTGCGCGATCAGCGCGACCATAGGGCGACAGGAGCGCCAACTCGCGAAAACCGGGCTGAGCAACAGAACGTTCGGATGAGGATACGGAATAAGGAAGACTGGAGGCTGCCGGCATAACGCTTTGCGGCTCGATCAATGTCCAGATCAGGTGCCCGAGAATCCACGCTGAAATCGCAACGAAAAGACCGCAAACCAGCGTGACAAGGCTCTCCAGCGAAAAACGGGCGACCAGGGGCATGCTCTCTCCATGGCAAAGAATCCCGATCCGAATCGGGCGTAGGGCAGTTGGGAATAAGGTACTGACCTTTCTTTGCAAAATTATTGTTATAAGCCTGCAATATGACTGCGAGGGCGCCTCGATTGTCACGATTCTGCAATCACACGGCAACCCCCTGAACAGGTTATTCCAGACTGCTTCGGCCGAAGCAACGACGCTACCGGCCTGACCACGCCGCCAGCATCACCCATTCGGGCTAAATCGCCCTCCTTCCGCCCTGTAAATACACCCAAATGGGTGATACCCCTGTTACAGCAATCCAGCCCGCTGATGCCCAGCTATCCACGCACGCGAGAACGTCCCGAAATGAGACAGTTCGTACTTGCCCTTTGCCAGCACTCGCTCTTAACTCAGAGCGGCAAGAACGAACCAATAACAACAGCTTGCACACGGAGAAAATAACAATGACAGGGTTGAAAAAAACGGCCTTGCTGACGATGGTGATCAGCAGCCTTACATTAACCGGCTGCCTCAGCGGTGGGGGTGGTGGTGGCGGTGACGCCCAACCGCAAGCGGGTGACACCAGGGTTCGGTTGCAGCAACAGCGACTCGACGCCGATTTCTTCAGCGTTAACGAGAATGACCTGTCCTTTGGCGCACTCGAAGACTCTGCGCCTTACAACACCACCAGCCGCTGGTCAGGAGTTTTGAACGGAGCAGGCTACCGCGTCGAAGTGCCGCAGAACTGGAACGGCATGCTGGTGATGTATACCCACGGTTTTCGTATTAACAATGTCGATCAGCTCACCGTCGACAACCCGCCGATGCGCCGTTATCTGCTTGACGAAGGCTACGCCTGGGCAGCATCCAGCTACAGCGCCAACTTCTACGATGTTCGCGCTGGCCTTGAGGATACCAACGCTCTGGCACTGGCGTTCACCGATATTGCCGCCGATAACGGACGCCCACTGGATCCGCCGGATAAATACTACATAACCGGCGTATCCATGGGCGGCCATATTGCCGCTGCGGCGGTAGAACGGGAAACGCTGGCGACCGCCAATAATGTCGTCAATTACTCAGGGTCTGCACCGATGTGCGGTGTCGTTGGCGATACCGAGCTGTTCAACTTCTTCGCCAGCTACACCATCGCCCTGGCGGCGTTGTCAGGCAACCCGATTGAAGAGTTCCCGCTGACTCAGCAAGAGGCGGCTACGATGGTCGCCAACGCTCGCACCGTGCTCTGGAACGACTACACCACGAACAAGTTCCCGAGTGGTCTGACTCAAGAAGGGTTCGCGTTCTATCAGACGCTGAAGAACCTAAGTGGTGGTGAGCGACCGATGTACCCCATCAGCTTTGGTCTGTTCCAGGATCTGCTGCAAAGCTTTGCTGGCTCTGATGGCACCGTCGACGGCATCCTGCTGGACAACGTGGTCGACACCAACGCCATTACCTATCGCTTTGAAAGCGAACTGGACGAGCCGTTAACCACTGACGAAATCAACTTCAACAGCATGATCGTCAAGGCCACAGCAACAGAGGGCGCCAATGATCTGCGCAATGACGGCCTGCGCTGGATTCCTAAGGTTAACGGTGAATTCGATGTGCCTGTCGTCACGGCACATACTATCGGCGATCTGTTTGTGCCGATTCTGATGGAACAGGAATACGCACGACGGGCGGCTGATAATGGCAGTGACGATCTGCTTGTGCAGCGTGCAATGCGGGCGCCAGGCCATTGCGACTTTACCGAGGCTGAATTCACTGCGACATTGGCGGCCATGCTCGACTGGGAGCAAGGCGGACCCAAGCCCCAGGGAGACGACTGGCTGAGCCCTGCGACCGTTGCCGCAGCGGACTTTGGATGCACCTACACCATTGACGGGCCTGTCGCTGGCAACAATGTTCAGCGCAACCAACTGCCACCCTGCCCACCACCACCCTGAGTCAGTCAGCAACCAGCCGCCGCCGGGGCTCAGCCCTGGCGGCGTTCTTCATCCACCGCCAGGCGGCGAACAAACTGTTTGACGTTGGTCTGAGCACGCAACTCACGCACGCTCTCGGTCAGTTCCTTGACCTCATCGGCTGGCAGACTACCGTCCAGTTCACGCTGCACATCACTCCACAGCCCGCGTACCTTGCCGGTTGCCCGCCCCGCCATGCGCACCAGTGATGGCAGGCGCTCAGGGCCAAGCACGATCAGCGCAACCACGCCGACCACCAGCCATTCCGTCATGCCGTTACCAAACATACGGCACCCGGCTTCAAGCGCGCGAGCGCGATTCGCTGCGCTCGGCAACCTGCTCCTGCGAATCCATGGTCAGTGCGTCACGGGCCTCGTCTGTATCGCGCACTGCCTTGCGAAAACCACTCAACGCGCCGCCCAGATCGCTGCCGATGTTGCGCAGACGCTTGGTGCCGAACAGCAGCATGACAATAACCAGCACGATCAGCAGTGAGCCGATACTGATTCCACCTACACCCATGATGATTTCTCCGTAAAAACAGGGGTCAGCTGCTGCCGACCCCCGAAATGACCTGCTGTATTGCTGTTCTGCGGCAGCCCCTGCGGGCTGCCTGAGCAGCGTTTTAGCTACCGACTACGCCGCCATCGTCCTTCCAGACAACCACGGTGGCCGAGCGCGGCGGACGGGTGGCCGGCATATAGTCAGGCCAGCTGCTGGAGTAATCTCCAGCAGCAAAGTCGGCCGCACTGGTACCTTCGCCCGGGTGCTGCACGTTGATAAACAACGTCTTCTGATCCGGAGTCATGGTGATGCCAGTAATTTCCTGATCGATCGGGCCAACCAGGAAGCGCCTGAGATCGCCGGTGGTGGGGTCAGCGACCAGCATGGCGCAGTTGCCGAAGGGATCGCGGTAGCCGCTGTCCATCTGAATCCAGACGCGACTGTCCGGATCAATCCACAGACCGTCCGGCGAGCTGAGGATATTGTCTGCAGTCAGCACCTCGCCGTTCGGGTCATAGCCGATATTGGTATCGACACCGCTCTCGCCGCTGTCGCCGCCGAACAGGAAGATATCCCAGCTGAAGGTAGTTGCCGCCTGATCACCACCGTCTTCTTTCCAGCGGATGATATGACCGTGGCGGTTAACCTCACGCGGGTTCGCTTCGTTGACGTTGCCAGCGTTACGGCTGGTGTTGTTGGTCAGGGTGAAGTACACATCCCCGTTGGCCGGATCCACTGCACCCCACTCCGGGCGGTCCATCGGAGTGGCACCCAGGAAGTCGGCAGCCAGACGGGTGTTGACCAGCACGTCGGCCTGACTGGTGAACGGCGTAGCATTGTTTTCGTCCAGGCCATTCTGACCGTAGACCAACGGCAGCCACTCACCGGTGCCGTCGTCGTTGAACTTGGCAACGTAGAGCGTACCCTCGTCCAGCAGGCTGCCGCTGGCGGTGGCCGCATTGTAGTTCGCCGCGGTCACGAACTTGTAGATGTACTCGAAGCGCGAATCATCGCCGGAGTAGCAAACGACCGGCTTGCCTTCCTCGGCCGGAGCAAAAACCACGCCCTCGTGACCGAAGCGGCCCATGGCAGTGCGCTTCTTCGGGTTGCTAGTCGGGTCAAATGGGTCGATCTCGACCATCCAGCCAAAGCAGACCGGCTCGTTACGGTAGTCCTGAGTTGCGTCAGCGCCCTGAATACTGGCGTCAAAGCGAATGAACTCGTCAGCGCCGTTATCGGCTGTTTCCCATGCATAGCGGCTGGTTGCGCCGGTCGGGACGCCGTAGCGGGAATGCTCACGCGGGGCGTCGCCCTTGTTGGTGAAATACCCGGCCCAGTTCTCCTCGGCAGCCATGTAGGTGCCCCAAGGGGTGTAGCCGTTACCGCAGTTGTTCAGGGTGCCGCGGGTCATGGTGCCGTTCGGGCTGTACAGCGTCTTGACGAAGTCAGAACCACGCACCGGGCCATGGATTTCCATCGGTGTCAGTGCGGTGATACGACGGTTCATCGCATCCGGCTGAACGCTCCATTCGTTATTGACGCCCTTGACGATCCGGACAACCGATACACCGTGCGCATTGGCTTCCTTACGTACCTGATCCGCCGGACGCTGGCCTGCGTATGGGGGCAACGCGGAGCTGGTCAGCGCGACGCCTTGGGCCGCAGCGTGCATCAGGCGCGGTTCAACGTACTCATGGTTGAGGACCAGCAAGCCGTCATCGGAGCTGCCGTTGATCGGGTAGAAGTGCATACCATCGTGGTGCGAGCCGACCTGTTCGGCTTGATCAGCACCGGTGCTGTTTACTGAAAACGACGGGAAGCTGCCGAGAATCGGCGTGCCCCAGGGAATGATCACCTGGTAGCTGTAGCCTTCCGGTACGACGATCTCATCGGCACTGCTGACCGCAACGGCAGAAAAACCGAGCAGCGCGGGGGGCGTTGGTGCACCCGCGCCATTGTCGTTACTGCTGGAGCTGCTCTTGCAACCAGCCAGACCCAGTCCGAAAAAACCCAGCGCCGCAGCGCCGGCGCTGCCCTTGAGTACCTGACGACGGGCAAGACGGGCTTCCAGAATGCTGGAAAACAGGGGATTCATCTTACGGGTACTGAGGGGTTCATCACCCTCACCGTGATCGATGTAAACCAGCTGGTCACGTTGTTCGATGGACATCGGTTCCTTCCTCTCAGGGTTTTGGTTTGCTTGAAAACCCAAACAGGATGGCGACCTAACGTGACAGATCAGGCAATGAATGATGAACTTTCAGCGGCGTTCCGACGACACCGCAGTGTCCCTTTGATGACAATACAACAGCTCTGAAACAACTGTTACAGAGCTGTTTACTCGCAGTTCTCGGCAACCCCGCGCTCGGTGCGTTCACCCGGATGACGCTCCAGCTGCTGAAGCCAGAACTCACATAGACGCTCCTGCAGGGACGGCAAATGGGGTTTCTCGGGGAGCGCGTCATGCAGACGCTCCTTGCTGCCATCAACCCACTCCTGGGCGTTCTCGGCCCCCTCTTCCATCAAATCACGTGCGTGCTCGGCGCCCTCCTCGACTCGCTCTTCGACCTTGTTGGCGATGCTGTGCAGCTCATACTGCACCCACAGCTTGGCACCTACCACCAGGGTGACGTCGTGCAGCAGATTGCCGAGCCAGACGCCAACGGCGACGATCAGGATCCAGGCGAGATTGGAGCGGGGTTTGGCATCCAGCATGGGCAATTCCTTGCACGGTTGGGGACAGGGTGGGCCGACACAAGGTCGGCTGCTACCCAGTCTAGTCGCTATTGCTGAGCAGCTTGCCGAGAATAGCGCGCAGCTTGCCGGCCTTGAGCGGTTTGTTGAGGACCATGATGTCCAGCTCGCGGGCCACCTGCCGGCAGGTTTCGCTGCGGTCGGCGGTGATCATGATCGCCGGCAGCTGGCAGGCAAACTGGGCGCGCAGCGCTGCCACGGCCTCACCACCGGTGCGCCCGCCATCAAGGTGAAAGTCGACCAGCAACGCATCCGGTGGCTGATCACCAAGTAACGCCTGCGCCTGCTCCAGATCGACCGCGGTCAGCACCTCGGCGCCCCACTGTTCCAGCAGCCCGCGCATGCTTTGCAAAATCATCTGCTCGTTGTCCAGCACCAGCAAGCGCCGGCCATGCAGCGGAACATCCAGCGAGCTGAGCAGCTGGGTTGAGGCGCTGTCTTGGCGACGCTGACCCGCGACTGCCAACGGAATGCTGACCGCGAACATCGAGCCGCGACCCAGACGTGACTGCACCTCGACTCGGGCATTCAGCAGCCGCGCGATACGGTCGACAATCGCCAGCCCCAGACCAACGCCGCGGCGTTGACTGGCCTTGCCAGCGTCGAGCTGATTGAACTCCTGAAAGATTCGCTGAAAATCACCGCGGGCAATGCCGCGGCCGGTGTCCCACACCTGAATGCTCAGCTCGCTGCCACGCACCCGACAGCCGACCAGCACGCCACCCCGCTCGGTGTAGCGAATGGCATTACTGATGAAGTTACGCAGGATCCGGCTGAGCAGACGGTAATCGGTGTGCACCACATGCCCGCTGACCCGGCCGCGCAACGCCACCCCGGCGGCCTCGGCAACACCATCGAACTCACTGAGCAGAGGCTCCAGCACATCGGCCACCACGCAGTCGCTGTAATCCGGTTGCAGGTTGGGCTGGTCCAGCCGCGAGATATCCAGCAGATCGCTGAGCATATCCTCGGCGCTTTCCAGCGCCGTGTGCGAGCGCTCGACCAGTAGCCCGGCGCTCTCCTCCAGCGGCGCCTCGCGCAGCGTGGAGATCAGCAGCCGTGCAGCGTTAAGCGGCTGCAACAGGTCATGACTGGCGGCCGCCAGATAACGATCCTTGCTGCGATTGGCCTGCTCGGCGGCATCCCGCGCCTTGCGCAGTTCTCCCTGGGTACGCTCGTGCTCAATGATCTCGTAACGCAGACTTTCGTTAAGGGCTTCCAGCTCACGGGTGCGCTGCTGGACGCGCTGCTCCAACTCGTCGTTCAGTTGCTGCATCGCCAGCTGAGCCTGCTTGCGTTCGGTCACATCGGCAACAAAGGCTTCAATCACATGATCAGCCGCATCGGGGCGCAGCTGAATATTCATGCGCACATCCAGCAAGCTGCCGTCAGCCCGGCGCAACCGGGTCTCATAGCCGCTTATCTCACCTTTGCGCAGCAACTGATGGCGGATACGCTGAAACTCTTCCTCGCCACCGATAAAGAACTGTTCAGCCAGCGAGCAGCGGGCACTGACCAGCGCACTGACCGACCCATATCCCAACATCCGCGCCAACGACTTGTTGGCCGCCCGCAGACCATCTTCGAGACTGGCCTGAAAGATCCCGTGCAGCGCGTTTTCGAATAGCCACTTGTAGCGGTTGCGTTCCTCTTCCAGTTCTTCCAAGCGCGCCAACAGCTCAGGGTAATAACTCTTGCGCGACGACTGCGAACCCAGCCCAAGCAGCCCTGTCAGCACCTCACGGCGCGGATCAGAGGGCTTCTGCATAGACCACCTCAACGTCCTGCAAGCTGGATTCGCGCGGGTTGGTGAGGATGCACGGGTCATCCATCGCGTGCAGCGACAGGGTACGCAGATCGCTGGTATTAACCCCGTGCATGCGCAGGCCCTGGTGGAAGCCCATCGCCTGTTTGAGATCAATCAGATGCTGCACCAGCCGCTGACGTACCTGCGGCGTGGTCATACCGCGCGTATCGATGCCCAGGGTGTTGGCGATGACCTTGAAGCGCTCCGGCGCCGCATCGAAATTGAACGCCACCACATGCTCAACCAGGATCGCATTACACAGCCCGTGCGGCAGATCGAGAAAACCGCCAAGGCTGTGCGACATGGCGTGTACCGCACCGAGAATGGCGTTGGAAAACGCCAAGCCGGCCTGCAGGCTGCCGAGCATGATCTGCTCACGCAGGGCGATGTCCTGCGGGTTCTGGATCATCTGCACCAGATTCCCGTTGAGCAGCCGCATTGCCTCAAGTGCATGGGCGTCGGTCATCGGCCCGCTGCCGGTCGAAACGAAGGCCTCAATGGCGTGCACCATGGCATCGATACCGGTGCAGGCGGACAGGAAAGTGTCCATGGTCGAGGTGGTTTCCGGGTCGATCAACGACACGTCCGGCACCACCGCTTTGCTGATGATCGAGAACTTCACCTTCTCCTGCTGATCGGAAATGATGACGAATTGCGACACGTCAGCCGAGGTGCCCGCCGTGGTCGGGATGCAGATCAGCGGCGGGATGGGCGCGCGGATGGTATCCACGCCTTCGAATTCGAGGATATGCCGATCATGGGCAACGGCGATACCAATCGCCTTGGCGCAATCGATCGGACTGCCGCCGCCAATGGCGACGATCACGTTGCAACCGGCGGCGCGGTAGACCTCGGCGCCGTGCATCACCTCTTCGGTGCGCGGGTTGGCGGAGACTTGGGTGAACAGCACATATTCGATGCCCTGCTCCATCAGACTCTGCTCGACATCGACCACCCAGCCGGCCGCCTGAACCCCCGGATCGGACACCAGCAGCACCTTGCGGGCACCGAAGGTAGAGGCGTAATTGGCGACGGTTTTGCGCGATCCTGCACCGAAAATGATCTCGGGCGTCACGAACTTGCGCAGCTGGCTGACATCGTAGGACATGCTTGGGCATCCGCGTTGTTGTTGTAATGCTGCGTGCTCGCAAGGGCTGTTGCAGAGCTGCGCAGGCGGTTCCGGCAGACTACCCCAAAGCCGCCCCTTTTATAAGCCGCAAGGCGGCGAACTAAGACTGAAGTAGCAACGGCTCAGACCCTAAGTTGGATGGTTCGCTGGCCCCTGCGCTCGCCAGCATGGCAGTACAACAACAAGGATGAGTCGCCATGTCTGTGCGTCGCCCAACGCTTCAGCAGCTCCTGCTGATCTGCCTGCTGTGCTTGCTTGGCTCCGCCCTGCGCGCCGAGAGCCAGCCTGTGCATGAGTGGCAGCCCGCGGTACAGCAGTTGTTCCCCAGTGCCACCCGGCTGATCGAAAAGCAGGGCACGCCACCCGTCTACCAGGCCTTTCAGCTGGACCAGTTGCTCGGCTACGCCTTTGAGTCGACCGACTACTCCAGCTTGCAGGGCTTTTCCGGCAAGCCGATCCGCCTGCTGATCGGCATGACGCCAGAGGGCAAGCTGACCGGCGTCACCGTACTGGAGCACCATGAGCCAGTGTTTCTGCACGGCTTGGGCGAGCAGGCGCTGTTCGACTTCGCCGGCCAGTACGCTGGCCGCAATATCGCCACGCCCATCGTGGTTGGCAGCACCCACGGTGGCAGCGTGGATGGCGACGCCGTGGGCTATATCGATGGGGTCAGCAAGGCGACCGTGTCCGTGGTCATCCTCAACGAAACGGTACTGCAATCGGCGATGACCGTTGCCCGCGCGCTATTGCCGGATTTTGCTCAGGGGCCGCAGGCCGTCGCGCGCGCCGAGCTGTTCGAGCCACTCGATTGGCAACAGCTTCAGGCACGCGGCCTGCTGCAGCACTGGCAGCTGGATACCGCCACCGTGGAAGCGGCGCTGGGCAATAGTCTGACGCTGTATCCGGGCTTTTCTGACGACACCGACCTGCCGTTCAGCGAGCTGTATTTCGCTTACCTGAACACGCCAATGACCGGCCGCAATCTGCTCGGTGATGAGGTATTCAGTCGCCTGCAGAGCGAGCTGTTGGCTGGCGAGCAGGCGCTGCTGGTGCTCTCACGCGGGCAGTACCCGCACGTGCCTGACGACTTCATTCCCGCCACTGCGCCCAGTCGCATCAACTTGCTGCAGCACGGCAAGGCGATTGAGCTGCATGACATGAACTTTAATAACGGCATCCTGCTGCCGTTGCTGGACGCACCAGCGGGTGACTGGCAGGCCAATATCTTCCGCATCAAGACCCACGCTGCCTTCAACCCGGTCGACTCGGCCGCCCTGCAACTCAACGTCACCCTGCGCCGTAACCCGCTGAGCGAGCGGCAAAGCCACTTTGAACAGGCGCTGACGCTGGAGCCGGATCTGTTCGAACTGCAGGAGGTCAGCACGGTTGCCGCCCCGGCGCCAATCTGGCTGCAGATGTGGCAACAGCGCGCCTGGCAGATCGCCGTGCTGCTGGCCTCGCTGGTGCTCGTGAGCGTGGTGTTCGTGCGGCAGCACCGCGTCAGTCAGCAGGCCCGAGGCTTCCACCTGCTACGCGGAGGCTTCCTGCTGTTTACCCTGCTGTTCATCGGTTTCTACGCCCAGGGCCAGCTCTCGGTGGTCAACATCTTCACCCTGCTGCTCGCGCTCTGGCATGGCTTCGACATCACGGTGTTCCTGATGGACCCGGTGATTTTCATTCTCTGGACCTTCACCTTTATCAGCCTGTTTCTCTGGGGCCGCGGCCTGTTCTGCGGCTGGCTGTGCCCCTTCGGCGCGCTGCAGGAGATGGTCGGCTGGCTGGCGAAGAAACTGCACCTGCGTCAGTGGAAGATCAGCGAGCGCTGGCACCACCGACTGCAATGGCTGAAATACCTGATTCTGATCAGCCTGATACCCACCGCGTTCTACTCACTGACGCTGGCCGAACGGCTGGCCGAGGTCGAGCCCTTCAAGACCTCGATCACGCTGGTGTTCGTGCGCAGCTGGCCGTTCGTGCTGTACGCAGTGCTATTACTGGGCATCGGCCTGTTCGTGCACAAATTCTATTGCCGCTACGTCTGCCCGCTGGGCGCCGGTCTGGCGATCCTCGGCCGGTTGCGCCTGTTCTCCTGGCTGACCCGCATCGACGCCTGCGGCAAGCCCTGCCAACACTGCCACAACAAGTGCGAGATCGGCGCCATCAAGCGCAGCGGCGCCATCGACTACGACGAGTGCATCCAGTGCCTGGAGTGCATCGTGATCCTCAACAACGAAGATCAATGCGTCGCGCAGATCAGCGCCCGCAAACAGGCGGCGCGCGCCGAGCGTGCCAACAACATCATTGTCAGTGACTGGATGCCACAGAACTGATAACCGCAGCAGCACAACAACAAAAGGACGTAACCATGCACTCTCTTGATCTGAACCACATCCGCTGGCACCAACTGCCGGGCTTCGAAAACTTCGATTACAGCATTCTCAGTGTCGACCGCCCCAACCAACTGGTCGACGTCCTATTCCACTTCCACGCCCACGACCCGATCGTGCTGCACCGCCACTGCGCGGTGAACCACACCTTTGTCATCCGTGGTGAGCATCAGCTGTTCCATGCCAACGGCGAACTGAAGGAAAAACGCCCCACCGGCAGCTATACCATCAGCCAGCCCGACACCACGCCACACCGCGAATGTGGCGGCGATGGCGCTACGCTGGTGCTGTTCAGCATCCGCGGCACCGAAGGCGTCATGTACGAGATTCTCGATGACCAGCAGAACGTCATCGCCGCACTCGACATGGATACCTTCGAGGCGCTGTTCGCGGCCAACAGCGCGGCCGCATAGGTTAAACACCCGGTCGGATCGCGCCGCGCGTCCGACCGGGCCCGCACCAAGCGACAAAAGCGGCCGCCCCCCAGCCTGCCGCACAGTCTGAAACATCCTGAATCAGCCAGGCCATTGAGCCGGGATCGGCCGGTCGTATACTTCGCACATCATTGGCCACACAAGATCCCCATGTCCCTTCTGATAGCGTTTGCTGTCCTCTCCATTCTGGTTTCCTTCATCTGTTCCATCCTTGAAGCTGCACTGCTGTCGATGACACCGAGTTTCATCGCCCGGCAGAAAACCGAACGCCCAAGACTCTACCCGCAGCTCAAGCAGCTGAAGGAAAATGTCGACCAGCCGCTGGCCGCCATCCTGACCCTGAATACCGTCGCCCACACTGTTGGCGCCACCGGTGTCGGTGCGCAGGTGACTCTGGTGTTCGGCGATGGCTATCTTGGTATCGCCTCGGCAATCATGACGCTGCTGATTCTGCTCGGCTCGGAGATCCTGCCCAAGACCCTGGGCGCGCGCTACTGGCCGGCCCTTGCACCGGTCATGCCCGGCATCCTCAACAGCCTTATCCTGCTTCTCAAGCCGTTCATCCTGATGTCTGATCTGGTCACCCGCAGCCTCGGCGGCAAGGCCCCGGAGCACGACCTGCGCGCCGAGATCAAGGCACTGGCTGCGCTCGGTCAGGAACTCAAGTCGCTGGACGAGGACGAGCAACGGATGATCAGCAACGTGCTGGATCTGCACACCATCCGCGCCCGCGACGTCATGACCCCGCGTACCGTCAGTGAAGTACTGAGCCCGTCGCTCACCGTCGCCGATGCTCGCACCCGGGTGCAGCACGGCCAGTTCTCGCGTTATCCGGTGCTGGATGAACAGGAAACACCGCTCGGCGTGCTGTTTCGGGTTGATTTGCTGGCCAGCGACAATCGCGACATCGCCATTTCCAGCCTGATGAAACCGGTCAAGGTGGTGCAAGACAGCCAGAATATCGAGGTACTGATGACCCAGATGCTCAACGAGAAGCAGCACCTGTGTCTGGTCTACGACGAGTTTGGCAGTTGGTGTGGTCTGCTGACCATGGAAGACATCATCGAGACGCTGATCGGCCGGCCGATCCTCGATGAAACCGACGAGATCCCCAACATGCGTCGTCTGGCACGCAGACTGTGGGAGCACCGGCTGAAGGCAGCTGGGTAAGTCAGTGAATCCTGGCATTCCGAAACGAAGCTCCTGGCTGTTGCGCCAAGTCCTTCTGCCGACTGCTCAGCAGGTGGAGTGCGCACCCAGGGTTTCGCCCCGTTTACGCGGGCGAGTAGCGCAGGGTTGGCAGGAAACAGGACGGCAGCCTGTCTGAGGCTCGCAGAGCCGAGTTCTGACGGCCCCTGCCAAGCCGAGCAACGCAGCGAACCCGCAGGGCCGCGTAGCCGGGTGCCCTTGGCTCGCCGTGAAGGCGAAAGGCTGACACAGCAATAGCGCAAGCGTGAGATGGTAAACCGCAAGAGACGGTGCACCGCCGATCTTCCGAACACAAAAAAAACCGGTGCCCACCATCGCAGGCACCGGTTCAGGCCACTTGGCCATAACGGCTGCTATCGCAGCCCACGCACGACGATCAGGATCAGGGACTTTCAGCGACTCCGGTGGTCATTGCGGCAACACCGTCGTTGCCATGCTCCATCAGGGCATCATTTGCCAGGCTGTAAGGCGTCCACTCCAGCGACGCCGTGCTCGGGTCACCGGTGCGGGCAAAGTTGCTCCACTGGGTCATCAGCAAGTCAGCCATGGCCACATCCTGAGCCCCCCAACGCATGGAGGCGTAGATGTCAGCCGGATCGCCCTGGGTGCCTGATATGCCGTTGCTGTTGAGATCACCAATCACCGGTCGGGTGTAGCTATCGGTCAGCACCAGCCCCAGCAGATAGTTCTGCACCATGCCGGCCGGGTAGTTGAACAGGTACGGCAGCTCGCAGCCGTGGCAGCTGCTCAGACCCAGATCATCCCAGCCCGGTGGTACCCGACTGAAGCGATAGATGTACTGATTGGACTGGTAGTCGGCACTGCGTTGCTGCAGCCAGATCGGCAAGGCACCCCGGATGGTGGTGTAGTCACCGTTGGTCACCCCGGCCATCAGCGGCACATCACTCGGCATGCCCTGCTGAACATTCTGGTAGTAGGTGTTCGGCAGATAGTAGTTGTCGGAGTTCGGCCGATAGGTCTGCCGCGGGATGTTGTTATCCAGATCCGCTTTGGCAAACGCGGTCCATGGCAGCGCCCGCGCCTGTTCCAGCGTCGTTACCCCCGCCCGTTGGAACAGCGCGGCACCAATGGCCTCGGAAACGGCCAGCGAATCGGCAGGTGAGCTATCGGTCTCCAGCGGCGCAACGCCGCTCTGCACGATTGCCTTGTGGAACAGCCCCACCGCCTGCGGTGAGTTCATCAACGAGTAGACCTTGCCGCCGCCGCCGGACTGACCAAAGATGGTGACGTTGTCCGGGTCTCCGCCAAAGGCAGCGATGTTGTCCTGAATCCATTCCAGCGCCATGACCAGATCCATCTGGCCGTAGTTACCGGAACCGCCGTAACCACTTTCTGCGCTCAACAGCGGATGGGCGATGTAGCCGAATGGCCCCAGCCGGTGGTTGACGCTCACCTGCACCACACCCTTGGTGACTAGCCCGTTGGGGTTGTTGTACTGCGGCGAGTTGGCCGAAAGGATGGCGAACGAGCCACCGTGGAACCAGACCATCACCGGCAGCCCTTCGGCGTCCTTGGGTGCGGTGATGTTGAGGTAGAGCGAGTCTTCGCTCATGCCGCCTTCATTAACCCGCTCCAGGGTGTAATCCTGGGCCGACTGGTCTGCCCAGGAGGTCGCTTCGCGCACACCCTCCCACGGCTCCGGCGGCTGCGGCGGACGCCAGCGCAGCTCACCCAACGGCGGTTTGGCGTAAGGCACGCCGAGGAACTGCCAGGTCGATGCACTGGCCTCAAAGCCGCGCAGGGTGCCGCCAGTCGTCTCCACCTCTACCCGCGGGCCGGCGGAACGCTGAAAGTGCGCTTGTGCATCGGCCGCATCGACCACCGTGCGGGCACGCGGGTCGGTGTCGGTAAACGCGCCGACCTCATCCAGCCGCTCCAGCATCGCCGTCAGACTGGTGCGAAAGTCGGCGCTGGACTGATCAAAGTTGATATTGCCGGCGTTGAACGACACTTCCTGACGAATCTCGTGGGTGATCTGAATGCCGTTATTCAGATTGCCGTCAGCATCAATACTTTGCAGCAGAATCAGCATATTGGTGACGCGCTGATCAGTCACTGACTCCGCGCCAGCAACAATACTCAATGGTGTCAGCTGCGCCGCCCCGACTGCCGAACCCAGCTCCAGATCGCCGATGAAAAAGCGGATGGTCTCATCCGCACGGTAACGGAAGCCGCCCTGCGCGTCGGTCTGCCCGGCTGGCGTTCGGCTGCCCTGGTAGTCCAGCCCGGCAACCGGGCTGTCAACAAACACACCGCTGCGGCTGGCGTCACCATCAGATCCCCCGCCGCCGCCCAGGCAACCGGTTAACGCCAGAAACAGTGGGGTCAAGCCAGCGCCCAGCACAGCTGCACGCGCGGGGCCGCGCAATTTTGAACTAACCATGTGCTACTCCCTGTTGCATGTTGAGGACCACACCGGGCTGCACCTGCAGCCGGTGGGTCAATAACGAACCTGCGATTGATTTACCCGTGCCGAGGCTCAGTCGTCGCTGAGCGCGTCGCCCAGGTACAACTTGGCTTCGGCGATCCCGGTCAGTTCGACATAGGCTTCGGAGGTCGCGTCGTAGGTCGGATAGCTGATATCACCGTCGATGCTGGGATTGCCGGTTCTGGCGAAGTTGGTCCAGATGGTCATCATCCGATCGATCACTTGCTCGTCAGTGGCATCAAAACCGGCAGAGGTCATGATGTCTGCCGGGTCACCGCGCGAACCGCTGACGCCGTTCTCGTTCAAATCACCGATTACCAGCGGACTGCCGGTTGCCGGATCCAATACCAGCCCGAGTTGATAGTGGGTAACCACGCTAGACGGCATGTTGAACAGATAGGCCAGTTCCGCCGCGTGATAGGCCTGCATACCCCGGGCGCGCCAGCCGGCAGGCTGATGGGCAAACAGGGTCGCGTACATCGGCTGGGCTTTCAGTGGTGCCATCCAGGGGAACACATTGATGGCGGTGTAGGTGGGTTCCTCGGTGTCGTTGGTGTTGACGCTGAACATAAAGGGCACGTCGTTATCCTGATCGGTCTCGAACAGCGCTCGCTCGGACACCGGCAGGTAATAGTTGTCGATGTTGGTGTACTCCGCACCGGTCGCGGCCGCAGTGACCTCCTGCCAGGTTGCTTCACGCATCTCGGCCAGCGACGAGGCCCCCATGCGCTCCTGAACAGTCAGGCCAAGGGCCTCACCATCGGCCAGCGAGCGTGTATCCGGACGCAGGGTGCCGCTTTGGCTGATCGCGCGATGGAACAGCCCGGCCGCCTGCGGCGACGCCATCAGCGACAACACCTTGCGGCCACCGCCAGACTCGCCAAAGATGGTGACGTTATCCGGATTACCGCCGAAGGCCTCAATGTTGTCCTGCACCCATTGCAGCGCCATGATCAGATCCATCTGACCGTAGTTACCGGAACCGCCGTAGCTGCTCTCGGCAGTCAGGGCCGGGTGCGCCAGATAGCCGAAGGCGCCCAATCGGTGATTGACCGACACCTGCACCACGCCTTTGCTGGCAACCGCTTCCGGGTTGTTGAACGGGATGGTGTTGCTGGTCAGTGCGGTAAAGCCACCGCCGTGGAACCAGACCATCACCGGCAGATTGTCGGCGTCCTTGGGCATGGTGATATTGAGGTACAGCGAATCTTCACTCATGCCGCCCTCGCCGAAGCGCTCCAACGCTGCGTTCTGCGCCGCCTGATCACTCCAGGCCACCGCATCGCGCACGCCTTCCCACGGCTCAGCCGGCTGCGGCGCGCGCCAGCGCAGTTCGCCCAGCGGCGGTTTGGCATAGGGCACACCCAGGAACTGCCAGGTGGTGTCGTTGGCCTCGAAGCCACGCAGCTCGCCCCCGGTAGTGGTCACCACCATGCGCTCGCCGGTGGAGCGGCTGAAATGCTCGCGCGCGTCGTCGGCCGCTACCACCTTGCGCTCACGCGGATCGGTGTCGGAAAACGCACCCGCACTCTCCAAGTCGCCGATCAGACCGCCAATGGCCGTGCGAAAGTCGGCCACCGGCTGGTCAAAGTTGATGCCTGCCGCGGCGAGGGAAACCTCGGTGCGAATCTGCTCGGTAATCTGGATACCGTTGTTCAGGTTGCCATCGGCATCCAGCGACTGCAGCAGAATGAGCAGGTTGTTGACCCGCCGATCAGACGCATCGGTCGCGCCCTGGATGATGCTCAGCGGCGTCATGACCTCGGCGCCGCCTGCACTGCCCAGCACCAGATCACCAATCGAGAAGGTAACCGTTTCACCGGCGCGGTAGCTGAAGGTGCCGGTATCACTGGTTGTGCCAGTTTGGCTGCCCGCACTGAAATCAAGACCGGCCACCGGGCTGTCAACAAAGGTGCCAGTGCGGCGGCCATCGTCACTACCGCCGCCACCGCCACCAAGGCAGCCGGCCAGCGGCAGCGCCAGCATCATAAGGGAGGCGCTCAGGTAGCTGAGGCGCAAGGGGGAATGTGCAATACCGGTTTTCATGCAGCGCTCCTTTTTGTTCTTGTGATGGAGTCAGATCCGCCGTGACTTGGCAGTCACAGGTCTGATCGGAACGAGCATAGGCAGGTGAGCAAGGGCATACAACGAAAAAATGAATGATCATTCCGCGCGAGACAGACACTCATTCCGCGACACAAACTCACTACGTCTCAGGCACTGCCGCCGCTGCTGGAGCAGACAATTGACAACCTTAAAATGACTGAACATTCATTCTTTTTTAAATAAAAACAGGGGCCTGCGGGGAGCCCCTCCCCGCTCCGACACATACCGATAACTCGCAAGAACGTGTTCACAGGAGGAGCCGCGCGAGACATAAATCGGCGCCCGAACAGTCACATTGTTTCCTGTGTAACGGTATTCACCAATGTGATGGGCTTGCGGCACAGCGCAGAAACGCCACGGGCGCCTTGCGGCGCCCGTGGGTCAGGAGGGGTTAAAACCCGAGGTAATCAAGCCAAGTCGAAGCGATCGGCGTTCATCACCTTGTTCCAGGCAGCAACGAAGTCAGTGACGAACTTCGCCTTGGCATCATCCTGAGCGTAGGCTTCGGCCAGTGCCCGCAGCTGCGAGTTGGACCCGAATACCAGATCGACCCGCGTGCCGGTCCACTTCACCGCGCCGGTGTTGCGGCAACGACCTTCAAACACGTCTGCATCAGCAGAGGTGGGAACCCAGGCCGTGCTCATATCGACCAGATTGACGAAGAAGTCGTTGGTCAGCGCGCCCGGGGTGCTGGTAAACACGCCGTGCTTGCTGCCGCCATGATTGGCGCCCAATACCCGCAGGCCACCGACCAGTACGGTCATCTCCGGCGCACTCAGACCCAGCAGCTGCGCCTTGTCGACCAGCATTTCCTCGTCAGGGACGGTGAACTTGGTCCGGCGGTAGTTGCGGAAGCCATCGGCCTCGGGCTTGAGCGGCTCGAAGGATTCGGCATCGGTCTGCTCGGCAGTCGCATCGGTGCGGCCCGGAGCGAACGGTACAGAGATGCTCTGACCGGCATCCTGCGCCGCCTTCTCGATAGCGGCAGCACCACCCAGCACGATCAGGTCAGCCAGCGACACCTTCTTGGCACCGGCGGCGTTGAAATCCGCCTGAATACCTTCGAGGACCTTGAGCACCTTGGCCAGTTGCTGCGGCTGATTGGCCTCCCAATCCTTCTGCGGCGCCAAACGAATGCGTGCCCCGTTGGCACCACCACGCTTGTCGGAATCGCGGTAGGTCGAAGCCGACGCCCAGGCAGTCGACACCAGCTCGGCAACGCTCAAGCCGGAGGCCAGCAGTTTGGCCTTCAGTGCGGTGATGTCCTGCGCGTCGATCAGCGGGTGATCCACCGCCGGAACCGGGTCTTGCCAGATCAGCTCCTCAGCCGGAACTTCACTGCCCAGGTAACGTACCTTCGGCCCCATGTCGCGGTGCGTCAGCTTGAACCAAGCGCGGGCAAAGGCATCAGCAAACTCGTCCGGGTTCTTGTGGAAGTGCTCGGCGATCTTGCGGTACTCGGGATCCTCGCGCATCGCCATATCGGCGGTGGTCATCATGATGCCGACGCGTTTGGCGGCATTTTCTGCATCTGGTGCGTGATCCTTTTCTGCCAGGCCTTTGGCCTGCCACTGATGGGCGCCGGCCGGGCTCTTGGTCAGTTCCCACTCGTAGCCGAACAGCACGTCGAAGTAGCCCATGTCCCACTGGGTCGGGTTCGGCGTCCAGGCACCTTCGATGCCGCTGGTGATGGCATCACTGCCCTTGCCACTGCCGTGGCTGCTCAGCCAGCCGAAGCCCATGGCTTCAATCGGTGCCGCTTCCGGCTCAGGGCCGACGCAGGCCGCATCACCGGCACCGTGTGCCTTACCGAAGGTGTGACCACCGGCGGTGAGGGCTACGGTTTCGTAGTCGTTCATCGCCATGCGGGCGAAGGTTTCGCGGATGTCGCGGGCGGACAGCAGCGGATCGGGGTTACCGTCCGGGCCTTCCGGGTTGACGTAGATCAGACCCATTTGTACGGCTGCCAGCGGGTTTTCCAGATCACGGTCACCGGAGTAGCGACTGTTCGGTTTGTCGCTGGTGGCCAGCCACTCGGTCTCGGCGCCCCAGTAGATGTCTTCTTCCGGTGCCCAGATGTCAGCGCGACCGCCGCCGAAGCCGAAGGTCTTGAAGCCCATGGTTTCCAGCGCGACGTTACCCGCAAGAATGTAGAGATCAGCCCAGGACAGCTTGTTGCCGTACTTCTTCTTCAACGGCCACAGCAGGCGACGGGCCTTGTCGAGATTGCCGTTGTCCGGCCAGCTGTTGAGCGGGGCGAAACGCTGGTTGCCGGTGGAAGCGCCACCACGGCCATCGGCGGTACGGTATGTCCCGGCAGCGTGCCAGGCCATACGAATCATGAACGGCCCGTAGTGACCGTAATCGGCCGGCCACCAGTCCTGGGAATCGGTCATAACTGCGGCCAGGTCTTTCTTGACCGCTGCAAGGTCGAGCTTCTTGAATTCGGCCGCGTAATCGAAATCGCCGCCCATCGGGTCAGATTTGGGATTGTGCTGGTGCAGAATGGCCAGATTGAGCTGGTTTGGCCACCAGTCCTTATTCATGGTGCCACGGCCGGTCAGCTTGGTATTGGAACCATGCATCACCGGGCATCCGCCAGTCTTGTTGTCAGTCATGTCAATCTCCGCTTCAGGTGTAGGGTGCTTTATTCGCACAGGCCTTAACGCGACGGGCCCCGCGGGGCGGGTCTATGTGCCTGCAACCTGAAGGTAAGTTAAGCACGGGATCAGAATAGCGCCATTAACTTAAATCAACGCACCCAATAGTATTTTACTATCAAAAGAGGCAGGGCAATGCTCAGGCACCATCAGCGTTGGCGAGCGCCAGAACACAACCCTAAAGATGGCGGAAGGACATGGGAGTCGAACCCACCAGACGCGCGTTGCGCATCTCACCGGAGTTGAAGTCCGGGCGCCCCACCGGGGACGATGTCCATCCATTGCAGCAGCCAGCTCAGCCAGCCACCAGAAAACGTTGCTCGCGCACAAAGCGGGTCACGCCCGCGCGATCCAGATACTCCAGTACCTGAATGGTCAGGTTGCGGCCGATGCCCGAGGCATCACGGTACTGGGCCGCATTGAAACTGCCGGATGGCGAGTCTGCCACCAACTGCCGCGCCACCGCTACCAACCCTTCCACCTGTGATGGCAGGTAATAACGGTTAGGTGCCACGGCAATCAGCTCCCCAGAGCGCTGCATGCGCAGCAAGAAGGCCTTGAGTGCCTCCAGCTCCATCTCCAGCGCGGTCGCCAACTCGCCAACAATCGGCGGTCGCAAGCCGCATGGCGCCAGTTCGGCGACAACCCGCGTCAGCAGTTCGGCGTCCCCCGGCTGCAGCTGCGGCCGGTGCTGCGGCAGGTGCAGTGCCCAGGCGGTGCGCTGCAGCCGCCCCTCGGTCTGCCAGCGCTGCAGCAGTTGGCGCGCCAGCGGTAACGGCAGTTGCAGACAGCCCACCAAGCCGATCTGCCCTTCCCCCGGCCCAAGCAACTCGGGGTGCTGCTGGTGCCAATCGGCCAGACGCGCAGCCAGTTGCTGCCAGCGCGCCTCACAAGTCTGCTCGGTCAGCGCAACCCGCTGGCCAGCCGCCGACAGCACGATCAGCCCGGCAACCGGGAGCAAGCACTCCAGCTGCTCGGCGGACAGATTCAGTTTCAGTGCCAGTTCGGGCAACGCCACCGCGCCCTGCTGCAGCGCTGCGGCCAGTACCTCAATCGGCGCGCTGGCGTTCGACCAGGCAGCCAGCAGGGCCAGCCGCTGCGGCTTGCTGCGGCCGCGGCCCACACCCTGCGGATCCAGTACCCGGCCGCCACCCAGCGTGGTGTTGGCCGCCGGGTCGCGGATGATAAAGCGATCACCCCAGACCGCAGGCACCGGTTGATCCAGCATCAGCTGCGCCAGACCGGCCGCCTCATCCAGCAGCACCACCCGAACCGGATGAACAGCGGTGCCCAAATGCAGCTGCAGCACGCCGCGGTGCCAATGGCTGTCGGGTAACTGCGTGAGGGAAACATCCAGCCGATCGCTGAGTGGCAACATCTGCTCGCTCAGCCAATCGCCGCGCTGGGGTTGGTCGGACGACACCGCGCCACCCAGATTGAGCGCACAGCGTTGCCCGGCGTGTACCTCAGCAACCTCGCTGGAGGCCCTTTGCAGGCTGCGCACCCGCACCTCCTGCCCATGCAGCCACAGCTTTTGCCCCACCTGCAGGCGACCGCTGACCAGCGTGCCGGTCACCACACAGCCCGCCCCGGCGATACTGAAGCGGCGGTCGATCATAAAGCGCGCCGGGCTGTCGCTCGGCCGCGCCTCAAGGTGTTTTGCCTGTTGCTGCAGCGCCTGACGCAGCGCGTCAATGCCCTGCCCGCTGGTGCTGGAAACCCGCCATACCTCTGCACTGGACCAACCTGCCTCGGCGGCCAGCGCCTGCACCTGCTCGGCGACCCGCTGCTGTTGAGCAGCATCCACCAGATCACAACGGCTGATCACCAACCCCAACTCACGCATACCCAGCAGCTGCAAGATCGCCAGATGCTCGCGGGTTTGCGGCATCACGCCGTCATCGGCGGCCACCACCAGCAGCGCCATATCCACCCCGGCAACCCCCGCCAGCATGGTGCCGATAAAGCGTTCGTGGCCTGGCACATCGATAAAGCCCAGCGGCTCGCCGGTCTCGCTCGGCAGCCAGGCAAACCCCAGCTCGATGGTCAGCCCGCGGCGCTTTTCTTCGGCCAGCCGGTCGGTATCTACCCCTGTCAGGGCGCGAATCAATGAGGTCTTGCCGTGGTCAACGTGCCCGGCGGTGGCAATGATCACCCGGCCGTTCCCAGCGCGACACGCAGCTCTTGCGGGTCTTCCAGACAGCGGCAATCGAGCAGCAGACTATCGTCGGCAATCCGGCCAATCACCGGCTGCGGCAACTGTCGCAGGCGCTCTGCCAACTGCCGCAGCGCGCGGCTGCGCTCACGCCGATTGCCACTGGTGCTGCACACACGCAGCGCCGCACTCGGCAGCACATCGAGCGGCAGCGAACCGGAGCCGATCTGGCTGCTGACCGCGCAAACGTCTACCGCAAAGCCCTCCCCCGCCCAGCGCTGCAAATCAGGCAGCAGTGCCGCGCAGGTCCGCTGAATCGACTCGGCACTGCGGGTCAGCAGACGCAGGGTCGGTACCCGCTGCACCAGGGTGTCAGGGTCGGCATACAAGCGCAGCACCGCTTCCAGTGCGGCGAGGGTCAGCTTGTCGCAGCGCAGTGCCCGTTTCAGCGGGCTCTTGCGGATGCGCGCGATCAGGTCCGCACGGCCTGCGATGATGCCGGCCTGCGGCCCGCCGAGCAGTTTGTCGCCACTAAAGGTCACCACGTCGACGCCTTCGGCCAGCACCTGCGCCACCACCGGTTCGGCCGGCAGACCCAGCGCCTGCAGGTCGATCAGCGAGCCGCTGCCCAGATCCACCGCCAGCGGTACCTGATGCTCACGGGCAATCGCCGCCAGCTGCGCCTCGCTGAGCGCGGTACTGAAGCCTTCGATGCGGTAGTTGCTGGTGTGTGCCTTGAGCAGCAGCGCGGTACGTGGGCCAACGGCTTCGCTGTAGTCGCGCGGGTGGGTGCGGTTGGTGGCACCAACCTCGCGCAGCTTGCAGCCGGCGCGGGCCATGATGTCCGGCAGGCGGAAGGAACCACCGATTTCGATCAGCTCACCGCGCGAGACCACCACCTCGCGGCGGTTCGCCAGCGCGTTGAGCACTAGCAGCACGGCAGCGGCGTTGTTGTTGACCACGGTCGCGGCCTCGGCGCCGGTCAGGCGGCAGATCCATTGCTCGACGTGATCATCACGGTCGCCACGTTGCCCGCTGGCGAGATCGAACTCCAGATTGCTGGCCCCGAGCGCGACCGCGTTCATCGCCGCCACCGCTTCCGGCGGCAATGGCGCGCGGCCGAGATTGGTATGCAGCACGGTCCCGGTCAGGTTCAGCACCGGGCGCATGGATGGCGCCAGCGTCGCCAGCAGGTGCTGACGCAGCCAATGCACCAGCGCCTCGTCGTCGCTGATCGCGCCGTCGCGCCACAGCTGCAGCGCGGCACGCACGCCATCGAGCACCAGCGCGCGGCCGTGATCGGCAATCAGTTGCTGCACCAGCGGCCAGGCCAGAACCCGGTCGACCGCTGGCGGTCGGTTGAGGGTGGCCGTCATGCGGCCACCTGTGGCTCAGTCTGCGTCGCCGCTTTGCAGCAGGCGCAGAATCTCTGCCAGCGCGCCATCAGCAAGCGCGCGCATTTCATCGTCGGTGCGGTCCTGGATCGGATGCGGAACAAAGACCATGGCCGGATCAAAGCCAAGGGCCTTCGACTGCAACGCCGCGGCCTGTACAAATTCACTGGAGGCAACCCCTACTCCCGGGATCTGACGTGACTCCAGGTCTGCGATGTCATGCATACAGCACGACGTGCAAGACCCTCAGTCGGCCAGACCTTCCACCAGCAGATCCACCTCGGCGGCCATCTGCTGTTTGAGTTCGGTTGGGGCAATGCGGGTGAAGGTCGGCTTGTTATAGCGCTTCACCGCAATACCCATGGCTGCCAGCTGCTCCTCGATACGGTCGAGGAAGACATTGCCGCGTGGCTTGGAAATGTCGAGCAGACCGACCACCTTGCCTTCAAGGCTGGCGGGACGGGCCAGACGCGCACGCTGCGCCGGCGCCCGTTCCGCGGTCGGATCGAGCACAATGCTGTGGTTCATGACGTTACCTCACGTGTTACCGGAGACGAACCGACCGGACCAGACGCGGCCCAACCGGCAATAATGGCGGAAAACAGGCCGGCGGTGCCGCCAGCCCTGACGATCAACAACCCGCCCGGACGGAACTTGGGCACCTGCTGATCCTTGAAACGTTCGGGAATACCCTCGGCGATGCCACCGGCACCGGCCACCAGCTCGGCACCGGGCGCCAGCAACAGCTTCTCGAGTTCTTCGCGCAGCCGCTGTTTCGACCAGCCGGCCTCGATAAAGACCCGCGCATGTTCGGGCGACACCACCAGCACCGCGTCACCGGCCATCGCCAGCTTGGCGTGGTCCACAGTGCGCAGCGACAGGGCAAAGGAACGCGCCAGCGACTCGGGGTCGCGCGACTTCTGATCGACGATGCCCTGCACGCCCTCACCGGGGAACAGGGTCACCGCAGAGCGCCCGGCCTCGACGCCGCGCTCCTGCGCCAGCGGCAGCCAGTCGGCGTCTTCGGCCTCGGCGAAACAGAAACTGTACTTGCCGGGATTGCCCAGTGTTGCGCGGTCGATTTCACCGGGGCGACCACCGCCGACATTGCGAATAATCAGTTGCAGCGCACGGCCGATGGTGGCGTTGGCGCGGTTGCCCTGCCCCAGCGCGTTGACGCCGGAATTCATGCCGATGGCGCGGGCGGCGGGGCCGTTGACCACGATCACCGGGCTGCCGAACATGGTGGTGCAGATCAGCCCGTGCAGGCCAAATTCATCGGTCAGTGCCGCTTCCAGCGCGGCCAGCAGCACCGGCATGTATTCCGGCTTGCAACCGGCCAGCACCGCGTTGATCGCAACCTTCTCGACGGTCACCGGCACCAGATCCGGCGGCATCAGCCCCACCACCTCGTCGGGCTGGCGGCTGGTGCCCTTGAGCATGCGCAGCACCCGCACCGGCGTCGGCGGTACGACCGGCAGGCCGTCGCTCCAACCGCGCTCGAAGCAGGCTTCCATCGGGTCCTCGGCGCTGCCCATGTCGATCTCGCGCGACTGCAGGCGGATATCGCCAAAGGCCAGTTCCAGCTCTTCGCTGATACCCGGCTCCAGTGTCTTCGAGCCGCAGCCCGGACGCATCACCGGCAGCGCTTCACCCAGCTCGGCCAAACCGGTCAGCTGGCGCCAGTCTTCCTTGTGCCAGCCGTAGGTACGCTCGACCTCTTCACCGTTCTCGACGCGAATCAGCGTCGGCACAAACTCGATACCGAGGTGGAAGGAGTGTTCGAGCGTCTTGTCGTACAGGGAGGACGGCAGGTCCGCGGCGTAGTCAGCCGAATCCTGCGCGTAAACCGTCAGTGGGCCGGCCTCGGCAATCTCGGCCAGCAGCGGTTCGACCAGTCGGCAGGTCGGGCAATCGGCCTTGGCCACTACAATCAGGCCATCGGGAAGTGCGGGTTTCATTGGCAGCCCTTTCAGGGTCTTGTGTCTCGTAAAGCAGACAGAATAGGCAGCCTGCCGCCCAATTCCAACCGTCCAGACGCTTCATGGATCTGCTGATTGGGGCACTATCAGCGCTGGCGAGGCTCATCACCAGCGCGCGTAGTGATCTTCCACCAGCCCCCAGGCACCATCCAGCGTCAGCGTCTCGCCAGCCACCCGCAACTCGCCGTGATACTGGCCGAAGTGCTGCTTGAAATTGGAGGCCAGCAGCAGCGCGTTGAGTTTTTCCTGACGGGTACCGACCGGCTGAAAGCGCAGATCAATCTGACCATCGGCCGAACGCAGCTGCCAGGGCGTCAGCGGCTCGGCACGGTCGAATTGAAAGTCGACCATATCGACCTTGATCAGTTGATCGTCTAGCCAGATCCCGTTCTCGGTGAAACCGGTCTCGTTGACCCCGGCCGCCAAGTTAAAGCCGAGGCGCCGACCGTCAGGCAAACAGCAGGACAGACTGCCCCAGTTCCAGAATGTCTCCCGGCGCATAAAACCGGTGGTCCAGTCCACCGCCGCCAGTGCGCCGAGCTGCTGCAGATCATGCTGCTGGCCGCGCCAGCTAACGCTGCCGCTGCAGCCACGCGCCGCCGTCTTGCGGGTAAATACCCAGCCCGTGTATCCGGCCCGGGTGCAGACCGACAGAGGCTGTTGGCTCGATGCTTCATCGATCCGCGCATCGATCCGGGTGCCGCCAGCCAGTTCGACCCGCAGGTGACGCACGCCCGGTTCACTGGCGGCATCCACGCTGATCCGGTTACGTCCTTTCTCGAACACCGCCCGACCGCTGCCCGGCCGAGACTCGAATGTCGTGCCACGGGCCAACGGCTGCAGAAAACTGAACTCGTCAAACTGGCCGGTTGCCGGAGCATAAAGATAAACGAACGCGTTGCTGACCAGCTTCAGATCAACAATCGCCACACCGACGATCAACTCCGGGCTGAGCAAGCTGATGAACTGAAACTGGTTAGCGCCAAAGCGCCGGGCCAACTGCGAGCGCGGCCTGTCCATCACCGTGCGCAGGTCGAAGTCGAGGTAGTTGATTTCCTCTACCCCATCGGGGAAGAGGCCATAGCGGGGCTGGCCAGATGCATTGATCAAGCGGGACAAGGCGGGCATCGATTTGCTCTTTGTTGTTATTGACTCGCTGCGCCAGCTTACCGCAAGTGAATAACAGATGCTGCCGACCGCCCACCGGCGGCCGGCAGCCCGGCCCAAGCTTACTGGTTGATGCCCATGGCGATGCCCCCAACCAGCAACGCAAAGCCCTCGCTAGGCTTGAGTTGGCGCTGGTACTGCTGCAGCAAGGTGCCGCTGGTATCCCGGGTGGGCGAGCGCTTCTTGAAGTAACCACTGTCCATCGCCTGTTTCACGGACATACCCATGGTCTGCAACAAGGCCAGTTCAAAGGTACTGATCTGCCAGCTGCCGCCCAGGTACACGAGATCCTCACCGGAGCCCCCACCGTAGCTGATGCTGCGCATGATCTCGGTGCACTCGGTATAAGGAACAACCAGCGGCTGACCCGGCTTCAGCACCTTCAGCACGTCGCCATAACTCCGGCTACTGCGGGTGGTGGTGCCTCGTAACCCAGAGAACTGCGGCCGGGTGCACAACTTGGAGATGCCCGCCTGACGGAATTGCGACATCTTAGGGGTTTCCCAAATAGCGTCCAGCCCGCCCATAGAAAACGCATTGGCCAAGCTGCTGCGCGTCATCACCTCATCACCGATGCAGTGATAGTCGCTATAAAAGTTGGTGCGATTGATCTGCCCCAGGTTGCCCGGCACCGGGTAGGCGCACGGCATCGTTTTCCAAGTGGTGTACTCAAGATACGCCTGGCGCAAGATGCGGTCCTCTAGGCTGTAGGCCGCCGAAAGAAACCAGCCCAGTGCTGCGCGATCGTCTGCGCTGAGAGTTGACTCCGGCTGGGCCAGCAAGCGATCGGCCTGCAGCAGGATCACTTTCATCACCTCACTGCTGTGCACCGACGGGTTGCGCCGCTCAAGATCGAGAAACCACCGGTTTACCCGGCTGTACTGCTCAACGCCCGCTGACGTCGAGCAGTCCATGCCATCAAGCGTAAAACGGGCGCGCAGGTAACGCGACTTCGCTACCCCCGGCAACGCCTGGGTGCAATCACCACCGCCGTCCAGCACCCAGGTTGAGCTGCGCGGTCTGGTGGTGTTGCTGACACAGGAGTAGTTAGGCGTCGAGACGCAGCCCGTCACATTGACGTTCTGGTCGAAGCTCGCGGTCGGGTTGGGGACGGCAAACGGCTCACTGGCAGTGGTGCTGGTATCGAGCGTGATGGTACTGGTGGTGGTCGTGAGCTGTATCGGCTGACCGGTGACCGGCTGAGTGGTGGTCGTGGTGGTGCCAACGTTAGGAATATTGAGGTTTTCCGGAGGGATGACCACATCGTTTGCACTGCTGTCTTCGACCAGATAGATGATGCTCTGGGTCGGTGCAACGGTCTTGGCGCCGCTACGCTCGATCTTGCGCCAGTTCTGCCCATAGTTGCTGGTGGTCCAGATATCACCGGCGGCGTTCACTCCCCAGATGCTGCCATCGGGTGTCGCCGTAATTTCGCGCAATCGCCCCTGAAAGGCTGTCCAGCTCTGCGCCTTGTCTCGGCTCAACCACAGGCTGTCGTCGGCGGCAACGGCAGCCAGCACACCCGGCTGCGCCACGGCAATCCGGCTCCAGCGCTGGCCGCTCGGAGCGGTAGCACGCCCCTTGATCCAGTTACGCCCAAGATCAAAGGTGCCCCACACCTCGCCGCCCGCGTTTACCCCCCAGATGCTGGAGTCGGCACCCGCCGCCAGCTGGCGCAGTCTTCCGGACATCGCACGCCAGGTGTTGCCGTAGTCGTTGCTCCACCAAATAGTGTCATCGGTCGCAATGGCATACAGGTGCCCACCGGAGAAGCCGAATACCACCTGACGCATGGTCTTGCCCGTCGGTGAATTCAACTTGCTCCACTCGCCGCCACGGGTAATGTGCATGGCACCCGCCGCATCCACGCCGACCTTGTAAGAGCCGTTACCGGCACTGGCGATCGTGTCGACCGGCGCCGCTAACGCAGACCAGCTCTTACCCGCGTCGAACGACTGATAGATATCCGCCGCCGTCGCCGGTAGCGCACACAACACCACCCACGCAGCCAGCAGCCCTCTGCTCCAGCGTCTATCCATTTGCATTGTTCTGTCCTCATCCCGGCCGCAGCTGGAGTGCTAACAACAACCGGTGACTGACTGCCTCGGGCAACGCCCGGCACTCCCTGAGCGCTACGCAGAACCGACAACTGGACAGCTCTACCCCAACCAGCTTAGGGACTTGCCAAGCAAGCGGTATTAGGCAAAAGAGCTAATTTGGCGATAACCGACCGCCGGACATCAGGCCTGTTCCAGCGCCTTGAGCAGCTGTGCCCGCTCCCAGACGCTGAGCAGTTCCAGCGGATCGGTGCCGGGGCCGGCCCAGGCTTGCTGGTCGGCCAGGCGACCATCATCCAGCTCGCAGCCAAGACAGTGATGCAGCTCTCCGGCGTCCTTGAAAACGGTGACCAGATGGCCATCGATGCGGACCGAAACCGCCCCAGTATCCACCTCCGTCCAGCGCGGCCCGCGATCCAGCGTCAGCGTGGCCTGCTGCATGGCGACATCGCGAAACAGCTGATAGACCTCACGGGCGGTCGGAGCGGCGCTGGGAGTGCGGACAGTCATGAAAATGGATATCCCTGATGATCAGCCATAGGGCCTGCTCGCTTGTGGCGGGGTGCCCTGAGCAGTAGGCTGGCTGGCAGCTTGAACGGTCGACAATGATAACAACGAGAACCCCATGAGCAACTCGATACAAGCGCACCTGAAAACCGAAGTCTCCGCCACCTTCATCATCAACGCCCTGCTCAACGGCGGCATTGCCTGGGCATTGCTGCACGGCAAGTCGATGCTGACCCTGCGCGGCGAGGAAGGAATTGCCGTCGACCTGGTGATCACCGCCTTTCTGCTCTGCCTGCTGCTGAGCTGGATCACCATTGCCCTGCAGCGCCGCAAGCTCAGCAGCGGCCAGTTCCCTGACGTGCCCGCAGGGCGTTTCAACGGCCTGCGCCAGATCATTCGCTACCTGCCCGACCGCGCCTTCGGCGCCGCGCTGTGCATCGGCCTGGCCGGCACACTGATTTACGCCGCGCCAACCATCGCCCTGCTCGGCCTGTTCGGCATCGAGCAGCTGAGCGTGACCCACTATCTGATTTTCAAGACCCTGTGGACCGGGTTGATCGCGGCGCTGACCTGCCCGTTGGCGGTGCTCTTCCCGGCGTTCAAGTCCACCGCGACGGCAACGCCAGCCCCGCTGGCTGGCGAAACCGGCAACTGATCAGCTCTCCGCAGTCAGCGCCTGCCAGGCCCGATCGCCGCGTTTGGCACCGGACGCAGCCCACATCCGCTGCACCGTCTGGTCTCGGGTCCAGCGCTGCCTGGCCGCATCATCCGGCTGCTCCGCCCACTGCGCTGTCGCCCGCGTCATCAGAGTACGCACCCACTCGGTGGCACCGGCCAGCAACACCAGGCTTTGCTCGGAGCCGGCCTCGGCTGCGATCCGCTCCAGCAAGGTGATGGCCGCGAGCATCTGCCGCAGCAGCGCCTGCGGCCAGTCACGGGCGCGCCCTTCGCGCAGCAGATAGCCCATCAGCGCGGCGCTGACGTAAAGCTCCTCCAGCGCACCGAAAGGCCTGGCGTAGTCGGTCCAACCGTCACCGGGCAGCATCGCTGACGCGTCCAGCACCACGTCCTGCAACTGCATGCGCGCAGCCGGCAGCTCCGGCATAAAGGCCGCCGGATTGCGCGGGCTCATGGACACACCATCGGCGGTCGCCGGCATCCGCACGACGCTCAGCGCCCCCTGCGGCCCACTGGCCCGGCAGACCACGAAGTAGGCCTCACAGTGCTCCGGCATCGGCACCCAGCCCTTGTTGCCGTTCAGGCGAATACCGCCGCTGCTGTCTGCCTGCCACAGGGTCTGCAGCTCACGCGGGCTGCGGATGCCCTCCTCGCTCAGGCTGAAGCCGTGCAGCCCGCCGCCGCTGATCTGCGGAAACATCGCCCGCAGCGCCGCCTCGTAACCGCCGCTGAACGCCCAGGCGGCGCGATCAGCCTGAAAGCCACCCATGACTGCCAGTGCGAACGGCGACAGCTCATCCAGCTGCAGCTGTCGCCAGTTGGCCAGCCAGTCGTCGGCGGTCTCCATCGCAGGCACCTCGACCGACGCCTTCAGGCACCACTGCACAGGGGAAAACGTGCTCACAGACCTATCCTCTTGTTCGCTTTGTTGGCTACGCAGCGAGCCTAGCATGGCTCGGCGAACATCCGCTCAACCAGCCACTCGGCATCTTCGCCCGCGCCCATCACCAGCGCCGAGGCGCGATTGCGCTGCCACGGCCGCACCAGCCAGCCAAGCCCCGGCACCGGCGACAGGCCGCTGTCGTGCAACACACGCCCGCGCTCGTCCAGCGCGCCCGGCACCTGCAGCCAGTCCAGCGCATCGCGGTAGCCGACCGCCCAGATCACCGCATCAATGTCGTGTTGCTGGCCATCAGCACATTGAACCAGCCGACCATCCGCGCGCCGCACCCGCGGCAACAGCTCAACACCAAGACGCTGCAGATCCGGCAGTGCCACCTGCCGATTCGGAAACGGATCGAGGCGCCGCATCCGCCGACCGATAACACTGTCAGCCGAGGCGCGCATCAAGCCGAGCCGCTGCAGCCACCACCAGATCGAGCGCCCCAGCAGCCGCTCTGGCAACAGGCGTCGCGGTTTGCCGCAGGCTAGCAACACCCGGTGCGTTGCCGCGTAGCGCCGGGCCAGGTCGCGCCCGCTGGCCCCATCACCCACCACCAACAGCGTGCCGCTGGGCAACGCACTGCCGTCGCCGATGGTGTCTGGCGTGAACTGCAGCACGCTGGAGTCCAACCCAGCGCCCACTGCAGGAATGACCGCCTGCTGAAAGCCCCCAGCGGCAATGGTCACCCGCTGGGCCAGCAGCTGCTCACCGCTGTCCAACGACACCGCAAAGCGCCCCAGCGCATCGCGCGTCAAACGAGTCACCCGCGTATTGCTCCGCACCGGCAGCTCAAACAAGCGCGCGTATTCCCGCAGGTAATCGGCAAACTCGTCGCGATCCGGATAGCCCGCTGCATCCCCCGGCATCGGCATACCCGGCAGGCTGCTGAACTGCCGCGGGGTAAATAAACGCAGACCGGCGTAGCGTTGGCGCCAGCTGTCGCCAACCTCTGCGTGGCCGTCCAGCACCCGGTGGTCAACACCGCGCTGGCCCAGCGCATGGGAGGCAGCCAACCCCGCCTGACCTGCGCCAATGATCAGCACTGGGTACACATGCTGGTCTGTTATAGCCGTTTCAACGCGGTTGCTCTCCATTGCCTGCACCCTTCACGTTTAAGTGGAAATGCAGGCTAAACCTTGAAGTAGCTTCAGACTCAAGTTCAAACAGGAGCCGCCTCGAGGAAGCAGGAAGTGCTCTACCCAGCGAGGCCGAGTTCCAACTCGTCCATGGCGTCACACCACAGGTCACTAGTCGAGCGGGAGTTCGACCTTCCCGATGCCGCCCTACAACCACGACCGATAAAACGCCAGCTCCTCTTCCAGCACCTGCGCCAGATGCGCGGCCTTGCGAAAGCCGTGGCGCTCGTCGGCGAAGGTGACGCAGTGCACCGGTACGCCGTTGTCGTCCAGCGCGGCGACCATCTGTTCGGTCTGGCTGGGCAGTACGACGGCGTCGCGCAGGCCTTGGAAGAAGATCACCGGGGTGCGGATGCGTTCGGCCTGGGCCAGGGGTGAGCGATCGACGTAGCGCTCTGGCTGGGTCTCGGGGTCGCCGATCAGCCAGTCGATGTAGTCGGCCTCGAACTTGTGGGTCACCGCGCGCAGCTGCAGCGGATCACTTACACCGTAGAGGCTGGCAGCCGCGCGGAAGCGCCCTGCCCCGGCCACCAGCGAGCAGAGGGTGGTGTAGCCACCGGCGCTGGAGCCGCGGATGAATACCTGCGCCGGGTTGACCTTGCCCTGCTGGCTCAGATAGTCGACGGCCGCCAGCACGTCTTCCACGTCGGTTACGCCCCAGTTGCCCTGCAGCCGCTGGCGATAGGGCCGGCCGTACCCGGTGCTGCCGCGGTAGTTCAGATCGGCAACGGCAAAGCCGCGCTGGGTCCAGAACTGGATGCGGTTATCCAGCACCGGATAGCAGGCTGAGGTTGGCCCGCCGTGGGTGAAGATCAGCAGCGGCGGCGGTTGATCGAGCGTCTGGGCGTGATTGCGCGGCGGATAGAAAAAGCCGTGGGCGCTCTCGCCACCAGCGCTCAGATACAGCAACCGTTCGGGGCGGGACAGATCGGCGGCGTCCAGCGCCGTGTCTTCGCCCAGCAAACGGGTCAGCTCGCCAGTGGCCAGTTCGATACGCAGGATGGCGGCGGTGCAACTGGGCGAGGCGCCGATGCAATACAGCGCCTTGCCATCGCTGCACAGGTGACGGAAGCGGCTGTAGGCGTGCGCCAGCCGCCGCTCTTCGGCGCTGACCGAATGGCGCAGCGCCAGGTGACCGTAGCCGGCCTCGCTCCAGCTCAGCGCCATCCAGCCGTCAGTCAGCGGCAGCCAGGTGTTGCTGCCCTGTTGCCACGGCGCGGGCGCATGATCGGCGGCAATCGCCGGCAACTTGCGCGGGCCGTCAGCTGCAAACAGCCACGGCACCCAATAACCGCTGCGATCAGACAGGCAGCACAGCTGGCCGCTGGCATCAAAGCGCGGCTGCTGCAGCGCTTCATCCGCCCCGCCCTGCGACTGCACCTGCGCCACGCTGCCGTCGGCCGCCAGGGTTGCCAGCATCAGCCGGGTACGAGTCCAGCTCAGGTCAGGGCGATCCCATTCGATCCAGGCCAGTTGGGTGCCGCAGGCGCTGACCTGCGGGCTGTGGTAGAAATCGGCGCCACTGGCGAGCAACTGGCGCGAGCCGTCCAGCCCGATGGCGACCAGCCGGTGCTCCACCCGCCCCGGCAGATGCGCCTCTTCCACCGCCAGCACGCGGCGGCGGGTTAGGTCAGCGCAGAGCCCACCGTAGCGGCATTCGGGGTGTTGGGTCAGGGGTTCAAGACGTTGGCCTTCCGGGCATTGCAGATACAGCTGCTGGTCGGCTTCATTGACGAACACCAGCAGGCAGTCTGGCTCGTACTCACCGGGCAGCACGCAGAAGCTGCCGCCCCCGTATTCATACACGCGGCTGCGCACGGAATGGCCTTGGGGGGTGACGGTGCGGGTGACGCCGTCCTGCCAACGCTGCAGCACGCTGTCACCCTGCTCCGGGCGAAAGGTCAGCCACCAGAGTGCGCCATCGGCGCAGCACAGATCGCTGTAGTCAGCGCTGGCGGCAACCGCCTGCGCTGCACTGAAGTCGCTCGGCCAACGGCCGGGCCGGGTTACATCAGACCTTGCAGATGATCCTCGAGGTACGTTCATTACGGAAGGTCAACTCCTCTATCCCCGGCTGGGGCTGCTCTGCTTCGGCTCTGGCCTGCAGAATCTTGTGATGGTGGGGCGACTTGCTGCACACCGGGTCTGCCTGGGTGGCATCGCCGGTCAGCAAATACGCCTGACAGCGACAGCCGCCAAAATCCTTCTCCTTTTCGTCGCAGGACCGGCACGGCTCGCTCATCCAATCATAGCCGCGGAAACGGTTGAAACCGAAAGAGTCATACCAAATGTGTGAAAGGCTGTGCTCGGTCACGCTCGGGAAGCTGACCGGCAGCTGCCGCGCGCTGTGGCACGGCAACGCGGTGCCATCCGGCGTGATGGTCAGGAAGATATTGCCCCAGCCATTCATGCAGCCCTTGGGGCGCTCTTCGTAGTAATCGGGGGTGACCAGAATCAGCTTGCACGGGTTGCCCTGCTCGGCCAGTTTCTCGCGCCACGCATTGGTGACCTGCTCGGCGTGGTCCAGCTGCGCCTTGGTCGGCAGCAGCCCGGCGCGGTTCAGGTGCGCCCAGCCGTAGTACTGACAGGTCGCCAGCTCGACAAAATCGGCCTCCAGCGCCACGCACAGCTCAATGATGCGGTCGATCTGGTCGATGTTGTGCCGGTGGGTCACGAAGTTGAGCACCATCGGATAACCGGCCGCCTTGACCGCCCGCGCCATCGCCAGCTTCTGCTCGAACGCCTTGCGCGAGCCGGCCAGCATGTTGTTGATCTCGGCATCGGAGGCCTGAAAGCTGATCTGGATATGATCCAGCCCCGCCTCGCGGAACGCCTCGATCTTGGCCTCGGTCAGCCCCATGCCGGAGGTGATCAGGTTGGTGTAAAAGCCCAGTTCGCGCGCCGCGCCGATCAGCTCGGGCAGGTCTTCGCGCACCAGCGGCTCGCCACCGGAAAAGCCCAGCTGCGCCGCGCCCAGCGCTCGCGCCTGGGTGAACACGTCGATCCACTGGGCGGTGCTCAACTCACTCTTGTGGTTGGCAAACTCCAGCGGGTTCGAGCAGTACGGGCACTGCAGCGGGCAGCGGTAGGTCAGCTCGGCCAGCAGCCACAGTGGTGGCCCCTGTTCAGCGGATGTGGAGCCAGTGTTGAGCATGGGCCACCTCGATGAAGGCCAGAACGTCTTCGTCCAGACCAGGCACATTGGGGAAACGTTCGGACAGGGTGTCGATGATCTCAGCGACCGGCCGCTTGCCGTCGACCAGCAACAGCACTTCGGCGGCGCTTTCGTTCAGCTTGACCATGCCCTCCGGGTAGAGCAGCACGTGGCTGTTCTGCACCGGTTCCCATTGCAGACGAAAGCCGGGGCGCAGCACCGGCGTGTTATCACGCACCACCGGGTTCATAGCGCGATCCCCCGATGCCAGGCCTTGTCGGCCGTGACCGTGTGATACGGCGGGCGCTCCAGCTCGTAGGCCATGGTCATGGCGTCGAGCATGCTCCAGAGCACATCCAGTTTGAACTGCAGAATCTCCAGCATGCGCTGCTGCGCCTCCCAGGTGGTGTAGTGATGCAGGGTGATGCGCAGGCCGTGCTCGACGTCGCGGCGGGCCTCTTTCAGACGCTTGCGGAAATAGTCGTACCCGGTTGGATCAATCCACGGGTAATGCTGCGGCCAGCTGTCCAGCCGCGACTGATGAATGTGCGGGGCAAACAGCTCGGTTAGCGACGAACTGGCCGCCTCCTGCCAGCTGGCCCGGCGGGCGAAGTTGACGTAGGCATCCACCGCAAAGCGCACGCCCGGCAGCACCAGCTCCTGCGACAGCAGCACCTCGCGGTCCAGCCCCACAGCCTCGCCCAGACGCAGCCAGGCCTCGATGCCACCTTCGCTGCCCGGCTCGCCATCGTGGTCGATGATGCGCTGAATCCACTCGCGGCGGGTGTCGCGGTCCGGGCAGTTAGCCAGAATCGCCGCGTCCTTCACCGGAATGCAGACCTGATAGTAGAAACGGTTCGCCACCCAACCCTGAATCTGCTCGCGGGTTGCGCTGCCGTCGTACATGGCAACGTGGAACGGGTGATGAATGTGGTAGTAGCGCCCCTTGTCGCGCAGGGCCTGCTCGAATTCGGCAATACTCATCGGCTCGCGCTGCATGGCGGCCTCCTTACAGAACGATCTGCATACCGTCATGGGCGACCTCGATGCCATGCGCCACCAGTTCGGCGCGCTCGGCAGAGTCCTCGTCCAGGATCGGATTGGTGTTGTTGATATGAATGAGCACCTTGCGGCTGGCCGGCTGCGCATCCAGCAGCTCGATCATCCCGCCCGGCCCACTCTGCTGCAGGTGGCCCATCTCGCTGCCGAGCTTGTCGCCCACACCAGCAAAGGCCATCTCGTCATCGCGCCACAGGGTGCCGTCCACCAGCAGGCAGTCAGCATCACGCATGGTCGCCAGCAGGCCTTCATCTGGCTGGCCCAGGCCCGGCGCGTAAAACAGCACGCCGCCAGTGTTGGTGTCACGCACCAGCAGGCCGATGTTGTCGCCGGGGTGCGGGTCATTGCGGTGCGGCGAATACGGCGGCGCCGCGCTGCGCAGCGGAATCGGCAAAAACTCCAGCGCCGGGCAAGCGGGAATACGGAACGGCTCACCCAGCCCGATCCGACGACGCTGCAAACCACCGTTCCAATGGCTCAGCATCGGGAACAGCGGGAAGCCGGTTTGCAGGTCCTCATGGACCATATCGGTACACCAGACCTCGTGCGGGCAACCCTCACGCAGGGTCAGCAGCCCGGTCACGTGATCGATCTGGCTGTCCATCAACACAATCGCCCGGATCGCCGTATCACGCACCGCCCGCGCCGGTTGCAGCACAGGCGTCTGCTCCAGCTGGGTGCGAATGTCGGGGGAAGCGTTGCAGAGAATCCAGTTCACCCCGTCATCCGACAAGGCAATGGAAGATTGGGTACGCGCTTTCGCGTTCAGCGTGCCACGGCGCAAGCCGTCGCAGTTGCGGCAGTTACAGTTCCACTGCGGAAAACCACCGCCAGCAGCTGAACCAAGTATCTGTACATGCATGGGATCTGTCCTCGGCCAGCGTGCCTAAACGCCCCGGAACCCGGGGCGCCCGGTACTCAGCGGTTGGCAAAGTACATGGTGACTTCAAAGCCAATGCGCAGGTCGGTGTAGCTGGGTTTAGTCCACATGGGTCGATCCTCTTGTTATTGCGTGGGTTTACAGCGTCGGCAGGAACCGACGGACTCAGTTAAACACCGGGATCGGGGGGTACGAATGATACTTTGGGAGTAGATTTGGTCGTGATTTGGTTGGTGTGGGGCGGCCTGCCGCTAGATTTACTCAGCGGGTAACTAGCACTCGCAGTTAAATCACACCAGTGGTGGTCGTCCAGCGATTTGCGAGACGGCCCCTTCGGGGTGGATCCACTAGGCCGAAGCTCAGTACGGGCCGCCCGGACGATGTAAGAGTTGCGATTAACCTCGGCCACGATCTTGACCTATAACGCCGACTACAGCGGCGCGAGTTTACGAGAATCCGGCGGCTACCGGCCGCGAACTGCTGCGGATTGTTATGCATTTTCACGCACCACAGTATCTACGGCTGACCGCCACAGCACCAAATTTGGCAATAATGCGCAAAGCGTAATTTCGCTTGCACCGAGTAACTTCGCAAGCACATTGCTAAGAGGGTAACCCAACGATTCAGCAGTCTCGACCACAATTCTTTGTGTCTGTAATGCCAACGTACTCGTTGTTTCCTGGCCCACCCACTCAGCAGAATGCTTCCACCAGTTGGCGGCTGCATTCACAACGGAAATAAAAGTGAATTCTTCTGAGTAGCGAGGGCCAATATCGAAAGCTTTTCTTTTACTAACGCCGGTCAAGGTAAGCGTATCAGTTAAATATTGTTGTATTACGGAGAAACCAACACCTATGAAATACTCCCCCCGGTCATTCAGACCATCTGACTCGGGATCAACTGATTTAGAGATTAGATCGCTAACCTCGACTAGGTTCTCATCAAGAATATTCAGCAGCTCTGCGAGCAATTTAAGTTCCCGATCAGCATACTTCCCCCCAACTTTCAGATACATGAACAAAAGCTCTTTTTATGCATAACACCCAAAGCAACGGTGCGCGTTAGCACGTCCGAATCGAAGGGCGATTCTGTCTTTTTTAATATGGATTTGCACTTAAATTATGATTAATTTTTACCTTTTTGAGCTGGTTTGGGCAACTTGAACCATGCTATCAAAGCCGCAATAAATCCTAATGCTAAGCTACCAAAGAACTCAGCCACATGGACATTGCCGACCATCGACATTAACCCAAGAAAAACAAGCAAGAATGCGGCCATCGCACCAATTGATCTTATACTCATTTGAACCCCCTAAAGTTTGATCTTGCTTGACGTATAACGCCGCCAACAAGCGGCCATTTTGAGTGCAGACAAAGGCTAAAAAAAATGGGCCGCTCTGCTTGGCGTGGTTATTTATCAGCTCCTGGCACCTGCTTTAGCTTTATTTCAGGCCAGAATCGTGCGCTTAAGTCTTCGTATACCTTTGTTAGCGCCCAGCTCGGCAATTGTGACGTCTCCCCGGCTGTATTCCACTTTAATACGCCGACGTAGTAGTGGGGGAACTTGTATGTAACTGGATTCATGATTGACTGCTCCAGTGTTCCGAGATTGTCATCATGGAATGGGTCGGTTGCAGCGAAATGGGCCGCAACCTTATTTCTCCAAAGATAAACTTCCGGAACCGCCGATTTCACGAAGCTGGTGCAGTGCGCTTTGATAGCAGAGCGATTTTCTGGATCTGCCAAAGCAGACGATTTCCAGCCATTTATATTCATGAGCTGAACTAGACCAACTAGGCGCAGGTAGTTAACCAATGTGACCGAAAACCAATTGAACGCACAGGGGACAAGTGCCGGAACTTGACTACTCATGTGCAGCACGACATGCGCAGCATGAGGGTCGTTTGCTACGTATTGAATTTCGAGCTCGCGCACGCTAGCTGCAAGGATTTTCAAACCCTCGTAATTCGCGGCAAACGCCTGATTGAATCGTACCGGGTTTTATGGAGGCCATTTCGTTTAAGTCAGGCCGCCATGGT
>NZ_JAYPMU010000014.1:0-104206 GCF_038130085.1 Halopseudomonas sp. | reverse complement strand
CTCAGTTGATCGGCGCGGGTGATGCGCAAATCTGATTTGATCAGCGTTTCCCTAACTCCAGCTCCCCGCGATTCTCATACCGCCCCCAACCGACCCAGCCGTCCCAGTTTTCTTCCTCTGGCGTACGCACCCGTGCAATGCCTAGCGTCGCCATGACGGCATCGTAAAAACGCACCGCCCGCGGCAGGTTGTTAGTGCCCAGTGTGATGTAGGTAAACATGGCCCACTCGCAGCGCAGAAATCTGTCTACCAGCATAGTCAGCCGAGTGCTAATCGGTCATTTTTTAGACATCAATGGATCATTTCGCTATCATGCGCAGCTGCTGAACTTTCAGCCCATCACTTTGATCGTTGCACTTTTGCCAATGATCGACGCTTTTTTTCGCCGTTCAATCCAGTTTATCGGCTTACTTTCATGCACGCGCACTGCCTGTCAGCAGCTTGCCCGATGCGACCTATTGCTTTTGACAAGAAAGATACAGACGATCCGCTATGCCAAATTCAAATCTTCTCGCCGTAACTTCGATTACCCCCGACAGTTTCGACATCGACCAACTCCGCCACCAGCGGTTTAAGGTCTACACCGCCAAGCAGCTGGACCAGATTCCGCAACTTCAGCAGCTCAGCGCAGAGCAACGCTTTGAAATGCAGGTAGTCGCCAGCGTACTGCCGTTCCGCGTCAACCAATACGTCATCGACGAGCTGATCGATTGGCAGCAGGTCCCAGCCGACCCGATGTTTCAGCTCACCTTCCCGCAACGCGGCATGCTCAAGCCCGAACACTACGAGCGGGTTGCCGATGCCATGCGCAACGACGTCGGGGCAGCCGAACTGAAAACGCTGATCAGCGAGGTCCGTGCCGAGCTGAACCCCCACCCGGCAGGCCAGCTGGAGCACAACATCCCGATGCTCGACGGCCAGGTGGTCGAGGGCCTGCAGCACAAGTACCGCGAGACCGTGCTGTTCTTCCCCAGCTCCGGCCAGGTCTGCCACAGCTACTGCACCTTCTGCTTCCGCTGGGCGCAGTTTGTCGGCGACAAGGATCTGAAGATTGCAGCGCGCGAGTCCAACCAGCTGCAGGACTACCTGCGCGCCCACCCGGAAGTGACCGACGTACTGGTCACCGGGGGCGATCCGATGGTGATGAAGACCCGCAACCTGCGCGCCTATCTGGAACCGCTGCTCAGCGACGAGTTCGCCCACGTGCGCACCATTCGCATTGGCACCAAGGCCCTGACCTTCTGGCCGCAGCGCTTCGTCAGCGACGACGATGCCGAGGACCTGCTGGCCCTGTTCGGCGAAATTCAGGCCGCAGGCAAGCATCTGGCGATCATGGCGCACTACAACCACTGGAAGGAGCTGGAGCCGGAGATCGCCCGCGAGGCAATCCGCCGCATCCGTCAAACCGGTGCGCAGATTCGCGCCCAAGGCCCCCTGCTCGCCCACATCAACGACGACGCCAGTGTTTGGGCTCGCCTCTGGCAGACCCAGGTCGAGCTCGGCATCATCCCTTACTACATGTTCGTTGAGCGCGACACCGGGGCCCGCCATTACTTCGAGGTGCCACTGGTAAAGGCCTGGGAAATTTACCGCGATGCCATGCAACAGGTGTCGGGCATCGCCCGGACCGCGCGTGGCCCGTCGATGAGCTCGCACCCGGGCAAGGTCGAGATTCAGGGCGTCACCGAGATCAATGGCGAGAAAGTCATCGCCCTGCGCATGATTCAGGGTCGCAACCCGGACTGGGTACAACGTCCGTTCTTTGCCAAGTACGACGAGCAGGCCACCTGGCTCAACCACCTGCAACCGGCATTCGGCGAAGAACGCTTCTTTTTCGACGACTAACCCCACGACGCCCGGTGGTTCAGCACATCGCCGGGCTCTTTTATAATGCGCGCCTCATCCCTGAGGCGCCGTATGAAACCGCAACTGATTCCTGCAGCCGACATTGACCGGCTAGACACCTGGCAGAAGTACCGCAAAGGCCTGTGCGACAGCTGCAACGCCAGCTGCTGCACGCTGCCAGTGGAAGTCCGCATTGACGACTTGATCAGGTTGGGGCTGGTGGACGAATTTGAGCGCGAAGAACCGCTCAAACAGATCGCCAAGCGCTTGCAACGCGAAGGCGTGGTGGAACGCTTCCACCAGACAAGCAGCATTTTCACCCTCAGCCGCATGAGCAACGATGACTGCCTGTTCCTGGACACCCGCAGCCGCCGCTGCACCGTCTACGACAAACGCCCCACAACCTGCCGCAACCATCCTCAGATAGGACCGCGTCCCGGCTACTGCGCCTACCGCCCGAGACCCTGACACGCAGGCATAAAAAAGGCGCCGACCCGATGGGGGGCCGACGCCTGCTCCTTAAACCGGGAACTTAGTACGGGCAGTTGCCGCGATAATCAGAGATATCACGATCGGAGGTGTGGTTCGGGCCACACAGGAACTGCTTGTAGCGAGCATCCTCGTCGAGGTGCAGCTTCATCCAGGACACACCGAAGCGGCTCAGCACGTCGTTATAGATGCTGCCGCCGTTACCGCAGTAGTGGCTGCCACCATCGATCTCAACAAACGCCTTGTCATAGCTGGACGGCAGTGCGTTGTAGAACGGCGAAGCGTGCTGGTACACCGGCGCAATGACGTCCGACTCACAGGCAAAGATCAGGGTCGGTGCCTGAGCGCGACGCGCGTAGTAGCTGGTGGTATCCCACGGCGCCAGCGGAATGGCAGCCTTGATGCGACCTTGGCTGGCAACGCGAATGGTACCGCCACCGCCCATCGACCAGCCGATCACGCCGAGGCGATCGGTGTCGATCATGCCGCGAACCGGGCTGCCGCTGCGGGTGTTTTGTTCAATCAGGTAGTCCAGCGCGTTGTTGATCTGGGTTGCACGGCTCGGCGGCTGGTCAAAGCCGGAGTTGGTGTCGATGGTCATGACCACAAAGCCGTAGGACGCCAGCTTCGGGCCCCACCAGTCAATCGAGGACTCGGCAGAGACAAAGCCGGGAATCACGACAACCGCACCCATGGTGCCGGTAGTGCCTGTCGGGTAGTAGATGGTGCCGCCGCCAAAGCCGCTGACCAGGCTGGAGACGCGCTCATCGTTAACACTGTACTGACCACGATCGGCTTCAAGGAAGCTGACAGTCGGATCCGGACCGCGCTGATAGCTGGAACCGCCACCATCACCCGGATCAGTTGGCGGCGGGTTGTTGGCGAGAGCAGACATCGAAAACAGCAGCGCGCCAGCGCCGCAAATGGACAGAATGCCTTTTTTGCTGAATGGCATGGGTAAGACCTCCATGAATCGTGCGTGGTTTTTGTTGTTGGTACTTCACGATCCGGCATGCGCCGTTCGGACCTCGGGTTGCCTGAGCGCAACTCTAGCGCCCTCCCCGACCAACACCAGCACCCATTCAGGTGACCTGCCCACAAATCCACCCTTTCGGGCGATGGCTGACACTTCAGCCTGCAACTAATCTCCATTCTGCAATAGACGAACCCCGACGCCAGCCGAGCGGACCTCAGGTTGCCACCTCACATGCTGGCCTGCGCCAACGTCGATCAGGGGTCTTGTAAAGACTCCCGGACCGACTCGATTTCGTCGAACAGCCCCGCCATGATCTCCACGCCTGCGGGATCAAAATGCTTGCCTGACTGCTCCAGAATGTACGCCTGCGTCTTTTCTGCACTCCAGCCCTGCTTGTAGGGGCGCGAGCTGCGCAACGCATCATAGACATCGCAGAGAGCGACGATACGCGCCGAAATCGGTATTTCTTCGCCCTTCAGGCCCGCTGGGTAGCCACTGCCATCCCACTTCTCGTGATGATTCAGGGCAATTTCTGCCGCTAGCTCCAGCAAGGATGAGCGCCCACTATCCGCGAGAATATCGTGACCGATGCGCGAGTGCTGCTTCATGATCTCGAACTCGTCTGCCGTCAGCTTGCCCGGTTTGAGTAGAATCTCGTCCGGTATCCCGATCTTGCCGACATCATGCATGGGCGCCGCCAACCTCATCAGTTCCACCCAGGTTGCCGGCGCACCGACCTCGCGCGCAATCAGTGCCGCGGTTTCACCGATACGCATGATGTGATTGCCGGTTTCGTTGTCCTTGTAGTCCGCGGCCCGGGCCAACGCTCTAATGACCGCCTGATAGCTGTCGCGCAGCCGCGCGGTGCGCTCCTGAACCCGTATTTCCAGGGTTTCACGCTCCTGCTGCAACAACCGGTGAGCAAAACTCAACTCCAGACAATTGCGCACCCGCAGCAGCAGCTCGGGCAAATCAACCGGCTTGGTCAGGTAGTCATTACCGCCCAGATCCAGACCACGGCGCCGACTTACCGCATCTCCCAGAGCAGTCACCAGAATGATCTGCTGCGCGCTGCGATCGCGATCACGCAGCGCCTCCAAAATGGCGAAGCCATCGGGCGCGGGCATATCAAGATCCAGCAACAGCAGATCCCAGTTGTGTTCCTGCAGCCAGTTCAAGCCTTCAGCCGAATTGCTGAAGCCGCGTACCTGGCCAAGCCCCATCGTGCGCAGACTCGATTCCAGCAGCCGCAGGTTCGCGACGACATCGTCGATGACGACCACGGTCGCCCGTCGCAAGATATTACTGAGCATTACTCCTCCCCCGTTCCCAACAGCGCATGCACCAGCGCTCTCAGCTCGTCGCTATCTAGCGGTTTGCGGACCAAGCCCTGACACTCGCTCACCAGCTCATGCAGCTGCGCCGAATGCACCGAGCTGACCATCAACAATACCGGCAGCTCCCTGCCTGGTACTTGCTGACGCAGCCGCCGCAGCATCTGCACACTCGACTCATCGATGGCCGCTTCATCCAGCAGCAGCAGCTCCGGGGGTCGATCTGCAGCCTGTTCAACCAACTTTCCCGCGCGCCCGACCTGAACCAAGGCCTCATCAGTCAACAGCGCACGGACCTGGTCTATCAGGTCTGCGTCATCACTAAGGCAATAGATCACCGGCTGACCGGTACGAACCTTTGCCTTGATAGGCGTCAGCGGCAGCGCCACCCAAAACCGACTGCCAACACCAGGTTCACTGTGCAGGCCGATCTCGCCGCCCATGGCTCGGGTGTACTCGCGACAGATGGACAGGCCAATACCGGTACCCTGAATGGCGGTATTCTCACGCCCAAGGCGCTGGAAAGGCTCGAAAAGTAGTGCCTGATCCTCACCCTTGATGCCCATACCGGTATCTTCCACCACCAATCGCAGCCACTCGCCATGGATCTCGCTATAGAGTCGTACGGTACCGCCGACGCTGTTGTACTTCTTGGCGTTCGACAGCAGATTGATCATGACCTGTCGCAACCTGCGCGGATCGGCCATAACCGTTAGCCCCTTCGGCGCGGGCAACACCTCAAACCACAACCCCTGTTCCTTGATCTGCAAGCGCACCATCTCGGCACTCTCATTCATGATCTGGCCGACATCGGTTGGCACCAGCTCCACTCGTCGGGCATCAACCTGGATCGCCGACCAGTCGAGAATATCGCTCAACAGGGTGTTTAGATGCCGACTGGCCAGCAAAATCTCGTCGACATACTCCGACGGCTCACCCTTCTCCTGGCTATCCATCTCCATCAACTGGGCGAAACCGAGAATCGCGTTCAGCGGTGTGCGCAGTTCATGGCTCATACTGGAGATGAAACGCGCCTTCGCCAGATTGGCGGTCTCGGCTTCTCGGGTGGCCAAGCGCAGATCACTTTCGATGTGCTTGAGTTCATCAATATCGACGTGGGTACCGGCCAGCAGCGCAACCTTGCCCGTGTCGGGGTCGTGCTCGAGCACCCGCCCGCGACTCAGCAACCAGTGATAAACCCCCTGCTTGTCGGCAAACCGAAACTCAGCAGCGTAGTGGGCCCCTGAGCGCAACGCCGACTGCTCGGCGTTCAGGACTCTGGCCCGGTCATCTGGGTGAATGTGGGCGCGGAACTGCTCCAGCGCAATCAGCCCTCGCGGTAGCCCAAACCGCTCGCTAAACCGACCGCGCAGTTCTATCTGATCTGCATCAACGCGCCATTCCCAGATACTCTCGGTGGTGCTGTCGAGTACCAGCTCAATACGCTGCTGAGCACGCTGATTGAGCGCTTGGCTCTGCTCCAACTGCAGGCCGATTTCATGGGTGTGCTGAGCCATACCGTCCAGCTCGGCGATATCTGAGCGCACCCGCACTGGGCGCCAACGCTCGGCACCAATATCACTCATCATCCGAGAGATACCCTCAATTGGAGCCAGCAGCCGCCGACTCAAACCACGCGCCCTGATCCAAAGGAAGGCAAAGAACACCATATAAAATGCGACTAGCCCTGCAATCAGCAGCATGCCGATGCGGCGGTAGTGGTCCGCCATTTCGTTCGTTCGCGCGAACAGCTGCTCCTCGTCGACAACCGTCAGCAACTTCCAGCCCGTCTGTTCCACCGCCGTCCAGCCAACCAGCATCGCCTTGCCCTTGAGCATCAACTGCTGCACACCGTTGTCGCGGGCCTCCAGCACGCCAGCCAGATGCTCGGTTTCAGACCGCCTACTCAGGTTGAAGTCATCCGGCTTGAAGATTTCCTGCCGAATTGCGTCCTGGTAGGAATGGGTAGTCAGCTCACGCAGGCCGAAGTCCCGCTCGGCCGGAGCAGGCATAGCCATGATGTTGAGATCCTGGCTGACCAGCATTGCGTAACCATTCCAGGAGACCGGCAGGCTGTTGATCTCGGTCAGAATCCCGTCAACGGTGACATCAATGCCGACCACACCCTCAAGGAAGTCGCCGCGATACACCGGCGCAATCGCTGACATCATCCAGCCTTGGCCGGCCGGATCCAGATAGACGTCGGTCCAGACCACACCCCGACTGGGGTTGTGTTCTGCGTCAGCAAGGTAATAGAAGTTGTAGTCGGGGATCACCATTTCATGCGGATACTGCTCCGCAGTGGCAAACCAGGGGTAAATGTGGTTATAGCTATCCCAGCTGTTGAAATACACGCTGGCGATCAGCGGATTGCTGTGCTGCAACTCACGCATGACCGGATCGAGCGTTGCCATGCGCCTGATCTTGTCCAGATCCTGCCGCGATTCCGGGGTGGCGCCAGAATAGAAGAACGCGCTACCGCCAAGATCATCGGGGCTATAGATGACGCCGCTTGGCGTGCGTGCGGTCGCAACCTCCGGCAGCACCTGCGGCTCGGTCAAGGCCGCAGCAACGAGGTTTCGATAACCGTTAGTCAGTGCGGCTACCTGCTCCAGCCGCGCGTTGATTACCCGTGCCTCCAGCTTTGCAGCACCACTGAGTTCGGCCAACGCCGTCTGCCGCAGATAGTCGGTTTGCTCATCGCGAATAGCCGCGTTGCTGAACAGGTAGATAGCAATCAGCGCCGCCTCTACCAACACCAGCGGCACCAGCGCACTGCGAATAAACGCGCGCCAGATCCACTGTTGCAGGCCGATGTGCCGGTTTTCACCCATTATTATTATCCCCGAACAAGGCATGCCGGAAGGCATTTGATATCAATATGATATCACACGGATTATTCAGAACGCCCCTCTCACACGTTAGCCATTGGTCACCTATACCGCCAACCCCGACTTTCGGACATAAAAAAACCCGCGCCGGATTCCCGGGCGGGTTTTTTTTAGTTCGACGCAGCTCAGTTCTTGCTGGCGCGCTTGCGATCAGTCTCGCTGAGCAGCTTCTTGCGCAGACGAATCGACTTGGGCGTTACCTCAACCAGTTCGTCGTCATCGATGAACTCAAGAGCCTGTTCCAGGGTGAACTTGACCGGCGGTACCAGCTGGATGGTCTCATCCTTGCCGGAAGCACGCATGTTGTCGAGCTTCTTGCCCTTGGTCGGGTTGATGACCAGGTCGTTGTCGCGGCTATGAATACCGGCCAGCTGACCTTCATAGATTTCCTGACCAGGCTCCAGGAACAGCTTGCCGCGATCCTGCAGGGTTTCCAGCGAGTAGGTCAGCGCCTTGCCGGTCGCCATGGAGACCAGTACACCGTTCTGACGATGACCAACCTCACCCTGCTTGACCGGCCCGTAGTGGCTGAAGGTACTGGTGATGATGCCGGTACCCGAGGTCATGGTCAGGAAGCTGTTACGGAAGCCGATCAGGCCTCGCGCCGGAACAACGTACTCGAGACGCAGGCGGCCCTTGCCATCCGGAACCATGTTGCCCAGGTCGCCTTTACGCAGACCCATCTGCTCCATGATAGGACCCTGATGCTGCTCTTCGATGTCGATGGTGACGTTCTCGTACGGCTCCTGTTTCTCGCCGTCGATTTCCTTGATCACTACCTCAGGACGGGAAATACCCAGCTCGAAGCCTTCACGACGCATGGTTTCGATCAGTACCGACAGGTGCAGCTCGCCACGACCGGAAACCTTGAACTTGTCAGCGCTGTCGCCTTCTTCAACGCGCAGAGCGACGTTGTGCAGCAGCTCCTTCTCCAGACGCTCCTTGATGTTGCGGCTGGTGACGAACTTGCCTTCCTTGCCGGCGAACGGCGAGTCGTTGACCTGGAAGGTCATGCTCACGGTCGGCTCATCAACGGTCAGGGCCGGCATGGCTTCGACGTTCTGCTGATCGCACAGGGTGTCGGAGATGAACAGCGGATCGAAGCCGCTGATGCAGACGATGTCGCCCGCCTGTGCTTCTTCAACTTCAACGCGCTGCAGACCGTGGTGACCCATGATCTTCAGGATACGGCCGTTGCGCTTCTTGCCACTGGCGTCGATGGAGGTGACCGGCGTGTTGGTTTTGACCTTACCGCGACGGATACGGCCGATACCGATTACACCCAGAAAGCTGTTGTAGTCCAGGGCAGAGATCTGCATCTGGAACGGACCGTCGAGGTCAACGTCAGGGGACGGGACGCGATCGACGATGGTCTGGAACAGCGGAGTCAGGTCCTCGGACATTTCTTCCGGATCCATGCCGGCGATACCGTTGATCGCGGAGGCATAAACGAACGGGAAGTCCAGCTGCTCATCGGTCGCACCCAGGCTGTCAAACAGATCGAAGACCTGATCGATAACCCAGTCAGGGCGTGCGCCCGGACGGTCAATTTTGTTCACTACAACGATCGGACGCAGGCCGGCCTGGAAGGCCTTCTGGGTTACGAAACGGGTCTGCGGCATCGGGCCGTCAACCGCATCAACCAGCAGCAGTACCGAGTCAACCATGGACATAACGCGCTCAACCTCGCCACCGAAGTCTGCGTGGCCGGGGGTGTCAACGATGTTGATGTTGTAGCCGTTCCACTTGATGGCGGTGTTCTTCGCCAGAATGGTAATGCCGCGTTCCTTTTCCTGGTCGTTGGAATCCATGATCCGCTCGGAATCCAGTTCCTTACGATCCAGGGTACCGGACTGACGCAGCAGGGCATCGACCAGCGTGGTTTTACCGTGGTCAACGTGCGCGATGATGGCGATATTGCGGAGATTCTCGATCACTGTGAGCGTCCTGGGTGATGCGGCGACAGCCGGCATACTGAAAAAAAGAGGGGGGCATTATACAGACCCAAAGGTGACAATGGGTGTTTTTTGTTCAAAACACCCCGCCATTACTTCAATTGCGCCGAGCAGAACCGCAGCTCGGCAAAGCTATTTAGCGCTTGCTGCTGCCGACCGGACGCAGCACACGCACGTTGCCGTGACCTTCATCGAGCAGATACTGGGCATGCAACTGGCTCATCACGCCTTTTTCGCAATACAGCAGATAAGCACGAGACGGATCCAGTTCGGCAAAGCGGCTGTTAAGGGTATAGAAAGGAATTGATTGCACTTCCACCCCCTCCAACTGCAACGGGCGCAGCTCCTGTTCATCCGGGTGGCGGATGTCGATCACGATCTGGCCCGTCAGCGCCTGCTCGACAATCTCGACCGGCGAACCGCCCTCCATCATTTCGCCCAGCTCGCTGCATTCGCTGTAGACGGCATTCTCAACCGCCTGCGACAGCACCTCGAAATCGAACTCGGCCTCGGCCGCCTCAACCCGCGCCACCGTGGTGCGAATCGCCGGACTAACGGAGATCACCCCGCAGTACTCGGGCATGCTGCTGGAAAACTCCAGCGTGCCGATACGCCGCGCAACATCAATGATGTCCAGCTTGCTGGTGGTAATCAGCGGGCGAATGACCAGGCGCTCGGCAACCTTGTCGATCACACTCAGGTTCGGCAGGGTCTGGCTGGCAACTTGGGCAATCGCCTCACCGGTAACCAGCGCATCAATACCCAGACGATAGGCCACGCGGTCTGCCGCACGCAGCATCATGCGCTTGAGCACCACGCCCATCTGGCTGTTTTCGACGTTCTGCAGAATCTCGGCAACGACGCCCTCAAACGGCACACTGACAAAGCGCAGGCGATGACTGGTCGCGTAACGCTCCCACAGATAATGGGCGACCTGACGCACACCCAGCTCATGGGCACGGCCACCCAGATTGAAGAATACAAAGTGCGGCAGCAGACCCCGCTGGAGCATCTGATAACTCGCCACGGTGGAGTCAAAGCCACCGGACAGCAAACTAAGCACCGGCTCCATGGTCCCCAGCGGGAAGCCACCCATCCCCTCGTGGCGCGCCTGGATCAGATAAATCTTCTGATCACGGATCTCGACGTGCACTTCCACTTCAGGATCTTTCAGCGACACGCCCGCTGCGCCGCAGCGCCTGTTGAGTGCGCTACCCACTTTGATCGCGACATCCTGCGAGGAGAACGGATGAGTGCCCACGCGCTTGCAGCGCACCGCGAAGGTTTTGCCGTGCAGCTGCTCGCCAACGTTGGTCACACAGAGTTCGATCAATTCATCGATGGTGCCGAGCGGATACTCGTGCACCTCGAAGCAATGCGAAATGCCCGGCGTGTTGCGCAACCGCTCGATACAGCGCTGCTGCAACGCTGGGTCAGGCCCCAGATTGACTTCAAGACTGTCCCAGTTGCCGTTGACCCGGGCTTGCGGATCGACCGCCGACAGCACCTTTTTCAAATTGCCCTTCAATTGGGCAATGAAACGCTTGCGAACCTGGCGGCTCTTGATGGTAATTTCCGGGAAAAATTTGATGATCAGTTTCATGGGGCTGGCATATCGTGCGCAAAGCGCTGCATTATACGCGCAGCAGGCGCCCGGCGCTCGGCTAACTGCCGGGCGGGCAATGCACCAACTTGGCGCACAAACATCGTTCATTGCACCAACAAGGTGCTCCAGAATGGTGCGCACCACCAGGTTTCAGTGCAAGAGGCGCCAAACACGGGGCTTACAGCCAATGCTCCGAAATGGCACACCTTTTGCTCACTTGTAATGCAACCGAGCAGCGGCTCAACCGCTGGACGTTATATTGAGGCGCCAGACCGGCTGTCTGGCAAACGATTCCTTTTGGAGGAAACCATGTCGAAAGCGATGCAACTGATCAACGAGCATGACGTGAAGTGGGTAGACCTGCGCTTCACCGATACCAAGGGCAAACAGCAGCACGTCACCATGCCGGCCCGTGATGTCAACGAAGACTTCTTCGAAGACGGCAAGATGTTCGACGGCTCCTCGATTGCCGGCTGGAAAGGCATCGAAGCGTCCGACATGATCCTCATGCCCGATGACAGCACTGCGGTTCTGGATCCGTTCACCGAAGAGCCGACCCTGATCATCGTCTGCGACATCATCGAGCCCTCCACCATGCAGGGCTACGAGCGCGACCCGCGCGGCATCGCCAAGCGCGCTGAAGAGTACCTGAAGTCCACCGGTATCGGTGACACCGTATTCGTTGGCCCGGAGCCGGAATTCTTCGTATTCGACGAAGTGAAGTTCAAGTCCGACATCTCCGGCTCCATGTTCAAGATCTTCTCCGAACAGGCTTCCTGGAACACTGACGGCGACTTCGAGACTGGCAACAAAGGCCACCGTCCGGGCGTCAAAGGTGGTTACTTCCCGGTTCCGCCGGTCGATCACGACCACGAAATCCGTACTGCCATGTGTAACGCCATGGAAGAAATGGGCCTGACCATCGAAGTTCACCACCACGAAGTGGCAACTGCTGGCCAGAACGAAATCGGCGTACTGTTCAACACCCTGGTGAAGAAAGCCGACGAAGTACAGACCCTGAAGTACTGCGTACACAACGTTGCTGACGCGTTCGGCAAAACTGCTACCTTCATGCCGAAGCCGCTGTACGGTGACAACGGTTCCGGTATGCACGTTCACATGTCCATCTCCAAGGACGGCACCAACACCTTCGCTGGCGAAGGTTACTCCGGCCTGTCTGACACCGCCCTGTACTTCATCGGCGGTATCATCAAGCACGGTAAGGCGCTGAACGCGTTCACCAACCCGTCTACCAACTCCTACAAGCGTCTGGTTCCGGGCTTCGAAGCACCGGTCATGCTGGCCTACTCCGCCCGCAACCGCTCTGCCTCGATCCGTATTCCGTACGTTTCCAGCCCGAAAGCACGCCGCATCGAAGCTCGCTTCCCTGATCCGGCTGCCAACCCCTACCTGTGCTTTGCAGCACTGCTGATGGCGGGTCTGGACGGTATCCAGAACAAGATCCACCCTGGCGATGCAGCCGACAAGAACCTGTACGATCTGCCGCCGGAAGAGTCCGCACAGATCCCGCAGGTTTGCGGCAGCCTGAAGGAAGCGCTGGAGTCCCTGGACGCTGGCCGCGAGTTCCTGACCAAGGGCGACGTGTTCACCAACGAATTCATCGACGCTTACATCGAGCTCAAGAGCGCCGAAGAAATCAAGGTTCGCACCTTCGTTCACCCGCTGGAATACGACCTGTACTACAGCGTCTGATCCAGAGACAGGCAACTGTCACCCCAAAAAGGGCGCCCAGTCGGGCGCCCTTTTTTTACGCCCGTCGCAGATACGGATCAGGGTAGTTGCCAGCCCTCGCCGACGGTGCCAGCATGCGCATATGTCTCAAGGAGAGTACGAAAATGCCGCGCACGCTTATCTTTGCCCTCTGCAGCGCACTGATCTTCTGCCAAGGTGTCAGCGCCGAGATCTACACATGGACGGATGCGGACGGAAATACCGTCTACTCGGACAAGCCGTCCCCCAACGCCCAGCGCATTGAGGTCAGCACCCCCAACTCGATGGAGCCTCCGCGACCTACTCCTTCGTACAACCAGAACAGCAGCCAGGCGGATACCTCAAGCTCGACTCAGAGCCGCTACCGCCGGGTGGAAATCACCAGCCCCGCCAACGACAGCGCCGTGCGCGCCAACGACGGCAATATCACCCTCAGCGTCGCCATTGATCCGCCACTGCGCAGCGGCGCCTTGCTGCGTGCACGGGTTGACGGCACCCTCGGCGCCCAAGCCCTGCCCGGCGCGGGCCAGACCCAGGCCAACCTGACCCTGCCAAACCTGGATCGGGGGTCGCACCAGATTGAAGCAGTGATTACCGATACCCGCGGCAAGGAAATCGGCGCAAGCAGTCCGATTACCGTGCATGTGCAACGCACTTCGCTTAATCAGCCCGGCCGACTCAATAGCGCCAATCAGGCACCCCGCGCGCCTGCCGCGCCCACTGCTCCGAACGTACCTGCGCCACCGGCCAGCGCACCCTGACCAATACGCCCTTCCCGCGCCAATGACGAGCGCACCACTTCGGTGCATACTCGCAATTGGCGACTCCAATTCGCGCACCGTTCCAATGCGCTCGACCACACCAGGTCGAGCGCCCGCCGTATCGCACACCGGTCATTAATCAGGGGTTGGCAGTAAAGCAGCCCAGCATTAGCAGGGGCTGTGCGCGTTCTTGAGCAGTCCGGTGGCAGCCGGTCACAGAAACGGGCAAGTGATTCCCGCCATTACCCGGAATGCGCCCCGAATTGGTTCGCTTCTTGCATTTCCCTGCCCAAACAACGGATATAGCCATGCTGCCAGACCGATTTCTACGCCAGATTCTCGACAACCTGACCACCGCAGTGCTGCTGCTGGACAGCGACCTGCGCCTGAGCTTTATGAACCCGGCGGCGGAGATGCTGCTGGCGGTCAGTGGCCAGCGGGTCTATCAGCAGCGCGTGCAGGATCTGTTTACCGATACCGCCGCGGCGCTCGACTCACTGCATAACGCAGTCGAGAACGGCCACCCCTTCACCAAGCGCGAAGCACAGCTGACGCTCAGTAACGGCCAGAGCATGATGGCCGACTACTCGGTGACCCCGATCATCGCGGCCAATCGCAGCTGGTTGCTGATGGAGCTGTATCCGCGTGACCGTCTGCTGCGCATCACCAAGGAAGAGGCACAGCTGTCCAAGCAGGAAGTCACCAAGGTGCTGGTACGCGGCCTGGCCCACGAGATCAAAAATCCACTTGGCGGCATCCGCGGCGCAGCACAACTGCTGGCGCGCGAATTGCCGGAAGACGGCCTGAAGGATTACACCGACGTCATCATTGAAGAGGCTGACCGGCTGCGCAATTTGGTCGACAGCATGCTCGGCCCCTACCGCCCGCCAGCCCTGCGACCGATCAATATTCACGAGATTACCGAGCGGGTCTGCAGCCTGATCGAGGCCGAAACCCAGGGCGCACTGCACATCAAGCGCGACTACGACCCCAGCATTCCCGATGTCCAGGCCGATCGCGAGCAGTTAATCCAGGCCCTGCTGAACATCGTCCGCAACGCCATGCAGGCAATCGCCTCGGCGGCGCCGCTGGAAGAAGGCCAGATCACCCTGCGCACCCGCACGCTGCGCCAGTTCACCATTGGCCAGACCCGCTACCGGCTGGTCTGCCGTGTTGAAGTGATCGACAACGGCCCAGGCATCCCGGCCGACATCGTCGAAAGCATCTTCTACCCGATGGTCAGTGGGCGCGCCGACGGCACCGGCCTCGGGCTGTCGATCACCCAGAACATCATCAGCCAGCATCAGGGCCTGATCGAATGCGACAGCGTTCCGGGACAAACCACCTTTACCCTGTTCCTGCCACTGGAACAGGAGGGAGCGGACTAACATGCCCCGCCCCCACGACGACACGAGCGCCGCCCATGTGGCAGCCCGACTTTTAGCATCCTTGCCTTTGCGCAATGCCTCAACTGCCTGCCGGTGAAACCGGAACTGGAGAACTGTTTTATGACCCGCTCACAGAATCGTGCCGAGAACGTCTGGATCGTTGATGACGATCGTTCCATCCGCTGGGTACTGGAGAAGGCCCTGCAGCAGGAAGGCATGGAGCCGGTCGCCTTCGACAGCGCCGACGCCGCACTGGCGCGTTTGCAGCGCCAGCACCCGGATGTGCTGATCAGCGACATCCGCATGCCGGGCACCAGTGGCCTGGAGCTGCTTGCGACCGTACGCGAGCGCTATCCGAAACTGCCGGTCATCATCATGACCGCGCATTCCGACCTCGACAGCGCGGTGGCGTCCTACCAGGGCGGCGCGTTTGAATACCTGCCCAAGCCATTCGACGTCGACGAGGCCGTTGCCCTGGTGCGCCGCGCCCTGGCTCATACCCACGAGCAGGAAGCTCAGGACGAAGAAACCCTGCAGACCCGCACACCGGAAATCATCGGTGAAGCACCGGCCATGCAGGAAGTCTTCCGCGCCATTGGTCGCCTGTCCCACTCCAACATCACCGTGCTGATCAACGGCGAATCGGGTACCGGTAAAGAACTGGTTGCCCACGCACTGCACCGTCACAGCCCGCGCTCGCACAACCCGTTCATTGCGCTGAACATGGCGGCGATTCCGAAGGATCTGATGGAGTCGGAGCTGTTCGGTCACGAAAAAGGCGCCTTCACCGGCGCCGCCGTGCAACGCCGCGGCCGCTTTGAGCAGGCCGACGGCGGCACCCTGTTTCTCGACGAGATCGGCGACATGCCGGCCGAGACCCAGACCCGATTGCTGCGGGTACTGGCCGATGGCGAGTTCTACCGGGTTGGTGGTCACACCCCCATCAAGGTCGACGTGCGCATCATTGCCGCGACCCACCAGAACCTCGAAGGCCTGGTGCAGGCCGGCAAGTTCCGTGAGGACTTGTTCCACCGCCTCAACGTCATCCGTATCCATATTCCCAAGCTGGCCGAACGCCGCGAAGACATCCCGGCACTGGCCCAGCACTTCCTGGCCCGCGCGGCTCAGGAACTGGCCGTCGAGCCCAAGACCCTGAAGCCCCAGACCCAGGACTATCTGCGCAACCTGCCGTGGCCCGGTAACGTGCGCCAGCTGGAGAACACCTGCCGCTGGATCACCGTCATGGCCTCCAGCCGCGAAGTGCTGATCGAGGACTTGCCCCCGGAACTGCTCACTCAGCACCAGGACAGTGCGCCGGATGGGCATTGGGAGCACGGATTGCGCACGTGGGCCGACCAGGAACTGGCCCGCGGCGTCACCAACCTGCTCGATATTGCGGTACCCGCATTCGAGCGCATCATGATCGAAACAGCCCTCAAGCATACTGCCGGCAGACGCCGCGATGCCGCGCAGCTACTGGGCTGGGGCCGCAATACCCTGACCCGCAAGATCAAGGAACTGGGCATGAATGTCGACGGTTCCGACGACGATGAAAGCGAATAAAGTACACCCAGAGACAAACTGGCACGCTTGATGCTAAATGACTAATGGGTGTATTTGGGGTGACCTCGGTTCAGGCAGGCTGGGGTCGCCTTTTTTTTCGCCCCTACTTCTTCGGGCACCCTGACGTGACACACCTTGCAGCAACTGCCGGCGCCCTGCACACTGGCGCCTTTCTCAGCTGCGCACCCTGCCCATGTTTCATATCGCCCTGCTCGAACCCGAAATCCCGCCGAACACCGGCAACATCATCCGCCTGTGCGCCAATACCGGCTGCCAGCTACACCTGATCGAGCCGCTGGGCTTCGAGCTGGATGACAAGCGCCTGCGCCGCGCTGGGCTGGACTACCACGAGTTTGCTGCGGTGCGCAGCTACCCGGACCTGGCCAGCTGCCTGGAGCAGGTGCAACCGAACCGGGTGTTCGCCTTGAGCACCAAGGGCACCCGCTGGTTCAGCGAACCCGAGTATCAGGCGGGCGACCTGTTTCTGTTTGGGCCGGAGAGCCGCGGCCTGCCGGTCGAGGTGCGCGAGTCGCTACCAGCGGATCAGGTGCTGCGTATTCCGATGCAGGCCAGCAGCCGCAGCCTGAACCTCTCTAACAGCGCCGCGATTCTGATCTATGAAGCCTGGCGCCAGCAGGGCTATCAGGGCGCCAGCTGATGCTGCAACGCAAAAGCCCCGCACAGGCGACCTGTGCGGGGCTTTTTTTGCCGCAGGGATTGATCAGCGGGTCTTAACGACGACCTTGCCAACCGCCTGACGGGTGCTGAGGATGTTCAGCGCAGCTTCATACTCATTCAGCTCGAAGGTCTTGGAGACCAGCGGCTTGAGCTTGCCTTCACTGTACCAGCGGAACATTTCCTGGAAGTTCTCCAGATTGACCTGCGGCTCGCGCGCGGCAAAGGCCCCCCAGAACACGCCGACAATGGACGAGCCTTTCAGCAGCGCCAGGTTGATCGGGAATTCCGGAATACGACCGCTGGCGAAGCCAACGACCAGCAGACGACCTTTCCAGTTGATGCAGCGCACAGCTTCGTCGAACAGGTCACCACCGACCGGATCGTAGATCACGTCGGCGCCTTGGCCGTTGGTCAGTTCCTTGACCGCGTCCTTCAGGCTGACTTCGCTGTAGTTGATCAGCTCATCGGCACCTGCCGCCTTGGCAACTTCCAGCTTCTCGGCGCTGGAGGCAGCGGCGATGACGCGTGCGCCCATGGCCTTGCCCAGTTCAACAGCAGCCAGGCCTACCCCACCGGACGCACCCAAAACCAGCAGGGTCTCGCCCGGCTTCAGTTCACCACGCTGCTTCAGCGCGTGCATGGAGGTGCCATAGGTCATGCTGAAACCGGCAGCGGTAACGAAGTCCATATCGGCCGGCATCGGCAGTACGCGCATGGCGTCGGTCGCGACCTTCTCGGCAAAGCTGCCGAAGCCGGTCAGGCCCATGACTCGATCACCGACTTTCAGGTGTTTGACGTTCTCGCCAACGCTGGCAACCACGCCAGCCGCTTCGCCGCCCGGAGAGAACGGGAACGGCGGCTTGACCTGATACTTGCCTTCGATGATCAGGGTGTCGGGGAAGTTGACGCCGGCAGCGTGGATGTCGATGACGACTTCGTTTTTCTTGGCAACCGGATCGGCAGTCTCTTCCAGCACCAGACTGCTGGCAGGACCGTAGGCTTTGCACAGTACCGCTTTCATTGTTGTCTCCTTGGCTAAAGCTGAGCAATGGCGACAGTCTAGACGTGAACCCGGCTAGAGGGTCAATGACCATGCCCCGAGGTGATAGGTTCGCATAAGACCGGAGGCACGCGATATTTGGCTGCAGCGAGCCCCTCAGCTATCCTGTGCGGACATTTATGGAGTTCCATCCCGATGCATTGCAAACCCCTCTACTCTCTGCTGCTGGCGCTGACGCTGGTGGCCTCCCCGGTTTTGGCCCAGGAAGATGCGGCCGCCCCCACTACCCAGTACGTTGAACTCAAGCCATCGTTCGTCGGCACGCTGGGCAACGGCCCGCGCATTCAGTATCTGAAGGCCGACGTGGCCCTGCGCACCGACGATGCCGCGGCAGTCGAGCGCATCCGCTACCACGACGCCTTGATCCGCAACGCGCTGGTGTTTCTGTTCAGCGAACAACTGCCGGAGAACCTGAGTTCACTGGAAGGCAAGGAAGCACTGCGCGCCAGCGCGCTGGCCGCAGTACAGAAGGTGCTGGAAGAGGAAGAAGGCGATCCGCTGGTCGATGACCTGCTGTTCACCAATCTGATCGTGCAGTAACGACGGCGGGGGTGTTCACCCCCCGCTTCTCAGGCTTGCTGGCTCAGATAGCGATCCACGAAGGTATCGAAATCGATGTCATCCGCCGCTTCAATCGCCGCCTGATCCGCCAATGACGCTGCGGCCTCAGCCGCCATGCGCATCTGCGTTTCGCTGTCCAGCGAGCGGGTTCGGAAGTACGCGCTGTGCTCTTCTGACTGCACCAGAGCAAAGCGGAAGAAACTGTCGCCCTGTTCGGCGATCGCCGCCAGTACCCTTGCCGACGGCGTCAACGATGCATCCTTGAGCTTGGCGCGCTGCACTGTCACAGAGTCGACAAACGCCGAATCGCCCTGCGACTGGTCCAGCAGCTCGGCGCAAGCGGCGATCCCATCCAGCAGAGACTCGCCCCAGCTCACCAGGCTGCGCTTGCTGCCGTTATCGCTCAGCAGCAGGCCTGGCTCGCGGCCGCGCTTGACCGCCAGACTGAAATTACTCGCCGCCTGCTCGCATTCGCTGTCGCTCAACTCGGGACTGTCGCTGATAGCGCAGAACAGCAGGAAGCTGTCGAGGAAGTGAGCCGTCGCCGGCTCAATCCCGAGCGGTACGAACGGATCGATATCCAGACAGCGCACTTCAATGTACTCGACCCCGCGCTCACGCAGCGCATGAACCGGCTTCTCGCCACTGTTTGCGACCCGCTTGGGACGGATCGGGCTGTAGAACTCGTTTTCGATCTGCAGCAGGTTGGTATTGAGCTGCTGCCACTGGCCGCTGGCATCATGGGTACCCAGCGCGGCGTAGGGCGCATACGGCAGACTGATCGCGTCCAGCATGCTGTTGATGTAGTTATCGAGGCTGTTGTAGCAGACGTTCAGGCCGGACTGAGCGTTGTTGTTGTAGCCCAGATCACTCATCCGCAGGCTGGTTGCCCAAGGCAGGTAGAGGCTTTGCTCACCGAGCGGCTGCAGACGATGGTCCCGACCCTGCAGGAAACTGGCGCAGACCGCCGGGGACGCACCAAACAGGTACATCAGCAGCCAGGCATAGCGACGGAAGTTGCGGATCAGCGCAAAATAGCGCTCCGATTGATACGCCTGCGCGCTGCGGGTATCCCCCTCATGTGCCTGCAACACCTGCCACAGTTGTGGCGGCAGCGAGAAGTTGTAGTGAATACCGGCAATGCACTGCATGGCCTTGCCGTAACGCACCGCCAGGCCGCGCCGGTAAACATACTTAAGAGTGCCGATATTCGAGGTGCCGTACCGGGCGATCGGGATCTCCTCATCGGTGGCCGGCAGGCGACAGGGCATGGACTCGGTCCACAGTCGCTCCTCCCCCAGCTCGCTGTAGGTAAAGCGATGGATCTCGTCCAGCTGGCCAAACAGATCCTCGATACGCTTTCGCACCGGGGTGATCAGCTCCAGCAGCGCCTCGGAGTAGTCTGTGGTGATCCGCGGGTGCGTCAATGCCGAACCCAAGGCCAGCGGATGCGGCGTCTGCGCCAGCGTGCCGTCGGCGGAAATACGCAGACTTTCCTTCTCGATACCGTGCTGACAGTCGGACAGCAGCGCGCGGTTCGCGGGTGTCGCCAGCAGAGCCAGGCGTTCACGGAGCAGTGGTGACAAGGCGTCACTCCTTAGGCAGAGGGTCGACGCACACCGCCGACCCGTTAGATCAGTATAGAAAGGCTGCTGGGGCTCGCTCAGATGCGGGCAAAGGTGCCCAGGCACTTGGCAACCAGAGCGCCATCCTGCCACACCTCACCATCGACGACGATGGTGCGCGTACCGGCATGCATTACCTTGCCGGTACATTCCAGCACGCCGCCGGTGACCGCGCGGGTGTAGTTGATCTTGCACTCGATGGTCGCCGTGCTTTCGTGCGGCTCCAGCACACTGAACGCCGAAGCGCCCATGGCCGAATCAAGCAGGGTAAAGACCACCCCGCCATGCACCCGACCGGTGGAATTGAAGTGCTTGTCATCGATCGGCAGGCGCAGGGTGCACACACCCCGCTCGATGGCCGCGAACTCGATACCCACCAGCGCAGTGAAAGCGCTGCTGCGTTCGGCGGCAAACGCCGCCAGTGCCGGATGCAAATCGGTCATGGGGTCACTTCTTCTTCAGGTTCTTGGCGTTGGCAAACAGGTTGGCAAAGGTGCCACCGGCAGCCTCCGAGCGCGCATTGCTACCGCCCGAGTTACCGCGCGGTGCGCTCTGGCGACCGCGATTGCGCTCGCCCGGCTGCTGACGCTCGCTGGCTGGCTGAGGTTTGTCGTCCAGGCGCATGGTCAGGCTGATACGCTGACGCGGGATGTCCACCTCCAGCACCTTGACCTTGACGATGTCACCGGCCTTGACCACGTCACGCGGGTCCTTGACGAACTGGTGCGAGAGCATGGAGATGTGCACCAGACCGTCCTGATGCACACCGATGTCGACAAAAGCGCCGAAGTTGGCCACGTTGGTCACGACCCCTTCCAGGGTCATGCCCGGCTTGAGGTCCTTGAGGCTCTCAACGCCCTCCTGGAACTCGGCCGCCTTGAATTCGGGGCGCGGGTCGCGGCCCGGCTTGTCCAGTTCGCGCAGGATGTCGGTAATGGTCGGAATACCGAAGTGTTCGTCGGTGTAACGCGCCGGCTCCAGCTTGCGCAGGAAGGTGGAGTCTCCGATCAGGCCCCGAATATCGCGGCCGGTCTGTTCGGCAATGCGCTCGACCAGCGGGTAGGCCTCCGGGTGCACCGCCGAGGCGTCCAGCGGGTTGTCGCCGTTCATGACGCGCAGGAAGCCCGCCGCCTGTTCAAAGGTCTTCTCGCCGAGACGGCTGACCTTGAGCAGCTCGCGGCGATTGCGAAAGGCGCCGTTGCTATCACGGTAATCGACGATGTTCTGGGCGATGCTCGGGTTGAGACCCGAGACGCGGGTGAGCAGCGCAGCAGAGGCGGTGTTCAGATCGACGCCGACCGCGTTCACACAGTCCTCAACCACCGCATCCAGCCCGCGTGCCAGTTTCACTTGCGAGACGTCGTGCTGATACTGGCCGACACCAATGGCCTTGGGCTCAATCTTCACCAGTTCGGCCAGCGGGTCCTGCAGGCGACGGGCGATAGACACCGCACCGCGGTAGGTCACGTCCAGATCCGGAAATTCGCGGGCCGCCAGCTCGGAGGCCGAGTACACCGAGGCGCCCGCCTCGGAGACCATCACCTTCTGCATCTTCTGGCCACTGCACAGCTTGATCAGATCAGCCGCCAGCTTGTCGGTCTCGCGCGAGGCCGTGCCGTTGCCCACCGCAATCAGGTCAACCTGATGCTTGCTGCACAGCGCAGCCAGGGTCGCCAACGAGCGATCCCAATCGTTGCGCGGCGCATGCGGGAAAATCGTCGCGGTATCGAGCAACTTGCCGGTGGCATCGACCACCACCACCTTGACCCCAGTGCGCAGCCCCGGGTCGAGGCCCAGCGTTACCCGCGGGCCGGCCGGTGCCGACAGCAGCAGATCTTTCAGGTTGCTGGCGAACACGCGAATCGCCTCATCTTCAGCGGCCTCACGCAGCTCGCCGAGCAGTTCGGTTTCCAGATGACCGAGCAACTTGACCCGCCAGGTCCAGCGCACCACTTCGTTCAGCCAGCGATCCGCCGCGCGGCCCTGATTGCTGATGCCGACGGCTTCGCCGATCAGCGCTTCGCAGGGGTGCATGGCGCCCGGCGCCGGCTCGGCGTCACCCAGCTCGAGCGCAATACTCAGCACGCCTTCGTTGCGGCCACGCAGAATCGCCAGCGCGCGGTGCGAGGGCACCTTCTTCAGCGGCTCGTCGTATTCGAAATAGTCGGAAAACTTGGCGCCTTCCTGCTCCTTGCCCGCCACCACGCGGGATACCACCCGACCGTCATCACGCAGCGCACCGCGCAGACGTTCCAGCAGACTGGCGTTTTCGGCAAAGCGCTCCATCAGGATGTACTTGGCGCCATCCAGCGCGGCCTTGGTATCTGCCACGCCCTTGTCGGCGTCAACGTAGCCAGCAGCGGTGCTCTCCGGGTCGAGTTGCGGATCAGCAAACAGCGCATCAGCCAGCGGCTCCAGACCGGCCTCGATGGCGATCTGACCCTTGGTTCGGCGCTTGGGCTTGTAGGGTAGGTAAAGGTCTTCCAGTCGGGTCTTGGTGTCGGCTTCCCGAATGTCGCGCTCCAGCTCGGGGCTCAGCTTGCCCTGCTCGGCAATACTCGACAGCACCGCAGCACGGCGGTCTTCCAGTTCACGCAGATAGCGCAGACGCTCTTCGAGATAGCGCAGCTGGGTATCGTCGAGACTGCCGGTTACTTCCTTGCGGTAACGGGCAATAAACGGGACGCTGGCGCCCTCGTCCAGCAGACTGACGGTAGCGGCGACCTGCTCGGGGCGAACAGACAGTTCGCTGGCGATGCGCGAGGCAATACTCTGCATGGGGAGACACTTCCACTCTTGGCTATAACAGGCCGGGCAGTATAACCGACAGATGCGCCCGTGGTCGGCCTTCATAAAGCGGCTGGATGACGGCGCCATAACAGGGTAAAAAGAAACCTCTTGTAACAATGGCCAGCCCTCAAGTTACGGGGGCTTGAGTCACAATGCAGGCTCACTCTTTTCGGTAGGTGGTACATGGCAGACGAAGGCGAAAAAATCCTGATTGTCGATGACGATGTGCGGTTGCGACGACTGCTTGAGCGCTTCCTTGGCGAGCAGGGCTACCGAGTCCGCGCGGTCGAGGACGTTGCGCAGATGGATCGCCTGCTGGCACGCGAGATCTACTCGTTGATCGTGCTCGACCTGATGCTGCCCGGCGAAGACGGCATGAGCGCCTGTGCGCGGCTGCGCGCCGAAGGCAACACCACGCCGATCATCATGCTGACCGCCAAAGGCGACGAGACCAGCCGCATTCAGGGGCTGGAGATCGGTGCCGACGACTACCTGCCCAAGCCGTTCAACCCGCGCGAGCTGGTTGCCCGCATGAAAGCGGTACTGCGCCGCCAGGCCCCTCAGGTGCCGGGCGCCCCGAGTGCGGACGACGATCAGGTCACCTTCGGCGAGTTCACCCTCAATCTGGCCACCCGTGAACTGACCCGCGGTGACGAAGTGAATATGCTGACCACCGGCGAGTTTGCGGTACTCAAGGCGCTGGTACGCCACCCGCGCGAGCCGCTGACCCGCGACAAGCTGATGCAACTGGCCCGTGGCCGCGAGTGGGATGCACTGGAACGCTCGATCGACGTACAGATTTCGCGTCTGCGCCGGATGCTGGAGCCCGATCCATCCAAGCCGCGCTACATCCAGACTGTCTGGGGCGTCGGCTACGTGTTCGTACCGGACGGTCAGAATACGTGAAGGGCGGACCCGGCTGGCACCCACTGCTGCCACGCAGTTTCTTTGGCCGCACCATCCTGCTGGTGCTGATCGTCACCCTGTTTTCGCAGGTGCTGACACTGATCTATCTGCTGAGCAACGAAGACCTGCTGGTTGATCGTCAGTACAGCCACGGCACCGCGATGCTGGTGCGCGCCTACTGGGCCAGTGGGCCGGAGGCCCGCCGCGATATCGAGGAGATGACCGGCATCCACATCATGGTGCCCGAACAGGTGCCACAGGGCGAAGTGCACTGGCCCTACTCCGGCATTTTCACCCATCAGCTGCGCGACGAGCTCGGCGACCAAACCGAAGTCCGAGTTCAGACCCAAGCCCAGCCGGCGGTCTGGATTCACCAGCCAATCTACGGCAATTACTGGCTGAAAGTGCCGCTCTACGCTCACCCCCTGCGCGGTCAGCGGGTCTGGCTGGTAGTTACCTGGCTGGTGCTGATTGGCATGCTTTCCACCGCCGCCGCCTGGCTGCTGGTACGCCAACTGAACCATCCGCTGAAGATGCTGGAGCGCGCCGCTCAGCGTATCGGTCGCGGCCAAAGTGTGCGGCTGCTCGACACCAGCGGGCCGTCGGAGATTTCCGAGGTGTACCGGGCGTTCAACCAGATGTCGCAGGACGTCGAACAGGCCAATCGGGACCGCACCATGTTGCTGGCCGGCGTGTCGCATGATCTGCGCACGCCACTCACTCGCATGCGGCTGTCATCCGAGTTGCTGTCGGATGCCGAACCCGAGCTGACTGACGGCATGATTCGCGATATCGAGGACATGGACGCCATCCTCGAACAGTTTATGAGCTACATCCGTGACGGCAGCGCCGAGCCGACCGAGGAAGGTGATATCAACGAGCTGATTCGTGAGGTAGTGGCGCCGTTGAACAGTAACGGCGAGGTCGTGCGGCTGTGTCTGGCCGAGGTGCCGCGCCTCACCTTCCGCCGCCTGTCACTCAAGCGCGTACTGATCAACCTGATCGACAACGCCCTGGTGCACGGTGGAACCGGCGTGGAAGTCTGCACTTACGTCAGTCGCGTGGGTGCTGAGCGGCAGCTGACTGTCAGCGTGCTGGACCGCGGCCCCGGCGTGGAGATTCTGGACAACGATGCCCTGTTCAGCCCCTTTATCCGCGGTGATCAGGCGCGTTCAACCAAGGGCACCGGGCTAGGGCTGGCCATCGTCAAGCGGATTACCGACAGCCACGGCGCGCAGGTGCAACTGCTCAATCGGGTCGGTGGCGGCACCGAGGCAAGACTGAGCTTTGCGCTGGGCGACTGAGGCCCAGCTCAGCTGGCCCGGCGTAGCAAGCCTGCCTGGTCCAGCGCCTGCTCCAGCGCCTGCAGGTCCGGGATCAACAGATCCTCTGGCTCGTCACTCAGGCTGACCTGCTGAAGCGTCCACTCCGTGGCGCTGGCGGTCGCCGTCACGTCTGCACGCTGCAACTTGCGTGAACGGGGAATGCCCCATACCCGCAGGGCGATGAAATGCACGCCGGGCGTGCCGCCAATGGCGTTAAGAATCAGGGTGCGTGGCTGAACGTCGGGCACGTCGGCGGCATCGCCCATCAAGAGATCAAGGTCGACCATCGGTACCTGCTGGTCGCGCCAGAGAGTCCAGCCAAGAAACCAATCGGGCCCCTGATTGGCAGCCTGACTCAGACGAAAGCCCACCAGCTCGGCAACCGCTACGTTCGGCAGCAGCAGCGACTGCTCGCGCAGCGGCACGATCAAGCCGTTCAGTGTCTCCAGCGCATCAGACGCCATGTACCCACTCCCTCATGATGATCAATAGTGTGCTCAGCTGGCGGCAGACCATTCCTGCGCCAGCCAGCGTTGCAGCGCAATCGCCAGTTCTTCCGGCGAACCCTGGCGCTGACTGAATCCCGCCTCAAGCACCGCGCCGGGCATGGTTGCACAGGCCGCACTCTGCGTATCCTGAGTCCAGACTTCAATACCCTGCTGACGCATTCGCCCGCAGGCCGCAACGCCATCTTCGCCCATACCGCTGAAGATGATCGCACCGCAGGCCGGCCCAAACTGCTGACAGACCAAGTCCAGCACGGTCTCAATCGACGGCTGATACGGGCCGGGCCAAGGTTCATTACTCAGGCTCAGCTCACCGTCGCGACCGAACAACAGCTGCTGGGCAATCGGCACCACCAGCACTTCGCCGGCCTGCAATCGGCTCCCGGGCCGGCAATTGAGTACTTGCCACTCGTTCTGCCGCCCAATGATCTGCGGCAGCTGTTGCTCAAAGCCCGGATCGATGTGTTGGGCATAGACAAAGGCAATCGGCAGACTTGCCGGCAAGGTGTCCAGAAAGCGCTTGACCGCGGCCGGCCCGCCAAGGGACGCGCCCAGCACCCAGACGCAAGGACCGCGCTCGATCGGATTGGGCAGCGCAGCCGCAACCAGGCTCGGCGCCTGGCCCTGGGCTGGAGCCCCCAGCAACGGCAGCAGCTTGGCATACAGGCGACATTGCCAGCGCGGATAATCTTCGCTGTCAGCGACGGGAATTTCCCCCGCCCCAAGCAGCACCGGCACCTCGCTATGCTCAAGCAGCCATTCGGTCAACGGTGATTCGTCAGCCAGCTCCAGCAGCCAGGCATCAGTCTGAATCTGTGCCAGTTGCTCCGGCTGCAGCACCGCCGGATCTTCAGCAGACACGATGCGATAGCCAAAGGTACTCAATACCTTCGCCAGCTGCTTGCGCTGGCCTGCGTCGCAGGCCAGCAATGCAATACCGGGCGCCGGCTCAGTCACCACTCTCTACCAGTTGATCAATCACCTCGAGCAGCTGCGCTTCCTGATACGGTTTACCCAGATAGACGTTGACGCCGATACCGAGTGCGCGCTCACGGTGCTTCTCGCCTGTCCGCGAGGTAATCATCACGATCGGCAGCTTCTCGAGACGCGGATCGTGGCGCACCAGCGTTGCGACTTCGAAGCCGTCCATGCGCGGCATTTCGATGTCGAGCAGCATGATGTCCGGAGTAATGTCCTGCAGCTTGGCGATCGCTTCGACCCCATCCTTGGCGGTAACCACTTCCATGCCGTTGCGCTCAAGCAGGCGGCTGGTGACCTTACGCACGGTGATCGAGTCGTCGACCACCATGACCAGCGTTGGCCGCTCTTCCTCGTACTCGCCAACCAGAGCCGCACGCTCGGCGGCCAGTTGCTGCTGGGCGTGCTGCGCCTGCTGGGCACGAATCACCGCCAGCAGATCCAGAATCACAACGACCCGGCCGTCCCCGAGGATGGTCGCCCCCGAGATACCGGGCACCACGGCGAACTGCTTGCCGAGGCCCTTTACAACGATCTCGCGCGAGCCAGCCAGCGCGTCGACCTGCACCGCAACGCTGTGCTCGGCGCCACGTACCAGAATGACCGGCAGCGGCAGACTGTGGCCCGACAGTTTGGGCTGCTGGCCGGTTACCAGCAGGTCGCCGAGATAGCGCAGATCGTAGGTCTTGCCGGCGTATTCGAATGGGGGTGCGTCAGGCGCGTAATAGGCCTCCAGCTCGTACCCGGAAACCCGCACGATACCCTCGATCGTGTTAAGCGGGATGGCGTACAGGTCTTCACCCGAATACACCATCAGCGCACGGTTTACCGACACCGTGAACGGCAGGCGAATAGTGAACGTCGAGCCATTACCCGGTTCAGTAGTCAGCGTCATGCTGCCGCCGAGCTGCTTGACCTCGGCATTAACCACGTCCATACCGACGCCGCGACCCGAAATCTGCGTCACCTTCTCGGCGGTAGAGAAACCGGCTTCGAGAATGTACTGCAGCACTTCCTGATCGGTCAGGTCGGCATCCGCATCCATCAAGCCGCGCTCGATGGCCTTGCGGCGCACGGCCTCCAGATTGATACCGGCGCCGTCGTCCTGCAGGGTCAGCACGATCTCGCCGCCCTCTCGCTGCAGATCCAGACTGATCCGACCGTCGCGCGGCTTGCCACTGGCCGCCCGCTGTTCGGGCGATTCGATGCCGTGGTCAACCGCGTTGCGCAACATGTGTTCCAGCGGTCCGATCATGCGCTCCAGAACGCTACGATCCATCTCCCCTTCGGCGTTGCCGATGGCGATGTCCACGTGTTTACCCAGTTCACTGGCAACCTGACGAACCACCCGGCGCAAGCGCGGCACGAGCCGCTCGAACGGTACCATGCGGGTACGCATCAGGCCTTCCTGCAGCTCGGTGTTGACCCGCGCCTGCTGCAGCAGCAGGGTTTCGGCGTCGCGGCTGCGGGTCGCCAGCGTTTCCTTCAGATCAAGCAAGTCAGACGCAGACTCGAACAACGAGCGCGACAACTGCTGCAACTGGGAGTACTGGTCCATCTCCAGCGGGTCGAAATCTTCGTAACCGGGGCCCATCTGGTCCTGGTGGCGCGAGAGGATCTGCGCCTGGGTTTCCATGTCGAGGCGACGCAGCTGATCACGTACCCGGTCGATGGTACTTTCCACGTCCTCAAGAATGTGCGCAACGTCGGTGACCTGCTGTTCGATACGGCCACGGAAGATGGAAGTCTCACCCGCCAAGTTAACCAGTTCTTCAAGCAGCGCAGCCGAGACCTTGACACTTTCCTGAGCAGCAGCACGCTTACCGCTGTCACCAACGGCGGGAGCATCGGCTTCCATCGCCTGCTTCAGCACCGCGTTGACCTCGGCCAGAGACATACCGTCTGCGCTGGCTGCCGGCAACTCAGCCGGCGGCTCGGGGGGCACCGGCAGCGGTGCTATCGGAGTCGGGATTGGCGCCAGTGCTTCGGCACCGGATGCCAGCTGGGCTACCGCATCCTGCAGCCCGGTCAGCTGTGATTCCTGCGCGGTACCGCTAGTGAGCGCCCCTTCCAGTTGCTTGGCCTGCTCGGCCAGCGCATGCTGACCGGCCAGACGGGCGCTGCCCTTGAGGGTTTGCACTCGGTGCAGCAGGTCAGCCGCGGCAGCGGCGTCGTTATCCTTGGCAGCAAACAGCCATTCACAGGGGCCCAACAGCTCTTGGGCTTCCTCGACGAACATCGCCAGCATGCCCTGCATTGGCGGCGCCATAGCAGGTTCGGCTGTCTTGCGCTCCAACGGCTGACTGGCAGCCGGCTCGGCGCCAGGCAAGGCCGGCACCTGGGAAGGATTCCTGCGGAAGCCGTTGATCGCGGCGATCAACGCGGCGCCGTCGCTGATCGGCCTGGAGGCGACCACCCCTTCAACCATCTCGGCGAGCGCGTCGTGGCAGGCGTGCAGCAAGGCGATCAGGCCATCGCTGGACTGATAACGTCCGTCGCAGAGGCCCTCGTATACAAATTCCATCTCGTGGGCGAGATCGCCGACCGGGCGAATTTCGGCCATCCGGGCGCCACCCTTGAGGGTATGCAGATCACGCTGCAGCGCTTCGACCGCGAGCGTGTTACCCGTATCGGCAATCCACTGCTGCAGGCTGCCCGCAGCGCTATCAATAATTTCCTGCGCTTCTTCCAGGAAGATGTCGACCAGCTCAGCATCCGTACCCGCTTCGCTGAGACTCCAGCTGCCGCCCGCAGGCGCTGCCGTTTCGGGCGCTGTAATCGAATCCGGCTCGCGTTCCGCCGCGCCTGGAATAAGCGCCTGCAACGCTCGCATCTCAGTCTCGGCCGGAAGCAGATGCTGATGGGCCGCCACCTGATCCATCATGCTGATCAATCGGTCATGACCGGCCGCCAGCGCGTTCAGGACGTCCTCATCAAGCTCCAACAGCTCGGAGCGCAGGCGATCATGTACTTGCTCAAGCACATCGGCCAAGCGCTCCAGCGGCGCCAGCTCAACTTCACCCGCCACCTCGGCCAGCGCACGCAAGCTGGCCGCCAGCTCGGCGCTATCCAACTCGGGAACGCTGCCGGGCGAACGCACGTTCAGCTCGTCGCTGACATCCAGCAGCAGATCGATACCTTCCGTCAGGAAGATCGACATCAGGTCGGCACCAGCGCCGCTCTCCAGATCTGCCCTGCCGCTGTCTCGCGCCGTCAGCCCCTGTTCGCGCATGGCGTCGATACGCTGCAGGAACGCGTCAGAACCGGGAATGGTTGCCTGCGGCGCAGATGCCAGCTGCTCCAGGCCGGTCTCGAACAGGGCCACCGCATCGCCAAGCAGATCGGCCATCGCCTGATCCGCGGGAATTAGATTGGCTTTGAAGTCTTTGGTCAGTTTTTCCAGCGGTGTGGCCAGCAGCGCGATCGGCTGAATTCCGGCCATATGCGCACTGCCCTTGAGGGTATGCAGTGCGCGCTGCAGCGCGTCGCTCAACGCCCGCGGTGTGCCGTACTCGTGGCAGTCGCTGAGGTAGGCGTTGATCTGGTCGATATGATTGCGGGTCTCGTTGCGGAAAATCTCCAGCAACATCGGGTCCATGCCGCCCGCAGCCTCTGGCTCTGGCTCTGGCTCTGGCTCTGGCTCTGGCTCTGGCTGTTCCGCAGACTGGTCTGCCGAAAACGCGAGGTCAATGGCCTCAGGCTGGCCTGGTTCAAACTCTGCGAGCGGCAACTCGGGCTCTTCAGCAGAGGTATCTTCCAGCTCGGGAAGCGACACATCTTCAAGCTCTGACAGCGACCATTCCGCCTCGGACTCCGGCAGTTCTTCCAGCTCTGGCAATTCCAGCGCGTCGCTCTGTGTCTCTGGCTCAAGTTCCGGCTCAACGCCAGCCGGATCGAGACCCTCGTCCTCGAAAGCCGCAAGCGGTAGCGCCTGTTCGCCGTCGACCGGCTCTTCGGGGGTATCGAGTTCGGGCAGTTCAAACTCGCTGAAGTCGACGATTTCTTCGGCTTCGGCTTCGGCTTCGGAAGGCAGCGTGTCTGCTTCATTGCCCGCGTCAAGCGACTCTGCAGCTTCAACAGCCTCGGATGGTGCCTCCTGAACCGCTGCTGTTGACTCAGGCAGGTCTTCACCTCGAGACAGCGCGTCGGCCTGTGCGGTCAGCGCCTCAACTTCCGGCAACATGTGCTGCTGGTGCTGCTCAAAATCGCTGACCAAACGCGGCATCAGCGCGCGCACGGCATTGACGACCTGGAACAGCGACGCGTCCGCTTCAATGCTGCGATCAATTACCCGATTGAGCATGTTCTCGACGGACCAGGCCAACTCGGCGAGCACGCCCGCGCGCACCATACGGCCGCTGCCCTTGAGGGTGTGGAAAGCACGGCGTACTTCTGCGAGCGCCTTGTCATCTTCAAGATCGGCCTGCCACTGCGGCGTAAACTCGGCGAGCGTCTCCAGCACTTCACCGGCTTCTTCAACGAAGATCTCGACCAGTTCCGCATCCAGCTCGTCTTCTTCCGGCTCGGCGGCGGCTGCAGGGGCGGGCGTCGGCGCAGGAATCTCTGCTTCTGCCTCTGCCTCTGCCTCTGCCTCTGCCTCTGCCTCTGCCTCTGCCTCACTGACAGGCTGGTCAGCTGCCACAGGCTCGGCAAGCAACTCGGGCACTTCCAGCTCAGGCAGGCCGACGTCGGCGTCCGCCTCAGGCTCGACCTCGTCTGCCAGTTCACCCTGCAGGTTCTGTGGATGGTAACCAAGCAGGCCAAGACGCTCTTCAGCCACATCGAGGATGCTATCGCCCCGGTCACTGTCGTCTTCGGCCAGGCGTTCAAGGTAGTAATCAATACTGGTGATAACATCGGCCAGCGCGTCCAGTGCCGTCCAATCCGGCACCAGCGCACGCTCCACCAGCTGCTCGCTGATGTAACGACGGCAGGCCGAGACCGCGGCCGCTGCGCGAGCCAGCGGCACCATCGCCAGACCACCACGGACGCTGGTCAACAGTCCATCAATGGGCGCCAGGTAACTGTGATCCCATTGATGAGCAATAAACGCGTTGATCGCTTCGCGGGTTTCTTCCAGCGCGTTACGCGCTTCCTGCACCACCAACTGGTGGACCAGCGCAATATCCTGGGCCGCTGCAAGGCCCTGCATGTCGCTGTCGCCGCCACCATCCTGCTCGCTGCGCTCAACACCCAGAATGCCCTGCAGACTGGCTTCGACATACAGCATGCCGCCAGCCACATCCATCAAGGCGGCGTCGCTGATCGCCGACTCGCCGGACGCCAGACGACCAACCTGTTCAATCTGCTCGGTAAGCACCCGCCGCGGCTGCCCCAGCCCCAGCATCGCCAACGTGTCGGCGATGCGCTTCATCACCGGCAGCATGCCTTCCAGACCATCGAGCTGACGACGATCGCTGCGCACAAACAGATCCAGCTGATCCTTTACCTGCAGCAGCTCTTCGCCCAGCGCCAGTGCCACCGACTGCATGGCTTCACGATCAGGGCCAACCAGTCGATCACCGCCACCGCGCTGCTCTTCATTCCAGCTGCCCTTGAGCTGATAGCGTTCTTTCAGTGCATCCAGACGCGGACTGCCATCAGCGCTCTTGGCGACATAAAACAGCAGGTTGCGTAATAACTCACGCGGCGGCGAACTCTGCAGCGCTGTCGCGCCGCGCGCCATCAACTGACGTAATTCCTGATCTGCCTGACGCAGCAACTGCCTTACTGCAGCGCTGTTCTCGATGCTGCCGATCTCAAGCCCTTCGGCCACACCGGCGAAAATTGACCAGAGCTGAGCGTAGGGTGCGCCTGCACATAGCGTTTCCAGACGCACAAACACGTTGCGCAAATGTCGACTGTTCTGGGCCACATCCTGGCCGCGGATAACGCCGGCCTGGGACATCTGCAGCGCCTGGCGCAACTTCCGCAGCTGGCGTACGCTGGCGTCGTCGCTCAGATCAGCAACCCCGTCGCTACGCTGCTCGGTGTCCGCGGCGTCCAGCGCCGGACTGAACACGGCATTTTCGGACAGTAGCTTGTCACCGCGGGCGGTGCGCATGTCGTTGAGCAGCGGCAGCAACACCATCGGCAGGTCTCGACGGCCACTCTGCACCCGGTCCAGGTAAGCCGGCATCTGCAGAATCGCCTGCATCAGAACTTCCAGCGCTTCGCCTTCACGACTGGCCGAACCGTTCATCAGCGCCTGCGCCAACTGCTCCATTTCTTCGGCGAGCAAAGCCGCACCGTAGAACTCAACCATCTGCAGCGTGCCATGGACCTGATGGATATAGGTCAGACAAAAACGCAGTCGAGTCGAGTCCTCGGGGTTTTCGACAAAGGCTTCAAGGGCCTGTCGCGCTTGATTCAGCGTTTCGGATATCTCGCCCTTGACCCAGTCAAGCGCGACATAATCATGCCGATCACCCATATTCACTCCAGACGTCCATTGCTGTCCCGCCGCACATAGGCCTGCACCTGATCATCGGGCAGACGCTCGAGCAGCGGGTTGTTCCAGTCCACGATTTCACCCAGTCCGATCACCAGCATGCCACCTGGAGCCAGCCGTCTGGCAAGCAGGTTCAACAGGTCGCGACGACGCCAGCGGCGGAAATAGATGAGCAGGTTCTGGCAGAAGATGATGTCCAGGTCCTGAATCGGAGCCTGGGCCAGTTCAAGAATGTTCAAACGGGCAAAGCAGACCCGGTCACGCAGCGAATATGCCACTTCATAACGGTCATTCGGCAACGGCTGCAGCCACTCGCGGCGCTCCCGTTCGTTGAGTCCGCCAAGCCGACCGCCCGAGTAGACCGCAGTTCGCCCCTGCTCCAAGGCCTTGTGGCTGATATCGGTTGCCCAGATACCGTATCCGGCGGGATGCCCACCAGCACGGCGCAGGCTCTGCTCAACCATGATCGCCATCGAATAGGCTTCCTCGCCACTGGCGCAGCCAACGCTCCAGAGTTGCAGCGGGCGATCCGCTCCGCGCGCTTTCAACAGTTGATCGAGGTGGCGACCGACTGCGTCAAACGAGGGGCGATGGCGCATAAAGCTGGTTTCGCGCACGGTCAAGCGTTCGATCAGCGCTGACCACTCCACAGCGCCCGCAGCACCGTTAGTGACGTGCTCAAAGTAGGCCTGATAGTTGGCCATGCCGAGCTCGCGCATGCGCGCGCTCAGACTGGTCTGCAGAAAGGTCTTGCGTTGATCGCTGACGCACACGCCCGTGCGCGCTTCCAGCAGCGTTTGCCACTGACGAAACTGCTGCACGTCCATTTCCGGCAGCTGTTGCAACGACCAGTTTTGCGTTGTCTGCACGTATGACCCTCGCACTCAGCGTCTTCGGGCGGCGCCTGGCGCCACCCGTTTCAGCTTAGTCGCCCTGCTGCGGCAGTGTGAAACCATCGACCGACTGACGCATCGCCTCGGCCAGTTTCGCCAACTCACCAATGCTGCGCGCGGTCGCGGTAGTACCGGCAGAAGTCTGCGAGGTAATTTCCTGGATCACGTTCATGGTGTTGGAGATGTGGCCGGCAGACGAAGCCTGCTGACGGGCCGCGTTGGAGATGTTCTGAATCAGCGCCGCGAGACTGGTGGATACCTTTTCAATCTCTTCCAGCGCCACACCCGCGTCCTGCGCCAGACGAGCGCCGCGGACAACCTCGGAGGTGGTTTGCTCCATCGAGATAACCGCTTCGTTGGTATCGGTCTGAATGGTTTTTACCAGTGCTTCGATCTGCTTGGTTGCACCGGAGGAACGTTCTGCGAGGCGCTGAACCTCGTCCGCAACCACCGCGAAGCCTCGACCCGCGTCACCGGCCATGGAGGCCTGGATTGCGGCGTTCAATGCCAGAATGTTGGTCTGGTCGGCAATGTCGTTAATCAAGCTAACGATGTCACCGATCTCCTGGGACGATTCGCCCAGACGCTTGATCCGTTTGGAGGTGTCCTGAATCTGCTCACGAATGGTATCCATGCCAACAATGGTGTTTTGAACCACCTCGTTACCCTTGTTGGCGATGGCTACCGAGCGCTCCGCTACCGCCGCCGATTCGGAGGCGTTGGCAGATACCTGGTCAATGGAAACCGCCATCTCGTTTACCGCCGCCGAGGCGCCGGCAATCTCCTGCGCCTGGTGCTCGGAGGCTTCGGCCAGATGCATCGCGGTGCCCTGGGTTTCCTGGGCTGCGCGCTCCACTTCCTGGGCCGTATCGTTAATCGTTCCTACCAGCGCACGCAGTTGGTCGATGGACTCGTTGATGGAGTCGGCGATCGCGCCGGTGAAGTCCTCGGTCACTGTTGCCTGGGCAGTCAGGTCACCGTCGGCCAGGTCACCGATCTCGTCAAGCAGTCGCAGAATCGCCGCTTGGTCACGTTGGGTTTTCTCCAACGTCTCGTCCAGACGCAGGCGAGTATCACGGGTCAGCTGAATACCGATCAGCAGCAGACACATCAACGCGATCGCTGCCAGAACGTAACCCAGAATGGTGTTGGCAACGCGCGAATCGGCGTTGTCTTCAAAGCCTTGCGCCAAACGGGAGGCGTTCTCCAGCAGCGACTGGGAGTCGGTGAAGATGTCGTTGGCAGCGGTACGGACCTGGTACAGCTCCGGAGAGGTCAGCAGGATTTGGTCAACCGAATCGGATACGTAGCGGAACAGCGACTGAATTTCCTGCAGCCGGCTGGCCGCATCGGCATCGGCTACCTTGGTGATGCCGATACTGGCATTACCCTCAATCATGCCCTGCAGTACGCGACCGAACAGGCTAGCATCACGGCCAAAACTGTCGGCGGCCATCACCGCGTCTTCATCACCTTCCAGTACCCGGTTTACCGAGCCCAGGATACGCTCTGCCAGCAACGACTGACGCTGAGCGATGGCGACCTGATCGGCCGGTGAATCACTGGCAATCAACACGTCTACAACGTCTTCATACTCGACCTGCAGCTGCGGAACGGTATCGGACAGCGTCGCGGCAACCTCATGCAATGACAGTACCGTGGTCTGGCTGGCAAGGATCGCGTCGGCATTGCGGCGTACCTTGTCCCAGTCAGCCTGCAGCTGCGCCTGCTGATCCGCCATGCTGGACGGCATCGGCGGCAGCCCGGACGCCGCGTCGCCCTTGACCAGGTAGTCCCAGCGCTGCTGGAAGTCGTTACGGGCGCTCAGCAGCAGGCCGAACGCTTCCGGCGTACCGGTTGCGGCTTCTGTTGCCGACTTGGAGATCTGCTGGGAGAGAACCCGCAGCTCGCCCGCGTGACCAATATATTCGGTGTCACGCGAGCTTTGCGTGTTCAGGTAAAGGAAGTTGGCGATCAGCAAAACCAGCGACAGCAGCAGAATGGCACCCAGGCCAAGTACCGTTCGGTTGCTTCGCAAGGAAGACAGCGTCTGTGTATCAAGTATCTTCATATTACTGGCCCCTACCTGGCCTACGGCTGTTTTTTCTGGCTAATCATGCTCCAGCGCAATTCGGGGCTTTTCCCGGTTGCGCCAATTCCGATCAGATGGCTACGTCGAGAAAATCCTGATCACGTGCCAGGGCGCGAAAGTTGAATACCAGCGCGTCGCGCTCCCCTCGGTATCCACCTACAACATAGGGCCGCACCCGCGGCTCAAGCTCCGGCAACTCGGTACTGAAAGTGCTGACCGGCAAATGCTGCATCCCCAGTACTTCGTCGACCAGCAAGCCGACGAACAGGTCGTCACGATCAAACACCAGTACCCGGCGCTGCTTGCGCCCACCTCCGGCGGTGACTCCGAAGAAACGGCTCATGTCGACAATCGGCAACAAACGCCCACGCACGTTGGCTACACCGCGCACCCAGGCCTTGACCCGGGGCAACGCGGTGTAACGTGGTTCGTGCAGGATTTCAGTAATTTCACCCATGGCCGCCAGCATCACATGGCCGGCGAGGCGAAAGCCGACGCCACTCCAGGTCTCGCTGACCTCGTCCTGAGACGGCAGGCCGGCTGCCTGCTGGCGGCACTGGCCAGCCAGCTGCTGGAGCAGTTCGAAAGGATGTTGAATATCTGACATGCCGTCCCTGTTCTCGTTCTTATCCGGCATCGAAGGCGCCGGCACCTAGCTGCCGAGCACGGTTTTCAGGGTCTTGATCAAGGTAGACTCATCGACGGGTTTGGTCAGATAGTCCTTGGCGCCCTGACGGGTGCCCCATACCTTGTCGGTTTCCTGATCCTTGGTAGTGACGATGATGACCGGAATATGATTGGTTTCCGGGTCCTTGGTCAGCTGGCGGGTTGCCTGAAAGCCGTTAAGGCCCGGCATGACGATATCCATCAGCACCGCATCCGGCTTCTCCTGACGGGCAAGCGCCACGCCATCGGCACCATTTTCGGCCTTGAGTACTTCGTAGCCGTGTTTTTCCAGCATGCCGGTCAGCTTGTACAGCTCGGTCGGCGAATCATCTACTACCAAAATGCGGGCCATCAGACTCCCCCGGGTTGTTCTTCGTATTGATTGCTACTCAGGCGCCGGCGGCGCCCGCGACGCTGCCGCTCTGCGGAACATGGGCGCGAATGGCCCCCAGCAGTTCTTCCTTGCTGAACGGTTTGGTCAGGTACTGATCGGACCCGACGATCCGCCCCTTGGCCTTGTCAAACAAGCCGTCCTTACTCGACAGCATGATCACCGGGGTAGCCCGGAAGGCGCTGTTGTTCTTGATCAGGGCACAGGTCTGATAGCCGTCCAGACGCGGCATCATGATGTCGACAAAGATGATATCCGGGTGGTTGTCGGCAATCTTGGCCAGTGCATCAAAGCCGTCAACCGCAGTGATGACGTTACAGCCAACTTTCTTCAGCAGGGTCTCGGCCGTGCGTCGGATCGTCTTGCTGTCATCAATCACCATGACCTTGAGGCTCTCGAAATTTTCTTCCATAAGACCAGCCTTTGTTATTGATGGAGGGTCGATTCAGTAGGCTGCCGCGCGGCACCCCTCGACCAGCCAATTCCCTTTCCGCGTACTTTTAGCATAGATTCAGCAGGCAATCTATAAAGCTGGCGCAGCGCCGAGACGACAGAGCAAGCCGGTCCACACTGGCTGCGCAGACGCTGTGGCGCTACACTCGATTCCCCTTCCGAAACAGCCAGGAAAGCACACATCCTATGCGAATTCGCCTCGGTATCGTCATGGATCCAATCAACGCGATCCAATACAAAAAGGACAGCTCGCTGGCCATGCTGCTGGCCGCCAGTGCTCGCAACTGGGAACTCTTCTACATGGAGCCCCAGGACCTCTATCTGGCCAACGGCAAAGCCATGGGCTGCTTCCGCCCGCTGCAAGTTCATGCCAACCCCGATCACTGGTACGACCTGGGCGAACAGCAGCAGGCCCCGCTTGATTCGCTGGATGTGATCCTGATGCGCAAGGATCCGCCGTTCGACAACGAATTCCTCTACGCAACGCACATTCTGGAAGCGGCAGAACGCGACGGCGTGCTGATCGTCAACCGACCAGCCAGTCTGCGCGACTGCAACGAGAAGCTGTTTGCTACCCAGTTCCCTCAGTGTGCGCCGGATCACATTGTGACCCGCCGCGCGGACATTCTCCGCGAATTCGCTACCCGGCACCGTGACGTTATTCTCAAACCGCTCGACGGGATGGGCGGCTCCATGATTTTCCGTATAAGGGAAGGCGACCCGAACCTCAGCGTAATCATCGAGACCCTGACCTGCCATGGCACCCAGCAGATCATGGCCCAGCGCTACCTCCCGGAAATCAAGGATGGCGACAAGCGCATCCTGATGATCAAGGGCGAACCGGTACCCTACTGCCTGGCACGGATCCCACAGCAAGGCGAAACCCGCGGCAACCTCGCCGCTGGCGGCCGAGGCGAGGCGCGGCCACTGACCGAGCGCGACCGCTGGATCGCCGAGCAGGTCGGGCCGGCACTGCGTGAACGCGGACTGCTGTTCGTTGGCCTGGACGTGATCGGCGACTACCTCACCGAAATCAACGTCACCAGCCCTACCTGCATCCGCGAAATCGACGCGGCCTACGACACAGACATCGGCGGCCGTCTGATGGACGCCATCGAAGAGTTGCTGCAGGCCCGCTGATCCCTGCCCGCAGCCGAGCACAGATGTTCGGCGGCGTGACGCAGCACATGGACTTTTGCAACCGCCGCGGGCAGACTTCACCGGACAGTGACAGCACCTAGCACACGGACCGCATGAACAACGCAGCGCCCCCCTCTACCCCCAGCAGCCCTCCGACCATCACCCCCCGTGATCGCCTCGGCTTCACCCTGTTTCTGGCTGCCGTGCTGCATGCGCTGATCATCCTCGGCATTACCTTCGATATCCCGACCCCGAGCGAGCTATCGAAAAGCCTCGAAATCACCCTTGCGACCCAGCACAGCGAAGCGCCGCCAGAAGACGCTGACTACCTTGCCCAACTGAATCAGCAGGGCAGCGGCACACTCGACGAAAAGGCCGCACCCAGCACCACGGAAGAAGCGCCCTTCCAGGACAGCGAGATCAACAAGATCAGCCCGCCGCCGCAGGTCAGTGCACCGCCACCTGCGCCAGTGCAGCAAAAGACCGTGACGACCACCGCACCCAGCCCGCAACGCGTCGTTACCGCCCCGCCCACGCCCAAACCGATACCGGCGCCCGCCGCACAACTGCGCTTCGACATGAATGATCTGTCGCGAGAAATCGCCAGCCTCGAAGCGCAACTGGCCGAAGACCGCCAGGCCTACGCCCGCCGCCCGCGCATATTGCGCCTCAACGCGGCCTCGACCATGCAGGACAAGGGCGCCTTCTATAAAGATGCCTGGCGCCGCAAGGTCGAGCAGGTCGGCAATCTGAACTACCCGGCCGAGGCCCGCGCCAACCGCATTTACGGCAGCCTGCGCCTGCTGGTACAGATCAACCGCGACGGCACCCTGCGCGACGTACAGATCCTTGAGTCCTCCGGCGAGCAGATACTGGACCAGGCCGCCATGCGCATCGTCCGGCTGGCCGCTCCGTTCATGCCCTTTACCGGCGATCTGATGGACATCGACGTGCTAGAGATTATCCGCACCTGGCGCTTCGAGCCGGGCGACCGGGTATCCAGCTTCTGACCAGCAGACCTGCCGCCTGCGCGGCAATTCTGCCCTTGCCCTGCCACGCCTTCGGCCCAATACTATGGGCATGATGCAGACGACCCCGAGCAATCTCACCCATCACTTCCTGATCGCCATGCCCCACATGGCCGATCCGCATTTCGATCACAGCCTGATCTACCTCTGCGAACACGGTGCCGAGGGCGCCATGGGGCTGATCATCAACCAGCCGAGCGAGCTCAACTTGAGCGACCTGCTTGAGCAGCTGGCGCCCGACCTCGCCACCTTGAGCGATCTGTCCGTGCTCAACGGCGGGCCGGTTGAACCCGAGCGCGGCTTCGTGCTGCACGGTGGCAGCCGCAAATGGGAGTCGAGCGTCGATCTCGGACCGCTGACCCTGACCACCTCACGGGATATTCTCTGCGACATGGCCCAGGGCGAAGGCCCGGACAACGTGCTGATTACCCTTGGCTACGCCGGCTGGGGCGCGGGTCAGCTGGAGCAGGAGCTGGCCGACAACGTCTGGCTGAGCTGCCCGGCTGACCACAGCATTCTGTTTAACCTGCCCTGTGATCAGCGCCTCGCGGCGGCGGCGCGCTCCCTCGGGGTGGACTGGAGTCTGCTGACCAGCCAGGCGGGCCACGCCTGATGCCAACAGCCCACCGCCGCGCCATGGCCTTCGACTACGGCACGCGCCAGATCGGCGTTGCCGTTGGCCAGACCCTGACCGGCAGCGCCGAACCACTGACCAATTTGCGTGCCCGCGACGGCGTACCGGACTGGGACCAGATCGCCAAGCTCATCCGCGAGTGGGAACCCAACGTGCTGGTCGTCGGCCTGCCATTGAACATGGACGGCAGCGCCAGCGATATGAGCGAACGCGCCGCCCGCTTCGCCCGGCGCCTGAATGGCCGCTTCCAGCTGCCAGTCGAGACCGTCGACGAGCGCCTGAGTACCTTTGAAGCCAAACAACACCTCAAGTCGCAGGGACGCACACCGAGCAGCTACCGGGACGATCCGGTCGACAGCCTCGCCGCGGCCCTGCTGCTGCAGACCTGGCTGAGCAGCCAGAGCAAGGAGACACCATGAGTACACTTCCCGCGGTCGATAGCCTGCTGAACAGCATGGCCGACCAGCTGCGCGCCCATCTCAGCGCGCGGCAGATCAGCGACCCGGCCTTTGTCGGCATTCATACCGGCGGCGTCTGGATCGCCGATGCGCTGCATGCTGCAGTTGCCCCTGAGGCGCCGATGGGCACGCTGGACATTGCCTTCTACCGCGACGACTTCGAGCAGCACGGTCTGCCGCAGCGGGTGCGCCCATCCGAGCTGCCGTTCAGCGTCGACGACCGCCACATCATTGTGGTCGACGACGTGCTGATGACCGGCCGGACTATCCGCGCCGCGCTCAACGAACTGTTCGATTATGGCCGCCCGGCCTCCGTCACCCTGGTGACCCTGATCGACGTCGATGCGCGCCAGCTGCCGATCCGCGCCGACATCCTCGGCGCCACGCTGGCTCTGGCCCCTGGCCAGCGCGTAAAATTGTCCGGCCCTACCCCGCTGCAACTGACCCTGACCGACGCCGCTACCAATTGAGATCGCCATGAGCCTGACGCCGCATCACCTGCAACTCAACCAACAGGGCCAGCTGCGCCACTTCCTGACCATTGAAGGGCTGTCACGTGAGCTGCTGACCGAACTACTCGACACCGCCGACTCCTTTCTTGAAGTCGGCGAACGCGCCGTCAAGAAAGTCCCGCTGCTTCGCGGCAAGACGGTCTGCAACGTGTTTTTCGAGAATTCGACCCGCACCCGCACCACCTTCGAGCTGGCGGCCAAGCGCCTGTCAGCCGACGTGCTCAACTTGAATATTTCGACCTCCTCGACCAGCAAGGGTGAAACCCTGTACGACACCCTGCAGAACCTGGAGGCAATGGCCGCCGACATGTTCGTCGTCCGTCATGGCGACTCCGGCGCCGCGCATTTCATTGCCGAACGGGTCTGCCCAGAGGTTGCGGTGATCAACGCTGGTGACGGCAACCACGCGCACCCGACCCAGGCGATGCTCGACATGCTCACCATCCGCCGTCACCGCGGCGACTTCGAGAATCTCTCCGTTGCCATTGTCGGCGACATCCTGCACTCGCGGGTGGCGCGCTCGAACATGCTGGCACTGAAGACCCTCGGCTGCCCGGACATTCGCGTCATTGCCCCGCGTACCCTGTTGCCCGAAGGCATCGACCAGTACGGCGTGCGCGTCTTCAACGACCTGCGTGTCGGCCTGCGCGACGTCGACGTGGTAATCATGCTGCGGCTGCAGAAAGAGCGCATGCAAAGCGGCCTGCTGCCGAGCGAAAGCGAGTTCTACAAGCTCTACGGCCTGACCCGTGAAACCCTCGCACTGGCCAAGCCCGATGCGCTGGTCATGCACCCCGGCCCGATCAACCGTGGCGTCGAAATCGAATCCGAAGTCGCCGACGGGCCGCAGTCGGTGATCCTCAAACAGGTGACCTACGGCATCGCTGTGCGCATGGCCGTGATGTCGATGGCCATGACCGGACAGACCACCCAGCGCCAGCTCAACCAGGAAGCGAACTGAACCATGCGACTGACGATTGAAGGCGCCCGGGTCATCGACCCCGCCAGCCAGTTTGATGAAATTACCGACCTGCATATCGCCGCTGGCCACATTCAGGCTATCGGCGCAGCTCCGGAAGGCTTCACGCCGAACCAGCGCATCGACGCCCGCGGGCTGATCGCCTGTCCGGGTCTGGTCGACATCAACGTATCCCTGCGCGAGCCCGGCTACAGCCGCAAGGGCAGCATTGCCAGCGAGACCCGCGCGGCCGCCGCCGGTGGCGTTACCACCCTGTGCTGCCCGCCAGACAGCCGCCCGGTGCTCGACACCCCGGCGGTCGCCGAACTGATCCTTGATCGCAGTCAGGCCGCCGGCAACGCCCGCGTCCTGCCGATCGGCGCCCTGACCAAGGGCCTGGACGGCGAGCAACTGAGTGAGCTGGTCGCCCTGCGTGACGCCGGGTGCGTTGCCTTTACCCAGGGCCTAGCGCCGATGGGCAGCAACCGTATCCTGCGCCGCTCACTGGAATACGCAGCGACCTTCGGCCTGACCATCATTTTTACCCCGCAGGACGCCGATCTGGCCGAGGGCGGGATGGCCCACGAAGGCCCGACCGCCTCCCGCCTCGGTCTGGTCGGCATTCCGGAGAGCGCCGAAACCGTTGCGCTGGCCCGTGACCTGCTGCTGATCGAACAGACCGGCGTGCGCGCCCACTTCAGCGGCCTGACCAGCGCCCGCGCCATGGACATGCTGGCCGATGCGCAGGCCCGCGGCCTGCCGGTAACCGCTGATGTCGCGGCTTATCAACTGCTGCTGTGCGACGAAGACCTGACCGGTTTCTCCAGCCAACTGCACGTCATGCCACCGCTGCGCTCGGCGGCTGACCGCCGCGCACTGCGCCAGGCGGTGCAGAGCGGCGTGGTACAAGCCATCGCCTCGCACCACCAGCCGCACGAAGCCGAGTCCAAGCGAGTACCCTTTGCCGCCTCCGCCCCCGGCATCAGCAGCGTCGAGATCCTGCTGCCGCTGACCATGACGCTGGTTGCCGACGGTCTGCTTGAAATGCCGGCGGCGCTCTCGCGGGTGACCACCGGCCCGGCGGCCGCACTCGGCATCGCCGCCGGCCAGCTGACTCAGGGAGGGCTTGCCGACATCACCCTGTTCGACCCGGCGCAGGCATGCGAAATTGGCCGAAACTGGCTGTCCAAAGGCGCCAACTGTCCTTTCATCGGACAAGGCGCCCCGGTGGCGGTTACTCACACTCTCTACGGCGGGAAACTGGTATATCAGGCACCCTGACGCTGTAGTCGGTTGAACGCCGTGCGCGGCATACACTGAGCGATTGGAAGGAGTCCGGGCATGGCCGCATTCGGCTTGCGTGGCAAATCACTGCTGGCCCTGCTGCTGGCCTGTCTGTTGGCCCTGGTGCCTGCTGGCCTGATTGGCTGGTCGGTGCTCAACGGCATTCACGAACACTTCGGCGAGGCCTATGCGCGCAACGCGACGCTGCTGAACCGCGAGCGCATCAGCGCACCGATCAGCCGCGAGCTGGCACTCTCACTGCGCTTTGCCAACTCCGAAGTGACGCGCCAGTGGCTGCGCGACCCGAACGATCCGGCCAAGGCCGACCTGTTCTTCCGCGAAGCCGAGCTGTACCGCGCTGACTTCCGTGACCATGCCTACTTTATCGGCCGGCTGGACAACCTGGGCTACTACTTCAACGGCGGCGACCAAGCGCAGAGCCAGGCCCCGCGCTATATTCTCAACCCCGAGTCCGACGCCGACAGCTGGTTCTTCAGCACCCTGCGCAACACCGAGGACTACAACCTCAACGTCGACACCAACCCCGAGCTGAACACCACCAAGGTGTGGCTCAACATGGTGGTCAAGGATCACGACGGCAGCGTCCTCGCACTGGCGGGATCCGGCCTGGACCTGTCGAGCTTCATCCGCGACTTCATTACCAGCGATGATCCGGGCGTCACGCCGATGATCATCGACGCCCAGGGCGCTATCCAGGCCCACAGCGACCGCAGCCTCATCGCGCTGAACTCCGGCGCGGACGCCAACAAGGGCGCCGGCGCCAATCTGCTGAACCTGATCAGCCCGCAGGATCAAGCCGCGGTCACCGATGCCATCGCTAGCACTGGTGCAGAACCGGGCAGCGTGCGCATCCTGCCGGTCGCACTGCAAGGCGCCAACCAGCTGCTGGCGATGACATACATTCCCGAGCTGGACTGGTATGTGGTCAACGCCATCGACCTGACCACCGCCGAGGTCATCGACAGCACCTGGCTGACGCCACTGCTGATCGGTCTGGCGGCGCTGCTGACCATTCTGGTACTGATCTTCGCTGTCGCTATCGAGCGTCTGCTGCTCGGCCCCTTGCGCCAGCTCAAGCGCGGCGCTCAGGCCATGGCCGCGGGCAATTATGACGTGGCCATGCCGGCCGCTCGCGACGACGAGATCGGCGAGCTGAGCGATGCCTTTGGCGTCATGGCCGAGAAGGTCCGCACCCATACCCAAGAACTTGAACAGCGCGTGCAGGAGCGCACCCGCGACCTCGAGCAGGTCAACCTGCAAATGAGCAATGCCCAGCGCAAGATCGAAGACTCGATCGATTACGCCAGCCTGATTCAGCGTTCCATCCTGCCCAATCGCGAATTGGTCAACGCTCTCGGCGAGCACCACGCGGTACTGTGGCGCCCCCGCGACGTAGTCGGTGGGGATTTCTACATTTTCCGCCACGAAGATAACCAGTGCCTGTTTGGCGTCGTCGACTGCGCCGGCCATGGTGTACCCGGCGCCCTGATGACCATGCTCGCCCATGCGGCGCTGGATCAGGCGATCAGCGACTGTGGCATGAACGATCCGGCAGCCATTCTCCGCCGTACCGACCAAATCGTTCGACACATGCTCAGCGACTCTGGCGAAGCCCGCTCGATTGCGACCAACATGGACGTCGGCCTCGCCTACGTTGATCTACAGCAACGCCAGATCACCTTCGCCGGTGCCAAAATTGCCCTGTATCACAGTGACGGCGATCAGGTTGATCATCTGCCGGGCGCACGCAGGGCATTGGGCGACAAGCGCATCGGTGACTATCACAATACGGAGATCGAGCTGCGCCCCGGTCGCACGTTCTACCTGTGCACCGACGGTTTCCTTGATCAGGCGGGCGGCGACCGCGGCTTTGGCTTCGGTAACAGCCGTTTTGCCGAGATGCTGCGCCGCCACGCCAGCCTGCCGCTGGACGAGCAAAGCGCAGCATTCAGCGATACACTGGCCGCCTATCAGGGCGACTACCCTCAACGCGACGACATCACCATGCTGTGTTTCCGCTTTGACTGAGCACCCGCCCGAACGCACAGGAGTTGTAATGGAAAATCTCGACCTATTCGCGATGCGAGAGCGCTTCAACAGCCAGCAGATCATGCTGTGCTTCAATGGACCGATTTCGCGCAGCCTCATCGAAGAGATCGGCAATGCGTTGCGCAATTACCTGGCGGCCGACAGCGCACCGACCTCCGCAGCGATGGACGTGTTCGCGGTATATATCGAAATGACCCAGAACATCAGCCACTACACCCGCGCCAAGGGCTGGAACGAGCAGGAAGCAGGCGCCACCGTGGTGGTATCCCGCAACGAGGATGGCCGCTACATCGTGTCGGCCGGCAACCTGATCGAAAGCGCTGACGGCGACAACCTGGTCAGCTCGATCAACGACCTGGCAAAGCTGGACAAGGCCGGTCTCAAGGCCGCCTACAAGGAACAATTACGTCGCCCACGTGACGCAGACCGCCCCTCCGGCGCCGGTCTGGGGCTGATCGACATCGCCCGCAAATCCAGTGCCCCGCTGCAGGCCACCCTGCAGCCCGTCGCCAACGGCCGCAGCTTCTTCAGCCTGCGCGCCGTGATCTGACCGAACCAAGAGCCAAGCACCCATGAATGATTTCAGCATTCCCAGTTCGCAATCCACTCCGGAAGTCCGCAGCGACTGGGCCACAGGCCAACTGCATATGGCCGGTGACTCCTACCCGGAAAACTCGTTCGACATGTTCCAGCAGGTCTTTGACTGGATCGAGTCCTACCTCGACCAGGCAACCACTCCGCTCAGCCTCGAGCTGCGCCTGCTGTATCTGAATACCAGCAGCGTAAAGGCCATGATGGATGTTTTTGATCTGCTCGAAGCCGCGCATCAGGATGGCAAGGCAGTGCAGGTCAACTGGTACTACGACCCGCAAAACGAGCGCGTCGCAGAGCTGGCAGAGGAGTTCAAGGAAGACTGCAGCTTTACCTTCAACATCATCAGTCACACCTGAGCACGCCATGAAAGAGCCAAAAGAGGACCTGGAAGCGCAGATCAGCCGGTTGCTGGACCAGCCTGCCCATCAGGATAACCCTCTGCATGCGCCGCTGCGTGAGCTGTGGGCCGCCCATCAGGACCTGGCCCGCCGCATCGACCGCATCAGCCACATCTCCGATGGCTATCAGAGCATGGCCAAGCAGCGCGAGCACTCGCTGACCGAGCGCCTGAACAAGCAACTGCGCCAGCTGGAAAAGGTGGCCCGCATCTCGGACCGCTATCAGGTGATGATGCGTGACCTCAACGAGGCCCTGCGCGAAGCCTCGACCCACGACGCCCTGACCGGCCTCGGCAACCGCCGCCTGCTGGTTGAGCGGCTGAAGAAAGAAGCCGAGCGCTTTATCCGCTATCAGCGCCCTTTCAGTATTGCCATGCTCGATGTGGACCACTTCAAAAGCATCAACGACCGCTACGGCCATGAAGTCGGCGACGGCGCGCTGGTGGAACTGGCCCGGGTGCTGGATGCGGAGATCCGTGACAGCGACCTGTGTGGTCGCTGGGGTGGCGAGGAATTTCTGATTCTGCTGCCGGAAACCGGCGCCACCGAAGCAACAATGGTGATGGAGCGGGTACGGGCTGCTGTAGAGCGGCTGACCATCCGCGTACAGGACGAGTCGGTCGGCATGACTGTCAGCATCGGCATCGCCCAGCACAGCCCCGGCAACAGCTATTCGGACACCATCAGCAGAGCTGACCATGCGTTGCTGGAAGCCAAACGCGGCGGGCGCAACCGTCTGAGCGCCGCAGCCGCCCAATAGCAAACCGCCGTCTGAACGACGGCGGTCATGGCATCAGAAGCGACGGGTGCGGTTCGCCACTTCCTCTTCTTCTTCCAGCGACAGACCCTGACTGGCCTGATCTTCCATCAGGTGCTGACCATCGGTTTCCGAACCCAGCTTGATCATCAGGCGCAGGTCGTTCGCCGAGTCGGCGTGCAGCAGCGCATCTTCATAGGTGATTTCACCCGCGCTGTAGAGCTTGTACAGCGCCTGGTCGAAAGTCTGCATGCCCAGCTCGTTGGAGCGCGCCATCAGCGGCTTGAGCTCATGCACCTCGCCCTTGCGGATCATGTCGGCGGCCAGCGGAGTATTGAGCATGACCTCAATCGCTGCCCGGCGGCCCTTGCCGTCCGGCGTCGGGATCAACTGCTGGGCCACAATCGCCTTGAGGTTCAGCGACAGATCCATCCAGACCTGCTGGTGCATTTCGGTCGGGAAGAAGTGAATGATCCGGTCCAGCGCCTGGTTGGCGTTGTTGGCGTGCAGTGTGGCCAGACACAGGTGACCGGTTTCGGCGAAGGCGACCGCGTGATCCATGGTCTCCTTGGTGCGCACCTCACCGATCAGAATCACGTCCGGCGCCTGACGCAGGGTGTTCTTCAACGCCACTTCAAACGAGTCGGTGTCGATACCAACCTCGCGCTGGGTGACGATGCAGTTCTGATGCTGGTGAATGAATTCGATCGGGTCTTCGATGGAAATGATGTGCCCGCTGGAGTGCTTATTGCGGTAACCGATCATCGACGCCAGCGAGGTCGACTTACCGGTGCCGGTGGCACCGACGAAGATCACCAGACCACGCTTGGTCATCGCCAGCTGCTTGAGCACCTCTGGCAGACGCAGCTCTTCCATGGTCGGGATATTGATCTCGATCCGACGCAGTACCATGCCGACCAGGTTGCGCTGGTAGAAGGCGCTGACCCGGAAACGGCCAATGCCACGGGCGCTGATGGCGAAGTTGCATTCGCGCTTCTCTGCAAACTCGCGGCGCTGCGCTTCGGTCATGACACCGAGCACGGTCTCGCGGGTCTGTTCGGGGGACAAGGGGGTCTTGGTAACCGGCAGAATCTTGCCGTTCACCTTCATGCTCGGCGGAACACCAGCCGTGATGAAAAGGTCGGAAGAACCCTTTTCAACCATCAGCCGCAACAGCTTCTCGAACTCCATGCGATGCCTCTACTTTCCTTCATGGCGGCCGGCATGCCGCCGCCGACACATTGTTGAACTCAGAACCCGTCTGCGACCTTGGCCTTCTCGCGCGCACTTTCCTTGCTGACCAACCCCTTGGCAACCAGCGTCTTCAGACACATGTCGAGGGTCTGCATGCCGAGGTTACCGCCAGTCTGAATCGCCGAGTACATCTGGGCGATCTTGTCTTCACGGATCAGGTTACGAATCGCCGGGGTACCGATCATGATTTCGTGTGCTGCGACCCGGCCACCGCCAATCTTCTTCAGCAGGGTCTGGGAAATAACCGCCTGCAGCGACTCGGAGAGCATTGAGCGCACCATCGCCTTCTCTTCGCCCGGGAACACGTCGACGATGCGGTCGATGGTCTTGGCCGCCGAGGTGGTGTGCAGGGTGCCGAATACCAGGTGGCCGGTCTCCGCGGCGGTCAGTGCCAGACGGATGGTTTCCAGGTCACGCATCTCACCCACCAGGATGATATCCGGGTCTTCCCGCAGTGCCGAGCGCAACGCTTCGGCAAAGCCAAGTGTGTCACGGTGTACTTCACGCTGGTTGACCAGACACTTCTTCGATTCGTGGACGAATTCGATCGGGTCTTCGATGGTCAGGATGTGGTGGTACTTGTTGGAGTTGATGTAGTCGAGCATGGCCGCAAGGCTGGTCGACTTACCCGAACCGGTCGGGCCGGTAACCAGCACCAGACCACGGGGTACATCGGAAATCTTCTTGAACACGTCACCCATGCCCAGATCTTCCATGGTCAGTACCTTGGAAGGAATGGTCCGGAACACGGCGCCAGCGCCACGGTTCTGGTTGAATGCGTTAACCCGGAAACGGGCCACGCCGGGAACCTCGAACGAGAAGTCGGTCTCCAGGAACTCTTCATAGTCCTTGCGCTGCTTGTCGTTCATGATGTCGTAGATCAGCGCGTGAACCTGCTTGTGCTCCATCGCCGGGACGTTGATCCGACGCACGTCGCCATCTACCCGGATCATCGGCGGCAATCCGGCCGACAAGTGCAAATCCGACGCGCCCTGTTTAGCACTGAAGGCTAACAGCTCGGTAATATCCATAGGGTTCCCCATAACAACCTGCAAGCATGTAGAATGCCCGCAGTGTCTATTCCATTGGCAAGGTATTAACGTCCGTAATGTCCACGATAGCAGAGAATATTGCAAACGTTCGTGAGCGCATCCAGCGGGCGGCCGAGGCCGCCGGACGCCCGCCCGAAGCGATCACCCTGCTGGCCGTCAGCAAGACCCGTCCGGCCAGCGCCATTCGCGACGCCTGGGCTGCGGGCCTGAAGGATATCGGCGAAAACTACCTGCAGGAAGCCCTCGACAAGATGGCCGAGCTGAGCGACCTGCCCTTGTGCTGGCACTTCATCGGCCCCATTCAATCGAACAAGACCCGCCCCATCGCCGAGCACTTCGACTGGGTGCACAGCGTCGACCGTCTGAAGATCGCCCAACGGCTGTCCAGCCAACGCCCGGAACATCTGCCGCCGCTGAATGTCTGCCTGCAAGTGAACATCAGCGATGAGGACAGCAAATCCGGCGTGTCACTGGCCGAGCTGCCGGCACTGGCCGCCGAGATCGCGGCACTGCCGCGCATCCGGCTGCGCGGGCTGATGGCCATTCCGGCGCCGGCTGACACCAGCGAAGCACGCCGCGCGCCGCTGGCTGCGCTGCGCCAGGCCGCCGAGAGCCTGCCGCTGGCGCTGGACACCCTGTCGATGGGCATGAGCGACGACCTGACCGAAGCGGTACAGGAAGGCGCCACCATCGTGCGTATCGGCACTGCTCTGTTCGGGCAACGCCAGTACGCCAACACCTAACGCATGTTGAACGAGGTTTCCCCTATGACTGCACCCGTAATCGGATTCATCGGCGCCGGCAACATGGCCACCAGCCTGATCGGCGGCATGCTGCAGAAGAACGTCAAGCCGGCAAACCTGATTGCCAGCGACACCAAGGCCGAGCAATGCGCTGCCCTTGAGCGTCAGTTCCACATCCGCACCACCACCGATAACGCCGTGCTGGCCGCCGAGTGCGACATCCTCCTGCTGGCAGTCAAGCCGCAGGTCATGCAGGACGTCTGCCGCGCCCTGCCTCGCAGCCGCAAGCCGGGCCAACTGATTATCTCCATCGCCGCCGGTATCACCTGTGACAGCCTTGAGGCCTGGCTGGGCGCGGGCACCGCTATCGTGCGCTGCATGCCAAATACCCCGTCACTGCGTGGTCAAGGTGTCAGCGGTCTGTACGCCAACGCCGCCGTCAGTGACGAACAGCGCGAACAGGCCGAAGGCATCCTCAACGCGGTCGGCATCAGTGTCTGGCTGGAGGAGGAAAAGCTGATCGACGCGGTCACCGCCGTCTCCGGCAGCGGCCCGGCCTACTTCTTCTATTTGATGGAAGCGATGATCGACGCCGGCGAAAAACTCGGCCTGCCACGCGACACCGCCGAACGTCTGGCGCTGTTCACCGGCCTTGGTGCCGCCGACATGGCGGTGCACAGCGATGTCGACGTTGCCGAGCTTCGCCGCCGCGTCTGCTCGCCAAACGGCACCACCGAGCGCGCCATCGAGACCTTCCGCAGCCAGGGGCTGCCGAAGATGGTCGATGACGCCATGCAGGCCTGCGCCGACCGCGCCGCCGAAATGTCCCGCGAGCTTGCCTGAGGATTGACTACCCATGAACAGCCTTAGTACAGCCGCCATCTATCTGCTGCAGACCGTCGGTAGCCTTTACCTGCTGGTAGTGCTGCTGCGTTTTCTGCTGCAGCTGGTCCGCGCCGACTTCTACAACCCCGTCTCGCAGTTCATCGTACGTGCCACCAAGCCGCTGCTGATGCCGCTGCGCCGCATCATTCCCGGATACGGCGGGCTCGACTTCGCCTCGCTGGTGCTGGCGCTGGTAATCCAGCTGGTGCTGATGATCCTGATCATCGTGCTGATGGGCTACGCGCTGCCGAACATCATTCTGCTGGTAGCCTGGTCGGCGATCGCTATCCTCGCGCTGTTCGCCAAAATCTTCTTCTTTGCCCTGATCATCAGTGTGATCCTGTCGTGGGTCGCGCAAGGCAGCTACAACCCGGCGGTACTGCTGATCAACCAGCTGTGTGAGCCGCTGCTGGCACCGATTCGCAAGATCCTGCCGGCGCTCGGCGGGCTCGACCTGTCACCGATTGCCGCCTTTATCGCCATCCGCCTGTTCGACATGCTGGTGATCGCCAATCTGGCGGCCGCGGCCGGCATGCCCCGCGGCCTGACCCTGGCGCTGTAAGCGGGGCGTGGCCTTCTACCACTGGCACGGCGAGGACCTGGTCCTCGACTGCCATCTGCAGCCCGGCGCCAAGCGCGCCGAGTTTGCCGGTCAGCACGGCGAACGGCTGAAAATCCGCATCAGCGCACCACCGGTCGACGGCAAGGCCAACTACGCGCTGATCCGTTTTCTCGCCGACGCCTTCGCAGTCAGCCGCCAGCACGTCAGCCTGCTCAGCGGCCAGACCAGCCGGCAAAAACGCATGCTGGTCCGGCAGCCGCAGCAGCTGCCCGAGGAACTGGGCATCAACCACGGCTGAATGTTGCACCAGAACAACGCCCTCTTTAGACTGGCGCATCCATAATTGGCCCTTCGCCTGCCTGCTGTATCCCGGGAGCGATCCTCCCTACGAAGTCCGGCCAAGCGACACAGGAACAGGTTACCGATGTCCCGACTACCTGCTGACTCCGTCGGCCTGGTCACCCCCCAGCGCCAGACGTTTACCGACCCTCTGCCCCTGGCCTGCGGCACGCCGCTGAACAGCTACGAACTGGTCTACGAGACCTACGGTGAGCTCAACGCCAGCGCCAGCAACGCGGTGCTGATCTGCCACGCCCTGTCCGGCCATCACCATGCCGCCGGCTATCACAGCGAAGACGACCGCAAGCCCGGCTGGTGGGACAACTGCATCGGCCCCGGCAAGGCCATCGACACCAATCGCTTTTTCGTCGTCAGCCTGAACAACCTCGGCGGCTGCCACGGCTCCACCGGCCCATCGAGCATCAACCCGGAAACCGGCAAGAGCTACGGCGCCAGCTTCCCGGTGCTGACCGTTGAAGACTGGGTGCACAGTCAGGCCCGGCTGGCTGATGTACTCGGGATCAAGCAGTGGGCTGCAGTGGTGGGTGGCAGCCTTGGCGGCATGCAGGCGCTGCAGTGGGCGATCAGCTACCCCGACCGCGTGCGTCACTGCGTGGCCATTGCCACCGCACCCAAACTGTCGGCGCAGAACATCGCCTTCAACGAAGTCGCCCGTCAGGCGATCATCACCGACCCGGACTTCCACAACGGCGACTACGCCGCCTTTGGCGTGATCCCCAAGCGCGGCCTGATGCTGGCCCGCATGGTCGGCCACATTACCTACCTGTCGGATGACTCGATGGGCGCCAAGTTCGGCCGCGATCTGCGCTCCGATCAGCTCAACTACGACCTCACCAGCGTCGAGTTCGAGGTGGAAAGCTACCTGCGCTATCAGGGGCAGGAGTTCTCTGGCCGCTTTGACGCCAACACCTATCTGCTGATGACCAAGGCGCTGGACTACTTTGATCCGGCCGCGGCCAACGGCGGCGACCTGGCGCGCACACTGGCAGTCGTTCAGGCGCGCTGCCTGGTAATGTCCTTTACCACCGACTGGCGCTTCTCGCCGGCGCGCTCGCGCGAGCTGGTCGACGGCCTGCTCGCCGCCCGCAAGGACGTCAGCTATCTGGAGATCGAAGCCGCGCAGGGGCATGACGCCTTCCTGCTGCCGATTCCCCGCTATATCGAGGCCCTGAGTGGCTACATGAACCGCATCGAGGTGAACCAATGAGCCTGCGCGCCGATCTGGAGATCATCCAGCAGTGGATTCGCCCGGGCAGCCGGGTACTCGACCTGGGCTGCGGCGAGGGCCAGTTGCTGCGCCACCTGCGTGACCACAAGCAGGTGCAGGGCTACGGTCTGGAAATCGACCCGGACAAGATCAGCAGCTGCATCCGCCACGGCGTCAACGTGATGGAGCAGAACCTCGACGAAAGCCTCGACAACTTCGAGGACAACAGCTTCGACACCGTGGTCATGACCCAGTCGCTGCAGGCCATGCACTACCCCGACCGCGTACTCGAAGACATGCTGCGCATCGGCCACGAAGGCATTCTGACCTTCCCCAATTTTGCCCACTGGCGCTGCCGCTGGTATCTCGGCACCAAGGGCCGCATGCCGGTGTCCGAGTTCATGCCCTACACTTGGTACAACACCCCGAACATCCATTTCTGTACCTTCAAGGATTTCGAGCAGCTGTGCCGTGAGCGCAACATCAAGGTGCTGGACCGTCTGGTGGTCGACCAAACCCACCAGACCAGCTGGTTGAGTGGCCTGTGGCCCAACCTGCTCGGCGAAGTGGCGATTTATCGGGTCAGCCGCTAATCCTCAACGACAGGAGAACTGCCATGTTTCGTCGTCTCTGCCTGCTGAGCCTGATGCTGCTCAGCCTCAACGTATTCGCCGGCCCGGAGCCCACCCGCTTCGGTCATCTGGTGGTCTACCACAACGTCTTCAACAGCAGCATCCTGCAGCCCGACATCGCCGCCAACGCGGGCCTCAAGCGTGGCCCGACCCACGGTGTGCTTAACGTCGCCGTCCAACGCGCCGATGGCAGCGCGGTCGACGCCATCCTCAAGGGCGAGGTGCGCAGCCTGATCGGTCAGCCGGTCGCGCTCGACTTCAAACGCATTCAGGAAGACGACGCCATCTACTTCGTTGCCAACTACACCGCCACCCAGCGCGGCATTTTGCTGTTCAAGGTCGACATTCAGTCTGCCCCGGGCAGCATCATGCACACCCTGAGCTTCCAGCAGGAGTTTTTCCCCGATGACGAGTAACGCCACCCTGCCCTTTAACGAACTCGTACTGGCGAGCAACAACAAGGGCAAACTGGCCGAACTCCAGGCCATGCTGGGTGACCGCATCAAGGTGCGTCCGCAAAGCGACTTCACCGATATCGAAGCCGAAGAAACCGGGCTGACCTTCGTCGAAAACGCCCTGATCAAGGCCCGTCACGCCGCCCGTGTATCGGGTCTGCCGGCACTCGCCGACGACTCCGGCCTCGCGGTCGACGCCCTTGGCGGCGCGCCCGGCATCTACTCCGCCCGCTACGCCGGGGGCGGCGGCGATGCCGCCAACAACGCCAAGCTGCTTGAGGCGCTGAAGGATGTGCCGGACGCCGAGCGCGGCGCCCAGTTCATCTGCGCACTGGCGCTGCTGCGCCACGCCGAAGACCCTATCCCCGTGATCTGCGAGGGCGCCTGGCAGGGCCGCATTCTGCGTGCTGCCAGCGGCGAGCACGGCTTTGGCTATGATCCGCTATTCTGGGTACCGGAGCGCGACTGCTCCAGTGCCGAGCTCAGTCCACAAGAGAAGAACCAGCTCAGCCACCGCGCCCGCGCCATGGCCCTGCTGAAGGCGCGGTTGGGCCTATGACCCGGCCGCTGCCCCCGCTGGCGGCCTACGTCCACATTCCCTGGTGCGTAAAGAAGTGCCCCTACTGCGACTTCAACTCGCACACCAGTCATGATGCCCTGCCCGAAGCCGAGTACGTTGACGCCCTGATCGAGGATCTGGAGCAGGACCTGCGCTTGCTCGACGGCCTGCCCGCCCGGCCGCTGACCTCAATATTCTTCGGTGGCGGCACGCCGAGCCTGTTCTCGGCCGCCGCCCTCGACCGCTTTCTGCAGGCGCTGAACCAGCGCGTGCCGTTCGCCGATGACATCGAAATCACCCTCGAAGCCAACCCCGGCACCTTCGAGCAGGCCAAGTTTCGCGACTACCGGCTGGCGGGCATCAACCGCCTGTCGATCGGCATCCAGAGCTTCAATGCCGAACAGCTCCAGGCCCTGGGCCGGATTCACGATGACCGTGAAGCGCTCGGCGCTGTCGACATGGCGCGCCGCGCCGGCTTCGACAACCTGAACCTCGACCTGATGCACGGCCTGCCAAATCAGGAGCACGCCCAGGCGATGGCCGATCTGGATCAGGCGATGGCGCTCGCGCCCGAGCACCTGTCCTGGTATCAGCTGACGCTGGAGCCCAACACCGTGTTCTACTCGCGTCCGCCCACGCTGCCCGAGGAAGACATTCTCTGGTCGATTCAGGAGGCAGGGCTGCAGCGGCTGGCCGCCGGCGGTTACGCCCAGTACGAGATCTCGGCCTACGCCAAGGATGACCGCCGCGCCCGCCATAACCTTAACTACTGGCAGTACGGCGATTTCCTCGGCCTGGGTGCCGGTGCCCACGGCAAGCTGACCGACGCCAGCGGTCGCGTACAGCGCTACTGGAAGACCCGTCTACCCAAGGACTATCTCAACCCGGACAAAGCCTATCTGGCCGGCAGCAAGAGTCTGGACGCAGACGAGCTGCCGTTCGACTTCCTGATGAACGCCCTGCGGCTGGTCGATGGCGTACCCAGCGCCTGGTACGCCGAGCGCACGGGCCAGCCACTGGAGCAGATCGCCGATACCTTGAACCAGGCCGCGGCCAAGGGCCTGCTCGAGCCCTGGCAACAGCAGCTGCGCCCAACCGAACGCGGCCGGCTGTTCCTCAACGACCTGCTGGAAATGTTCCTCTAGGCTGCCGGGGAAGAACGAGTTCCACCCCGACCAGCAGGCCAAGCCCACCTTCGCAGGGCTGTGAATTACCATCGGTAACATCAATAGCCCTTGCCGCATGAACGTACAGTCAGCAGAATTGGCTCAGTCTGGAAACTGATTTCGATCTCGCCAGCCGGTGACTACCCGGCGACGAATGCACAACAACAGCAGCCTGCAGGCACGCAGCAGATCGAACCCGCACCCAACCCGGAGGCCCGATGAATCCCTTCAGCTTTGCCACCACCGCGCAGATCCTCTGCGAATCCGGTTCCGCCAGCCAGCTCGGCGAGCTGTGCAAGGTCCGCGACGCCCACCGCGTGCTGATTGTCACCGACCCCGGTATCACCAAGATCGGGCTGCTCAACGGCGTCCTGCCGACCCTGAGCAATGCCGGCATTGCCGTTGAGGTGTTCGATCAGGTCGAGGCCGATCCGCCGGAATCCGTGGTGCTGGCGGCCGTTGAGCAGGCCAAAGCCATGCAGGCTGAGCTGATCATCGGTTTCGGTGGCGGCAGCTCGATGGACGTGGCCAAGCTGGTTGCCCTGCTCGCACACCCGAGCTGCAGCCAGACCCTGCAAGACATCTACGGCGTCGGCAACGCCCGCGGCCAGCGCCTGCCGCTGATTCAGGTGCCGACCACCGCCGGTACCGGTTCGGAAGTCACCCAGATCGCGATCATCACTACCGGCGCCACCACCAAGATGGGTGTGGTATCACCGATTCTGCTGCCGGATCTGGCGCTGCTGGATGCCGACCTGACCCTGGGCCTGCCTGCCCACGTCACCGCCGCCACCGGTATCGACGCCATGGTGCACGCCATCGAGGCCTACACCAGCAAGCTGAAGAAGAACCCGCTGTCCGACATGCTCGCCCGCGAGGCCCTGCGCCTGCTGGCTGGCAATCTGGATGCCGTGGTGCAAGACGGTCACAACCGCGAAGCCCGCCAAGCCATGCTGCTCGGCGCCCTGCTCGCCGGTCAGGCCTTCGCCAACGCACCGGTTGCTGCGGTGCACGCGCTGGCCTACCCGCTCGGCGGCCACTTCCACATTCCACACGGTCTGTCGAACGCGCTGGTACTGCCGACGGTGGTCGAATTCAACGCCCCGGCTGCCGCACCACTGTACGCCGAACTGGCGCCGCTGATCGTCGGCCCCGGACTGGTTGCCGGTGACGCCGACAGCCTGACCGCGCAAATGATCAGCGCGCTGGCCGACCTGAGCCCGCGCTGCGGGCTGCCAAGCCGCTTGCGCGACGCTGGCGTGCCGAAAGACACACTGGACATGCTGGCCAAGGACGCCATGCTGCAGCAGCGTCTGCTGGTCAACAACCCTCGCGAGGTCACCGAAGCGGACGCGCTGGCCATTTATAACCAGGCTTACTGAGCCAGAAGCGGAGCATTCATGAGTACAAGCAAGCCCACGCGCAGCGATTACCACTACCTGCACGCCATCACCACCCGCTGGCACGACAACGACATCTACGGCCACGTCAACAACGTGACCTACTACAGCTACTTCGACAGCGCGGTAAACAGCTGGCTGATCGCCGAGGGCGGGCTGGATATCCACACCGGTGATCAGGTCGCCTTTGTGGTCAGCTCCAACTGCGATTACTTCGCGCCCATCGCCTTCCCCGATGCCATCGAGATCGGCGTCAAGGTCGCGCGCCTCGGCAGCAGCTCGGTGCACTACGAACTGGCCGTGTTCAAACAGGGTCGTGAAGAAGCCTGCGCGGCAGGGCGTTTCGTCCATGTGTTCGTGGACCGCGCCAGCAACACCGCCTTCCCGATTCCCAACCGCTGCCGCGCTGCCCTTGAGCGGCTGATGGACCCGATCTGATGCGCCGCCGGTTGCTGTTACCGCTACTGCTCGGCCCGCTGCTGATCGCCGCCGGCCAAAGCCAAGCCGAGCCCCGGCTGCAGAGCCGGGTGGAAAGCTTTGATGTCAGCGGTGCGACCGTCGACACCATCCGCGCCAGCCTCAACCGCAACCGGCAACACAGCGCCAACCGGGTCAACTGGAACTTCCGCTGGACCTCCACGCCCGGCCAGTGCCGCATCACCGAAGCCACTACCGACGTCAGCGTGACCGCCTACATCCCGCGCCTGCAGCCCGACCCGCAACTCGCCGCCAGCGTGCAGCAAAAGTGGGACAGCTATCTCCTCGCCCTGCAGCTGCATCAGGATGGTCACGTGGAGTTGGCAATGAACGCCGCCAGACAGATTGAGCAGGCAATTCAAGCCCTGCCGCCCGCGGCCTCGTGCGAGCAATTGCAACAAGCAGCCAACGCCACCGGCCGCCGCCTGCTGGAACAACTCGCGATCGACGACCGCGAGTACGACAAGCGCACCCAGCAGGGGACGTTAGAGGGTGCGCACTTCCCCTGACGCCTGCAGGCTTGTCCACCCGGCAACAGCAATAGATCGAGCCGGGGCTTTGCCAACACGCCGTGCCTCAGCACCGCAGGCCGGCTTAGAAGCCGGCCCTCCCGGGAAGGTCGAGCTCCCGCTCGACCTGCGTCAGGCGTGAACCACTCTGTTACGCCATCCCACCCGGCGCAAAAATTTCGATCCAATACCCATCCGGGTCACGGATAAAGGCGATGTTGTGCATCTTGCCGTCCTGCGGGCGCTTGACGAAGGACACACCCAGCTCCTCAAAGCGCGCGCAGGCCGCTTCCAGATCCGGCACGGCAAAGCCGATATGACCAAAACCACGCGGGTCTTCGTTGCCGTTGTGATAGCTGAATTCCGGATCGTCCTCGGTGCCCCAGTTGTGGGTCAGCTCGAGCATGGCCGGGCGGCCGAAGGTCTGGTGGGTGCGCTCAACCGGATCGTGCGACCAGGTATCCAGTGCGTTGCTGTCGACTGCAGCCAGAAAGTACAGGCTGAACTTCATCGCCGGAAAATCCAGCTTCTTAACCAGTGTCATACCCATGATGCGGGTATAGAAATCCAGCGTCGCTTTCGGGTCCTTGATGCGCAGCATGGTCTGGTTGAAGACAAAGCCCTCGGTGGCCGGATCGCGGTTCTCGCACAGGCCCGGGGCGGATTCAAAGTGACGACTCATGGCAACAGCTCCCATTGGGTAGAAAAGGCCAAAGCCTAACACTGAAACGCCCGCACACAGAACGTGCGCGGGCGTCAGATCCGGTCAGCAGCGCGTCGCGCTGGCGCCGAACATTAAAAGCGTCACCGCGGCAGGCAGCTTTTACCGAAACTTGCGCTCTTCCCACCACGGGAAGAACGCCGGCTTGTCAGTGCTCGGGCGCAGTTTGAACTGCGGCGCACGCTTCTCCAGGAAGGAGCTGACGCCCTCTTTCGCATCCTCAGACTCACCCATAAAGGCAATCGCGCGCGAATCGATGATGTGCGCTTCCATCGGATGATCCGCCGCCATCATGCGCCACAGCAGCTGACGGTTCAGCGCAGCAGACATGGCGGAGGTGTTGTCGGCAATTTCACGGGCCAGCTCGCGCGCTGCGGGCAGCAGCTCGTCCGGCTCGTGGACGCTGCGCAGCAGACCGCCCTTGAGCGCTTCTTCGGCACTGAATACGCGGCCGGTGTAAACCCACTCAGCCGCCTGCATCGGGCCAACGAGACGCGGCAGGAACCAGCTGGAACAAGCCTCCATGGTGATGCCGCGGCGGGCAAACACGAAGCCGAACTTGGCGTTGGTCGAGGCCATGCGAATATCTGCCGGCAGGCTCATGGTCACGCCCACACCGACCGCCGCGCCGTTAAAGGCAACGATGACCGGCTTGGTGCACTCATAGATACGCAGCGAGACAGTGCCCCCGCCATCACGCAGATCATCACCCTCGGGCTGGTCCTGACGCTTGTGGCGGTTGAAGGTATCCCCGCCCTTCTCCAGATCCGCACCGGCACAGAACGCACGACCCGCACCGGTCATGATCACAACGCGCACCGCATCATCCGCATCGGCCGCATCGAAGGCCGCAATCAGCTCACGACGCATCAGGCCATTGAAGGCGTTCATGCGGTCAGGACGGTTCAGCGTCAGCGTGAGGACACCGTCCTCCACCTGATAATCGAGGGTTTCGTAAGTCATCTGGGCTTTCCTGTTTGTTCAAATGCGGCCCAGTGTAGAACCGGTCAGTCACGGTAACCAGTTGAGTTACCGAGGCGTATGTGTGGGTATTGGCGGGGTGGATGGCAGGTAGCAGAAACCTCATGAACCTAGGGATCCAGCCCGACAGCAGTACGGTGCTCTCTATCGCCGGCCGCGCCAGGGCTACCAGTGACCCTGAAGTGCTCTAACCACTCACGGTGAACAACAAAGCACCGAAGGTGGCGACCGTACTGGAGGTCGGGCGCTATCGCTCTCAGCATTGTCCGGAGCTGATCGGCGCGGCCTGTGGGACACCGCCACCCACCTGCCGGCGGACGCGATACCGGCGTTCTCGAAGATGCTGGCGGAACACATGAACGGCCGCGGCCTGCTCGGCAAGGCGACCACTGTGGTGGTAGACGCGGTGGTCAAGCATGACCTGCGCAACCTCTTTTAGCAGTGCATGGCCCGATTGCGCCCCGCGGACTTGGCGGCATACAGGGCACGGTCCGCGCGATTGAAAATGTCATCTACAGAGGCATCGGCCACCCGCCAGTCGGTATAGCCGATGCTGACGGTGACGCCGGGCAAGTCCGGCTCGCTGGTCACCGCGGCCAGCAGGAGCCGGTTAGCCAATTCGCCTGCCTGCGCCATCGTGGTCGCCGGCAGCAGCACGATGAATTCCTCGCCGCCCAGCCTGCCAAACACATCAGATTGGCGCAGGGCATCCTCCATGCGGCGACAAAACGCTTGCAGTACGCGATCACCAATTTGATGACCAAACTGGTCATTGATCGCCTTGAAGTGGTCGAGATCAATCGACAGCACCGCAAATGGCTCCCGGCTGCGCTTGCTGCGCTGGAACAGGTCACTGGCTGCATCCACCACCGCGCGCCGGCTGCGCACACCGGTCAGCGTATCGGTCATGGCCAGATCTTCGAAGTTTCTACGGATACGCTCGGACGCAAGCAACAAGAAGCCGATATTCACGATCACCAGCCCGAAGCTGAAGGTGCCGAGGTAGAGCGCTTGCAGCCAGGACGAGTCGAGCATGCTCTGTCCGTCCTGCGGCTCAAGGATGGCATGCAGCCAGCGAGCGCCAAACACCAGTGATGAGAAGCTGACCCAAAAGCCGGTAAAGAAAACGCCCAGCAGACGCTGCCCATGGGCGCCACGGCTGCGGTAAATCTCTTGCGCGAACACCAGGGCGTGCATCAGGCTCGCAGCGAACACATATCCGGTGAGGCTCCAGTAGCGCCCGCGCAGGCTGTCTTCAACGTAGGTGTAATACGTCTGCCCAATCCAGGCCAGCACAAACAGCACAACCCAACCCTTGAGCTTGGGCTGCTGGCCGAAGTGCTTGGCGCTGCCAATCCAGAACAGCGTGTAAGCCAACATCGCCGCGGTGTTCTCGACGGTGTAAGTCAGCCAGACCGGCGCCACACCGCGCAAGGTGATCAGGACCCCTGCCACCGTCGTCAGCAACGAACCCGCCGCCCAGTAGCGGACACCAGGAATGCGTGGTGTGGTTGCTCGAGCCATCAACAACAACACGGAACCCATAACGCCGGTCAGCACACTGGCCAACATCAGCAGGGTTTTGGGGTCGTAAGTCGGTGTCAAATCTATAAATTCCGCGTCGTCTGCTGACCGTGGATTATGCACCCAACGGCAGGATTGCAGTGCTACAAGTCTCGCAGGTTATGACCAAATCGCAACTTCGCCGTTGCTATATGGCCCGCTTGGCAACCACGACGTCTGACGGCCAGTGTGATCGGCTCGACACAACAGCTGCGCAACGCCCAAGCGTCACCTTGCCGTAACCTGAATGTCATCTACCTGTCGCACTCTGGCAGCCTCGCACCCCTGCTGTCAGATGAATGAGGTCCATCATGCATTCCGTTCGCCACCACCTGCGCCACCTGTGGCTTTCGCTCGTCCTTTTGCCGGGCCTGGTCAGCGCTCATGCGCTGGAGATCCACGGCTCCAACACCATCGGCGCCACCCTTGCCCCCATGTTGATGACCGGCTTTCTTCAGCAGCTGACCGGCAGCGCGGTCTCCGCCCGCCCGACCGAGACGGCCAACGAGACCATTCTCTCGACAACCTACAACGGCAAACCGATGACCGTTTTGGTAGCGGCCCACGGCTCCAGCACCGGTTTTACCGCGCTGGCAGCCAACCGCGCCGACATTTGGGCGGCATCGCGCCGGGTCAAGAGTAGCGAAAGCGCGCAGATGGCTTCACGCGCCGACATGACCAGCCCGGCCAGTGAGCACGTGATTGCGATTGATGGTCTGGCAATTCTGGTGCACCCATCCAACCCGGTTGAGCAGCTGAACATCGATACCCTCGCGCGCATCTTTGCCGGTGAAATCAGCAACTGGTCAGAGGTTGGCGGCCCGGATCGGGCGATTCAGATCTACGCCCGGGATGAGCAATCCGGTACCTGGGATACCTTCAAGGAACTGGTGCTGGCCGGGCGCTACAGCCTGACACCGGGCGCGCGGCGCTACGAGTCGAACGACCAGTTGTCGAATGACGTCAGCAATGACCCGTCCGGCATCGGCTTTGCCGGCTTTGCCTCCGCGGGCAGCAGCAAACTGCTGGCCATTGCCGACGGCAACGCCCCGGCGCTGAAGCCGAGCAAGCTGTCAGTCGCGACCGAAGACTACCCACTGGCACGCCGGCTGTATCTGTATACCGCGGCAGATACCGGCAAGCCGCTAGCCCAGCAGTTCATCGAGTACGTGCAGAGCCAGGCCGGGCAGGCCATTGTGGCCGAGTCCGGCTTCTTCTCGCAGACACCCTTTGCCGTCGACCTGCCCCCGGATGCCAGCGTCCCGGATACCTTCAAACGCCTGACACAGCACTACCAGCGGCTATCGGTGAACTTCCGCTTTGGCGAAGGCCGCACCCAGCTCGACAACAAGGCCATGCGCGATCTGCAACGCGTGCAGCAGTATCTCGACGACACCGGCAAGACCGGCCGTGATCTGATGCTGATCGGTTTTGCAGACCAGCAGAGCCACGAACTGCGCGCGCAGATGATCTCGGAGCTACGAGCGCTGTCTGCCGCCAAGGCGCTGCGGGAAATGGGCACCCGGGTGCAGGGCTACGTGGGTTACGGACACTACATGCCGGTGGGATCGGCAGGTGGGGAAAGCGGTGCGCGGCGCAACGGGCGGGTTGAGGTGTGGGTCCGGCGCTAAGCCCGTCGCATCAAACAACACAACAGAACGGCGCGCACATACGCGCCGTTCTGCGTTTACTTATTCGACTCGCTCGAACTTCAGATCCCAGACGCCGTGGCCCAGACGCTCGCCGCGGCGCTCGAACTTGGTCACCGGGCGCTCTTCCGGGCGCGGCACGTAACCTGCCTCACCCGCCTGGTTACGGTAGCCGGGGGCAACGTTCATGACTTCCAGCATGTGTTCGGCGTAGTGCTCCCAATCGGTTGCCATGTGGAACACGCCACCGATCTTCAGCTTGCGGCGCACCTGCTCGGCAAAGGCCGGCTGGACGATGCGGCGCTTGTGGTGCTTCTTCTTGTGCCACGGGTCGGGGAAGAACAGCAGTAGACGATCCAGGCTGCCATCCGGAATGCAACGGTTCAGCACTTCGATAGCGTCGCAGTCAAACACGCGAACATTGCTCAAACCGTTAGTCAGCAGGCCGTTGAGCAATGCCCCCACACCCGGTCGGTGCACTTCGATGCCGATAAAATCCTGCTCGGGCGCAGCGGCGGCCATTTCCAGCAGCGAATGACCCATGCCGAAGCCGATCTCCAGCGTGCGCGGCGCGCTGCGGCCAAACAGGGCGTCCAGATCGAGCATGCCCTGATCCAGCGTCAGACCAAAACGCGGCCAACCCTGATCAACGCCCTTCTGCTGACCTTCGGTCATGCGACCAGCGCGCATGACGAAGCTGCGAATGGCGCGGCGCGGTGGGCTCTCGGGATTCGGGGTGTCTGCGCTTTCGGGCAGTTCAGGAGTATCGGACATGGGCAGCTCGGTAATGATTCGAATAAGACGGCGCCCCGCAGGGCGCCTGACAGAAGGATAGCCTGCTCAGCGCAGGGTGCCGTCCAGCGGCGATGAGGCCGAGGCGTACAGCTTGCGCGGCATCCGGCCAGCCAGATAGGCAGCGCGACCGGCGACTACGGCGTGATGCATGGCTTGGGCCATCAACACCGGGTGGTCGGCGTGGGCGATAGCGCTGTTCATCAGCACACCAGCGCAGCCCAGCTCCATCGCGATGGTCGCGTCGGAGGCGGTGCCAACACCAGCATCCACCAGCACCGGCACGGTGGCTTCTTCCAGAATGATGCGCAGGTTCCACGGGTTGCAGATGCCCATGCCGGAGCCGATCAGGCCGGCCAGCGGCATGACCGCGACACAGCCCATCGCTGCCAGCTCGCGCGCGATGATCGGGTCATCGCTGGTGTAGACCATGACGTCGAAGCCGTCCTTGATCAGCACTTCAGCGGCCTTGAGGGTTTCCACCACGTTCGGGAACAGGGTCTTCTGGTCGGCCAGCACTTCCAGCTTGACCAGTTTGTGGCCATCCAGCAGCTCACGGGCCAGACGGCAGGTACGTACCGCCTCTTCGGCGGTGTAGCAGCCAGCGGTGTTCGGCAAAATGGTGTAGCGGTCCGGTGATACCACGTCCAGCAGGTTGGGTTCGTCCGGGTTCTGGCCGATGTTGGTGCGGCGAATGGCAACGGTCACGATCTCGGCGCCGGAGGCTTCGATGGCGCGGCCGGTCTCGTCCAGGTCCTTGTACTTGCCGGTACCGACCAGCAGACGGGAACGGTAGCGAACGCCGGCAATTTCCAGCGCATCCTGGGTCATATCAGTCATCAGGTTCTCCAGCGAAGGGATGGGGTTAGCCGCCACCGATGGCATGCACGATTTCCACCCGATCACCCTCGGCCAGACGGGTTTCGGCGTGCAGACTGCGCGGCACGATATCGAGATTCAGCTCGACCGCCAGACGTTTGCCGGTCAGCCCCAGACGGGCGATCAGCTCAGTCAGGGTCAGCGGCTGGTCGAGGTGATAGGGCTCACCGTTCAAGTGAATCTGCATGGGCGGCTCGGCAACGACGGATGGAGATGATAGGGCAGCTCAGCACGGTCGATCTTGACCGGCGACAAGGGCGCTATGATAACGCCCTTTGCCACCTGCTGACCACGGCGGATCAGATCGTGCGCCAGACGGCTAGGCCCAGACACAGCCACGCGATCAGCCAAAGCATGCCGCCGAGCGGGGTAATCATGCCGAGTTTGCCTACACCCGTGAGGGTCAACAGGTAGAGGCTGCCGGAAAACAACACGATGCCCAGCGCAAACAGCACCCCGGTGGCCTTGAGCAAGGTGCTGTCGGGACTGCGCAGCAGCAACAGCGCTACACCGATGAGCGCCATGGTGTGCCACAGCTGGTAGCTCACCCCGGTTTGAAACACATTCAACAGGTTCTCCGGCAGCTTACCGCGCAGCCCGTGGGCGGCGAACGCGCCGAGTGCCACGCCGGTAAAACCACTCAGTGATGCCAGTAACAGCAGCCATTTGGCCATATGTTGCCCCCTTCAACAGGAAAATGCTGACCCGCCCACAGCCCGCGCCGGTGACCGACGCCTTCGCCGGCAGGTCGCTAGAATTGTCCGGCTCTTGCTTTATACTCCGGACGACATCGCCATCCGGATTCCCATGTTCAAAACCATTCTGCGCAAGACCGCCAAGTGGCTCCTCATCGTCGCCCTGCTCAGCCTGCTGCCCGTGCTGGTGCTGCGCTGGGCCCCTGCACCGGGCTCAATGCTGATGGTCGAGCGCTGGATCAGCCAGCGTGACAACGCCGACTACCGCCGCGAATACCAGTGGCGCCCGTACGAGCAGATCCCCGACAGCATGAAGATGGCGGTGATCGCCGCCGAAGACCAGCGCTTTGCCGATCACTACGGCTTTGACCTGCAGGCCATTCGTGCCGCCGTCGAACATAACATGCAGGGCGGCACTCTGCGCGGCGCCAGCACCATCAGCCAGCAGGTGGCGAAGAACATGTTCCTCTGGTCTGGCCGCAGCTATCTGCGCAAGGGGCTGGAAGTCTGGTTTACCGCCGGTATCGAGCTGCTCTGGCCCAAGCAGCGGATTCTTGAGATGTATCTGAACGTCGCCGAGTGGGACCAGGGCGTGTACGGCGTGGAAGCCGCCTCACGCCATCACTTCGGCACCGGCGCCAGCTATCTCTCTACCCAGCAGGCCGCGCAGCTGGCTGCCGTGCTGCCCAGCCCGCTCAACTGGGACGCCGCCAGCCCGCCGCCACACGCACTGCGCCGCGCCAACTGGATTCGCCGGCAAAGCCAGCAGCTCGGCGGGCGCCACTATCTGGACCGGATGGAAGCCGGCAAGCCCGTACCGAAATGGCTGACCGTGCGCTACTGGCGTAATCGGCTGGATATGTAAGACCGGCGGATTACTGCTCCGCCGGCAACTCCTCGCGCAAACCGAACATGATCGAATGCGCCTGCTCTTCACCAACGGCGACAACCACGCCCACTTTCGGGTAGACCCAAGCCTCCCCTTCGCTGACCGGCAGACGCAGATCCGGGTTGCCAAAGGTACCCTGCACCTGCGCCAGTGACATCGGCTCGTTCGGAATCAGACTCAGGCGCACGACCTTACGGTCTTTCAGGGCATCACCGACTGCCGAGTTGATCGGCTGATCGGGCAGGTCCGGCTGCCAGGCCTGGGCCTGGACCAGGCTTTCGGTCTGCTCCTGAGTCAGGCCGATCACCGCCTGCACACGCCAGCTCAGGTCATCGCTTTCCATGGTGTAACGGCTGACCAGCAGCGGCTGGCCTTCAGAGCTGATCATCCACAGGGTGCCGTGACCCAACGCATCACTGGCGTCGCCGAGGGTCAGTTGTTGCTCATGCAGCGGGGTCAGCAGATTGGCCTGATAGCGCTCCAGCCACTGCATTGGCTCGGGCGCTTCCGGCCGTGACTGCCAGTAACCGAATGCATAGAAGGCGAGAATCACCACGGTGAACAGTGTGGCCAATCGCACACCCTGACGGCGCGTCATGCGTTACTCCTTGGTTTTATGTTTATGTCGGACAAACAAAAAGGGCATCCTGCGGATGCCCCTTTTCGGTCAATGCTGCAAGCCTCAGACTTCAACCTCTGACTCGAGGTTCTTCTTCAACTTGTTCATCGCGTTCTTTTCCAGCTGGCGAATACGCTCGGCAGAGACCTGATACTTGGCCGCCAACTCGTGCAGCGTGGCTTTCTCTTCAGCCAGCCAACGCTGGTAAAGAATATCGCGGCTGCGCTCATCCAGCGCATCCAGGCCGGTCAGCAGGCTGGTGCTGGCGCTGTCGGACCAGTCAGCGGACTCCAGCTGGGTCGCCGGGTCATAGCGCTTGTCTTCCAGATAATGCACCGGTGCATAGGCAGCATCATCATCTTCGTCCTGCGCGCCATCGAAGCCCAGATCCTGGCCGTACAAACGGCTTTCCATCTCGCGCACTTCACGCTCGGCAACACCCAGATCGGCCGCGACCGCTTCCACTTCATTCTGCGACAGCCAGGCCAGTTTCTTCTTGGCGCTACGCAGGTTGAAGAACAGTTTGCGCTGGGCCTTGGTGGTTGCGACCTTGACGATACGCCAGTTACGCAGGATGAACTCGTGGATCTCGGCGCGAATCCAGTGCACCGCGAAGGAGACCAGGCGCACGCCCATCTCCGGGTTGAAACGCTTGACCGCCTTCATCAGGCCAACGTTGCCTTCCTGCACCAGATCGGCCTGAGCCAGACCGTAACCGGAATAGCTGCGGGCGATGTGCACGACAAAACGCAGATGAGACATGACAAGCTGACGCGCAGCTTCCAAGTCTTCGTGATAGTACAGGCGATCAGCCAGCACCCGCTCCTCTTCTGCGCTGAGAATCGGAATGGCGCTGACGCTTTGAATGTAGGCTTCGAGATTGGCTCCCGGAGCCAAGGTATGAACAGGCTGCAACGCAGTGCTCATGTTCGAACTCCCCAAAAAAAGACGGCTGAGTGTATCACCGCAAAATAGGACTGTGAACGTAACCTAAAGTTCAGCCGGAGCCAAGCGACGAATGCACCGCTGATCGGCCGCCGGCCCGCATTCACTGAGGCTCGATCGCCCGCACATGCTGCCCAACCGCCAACCAGGCGCCAGCCAGGCCGAGCACCATGGAACCGAATACCAGCGCCACGCCATCGGTAAAGGGCATGCCGAACAGGGCGAAGTCGCTCTGATACAGCGACGCCACGCGCTCGACGGTGACGTTCAGCCAGGCCAGACCCAGCGCCAGCAGTACCCAGGCCAGCACCCCGGCGAGCAGGCCGTAGAGCACGCCGATATACAGGAACGGGCGACGGACGAAGGCGTCGGTGCCGCCAACCAGCTTGATCACCAGAATTTCTTCGCGGCGGCTCTCGATGGCCAGCCGGATGGTGTTGGCCATGACCAGCAGCAGGGCGATGATCAGCAGCACACCAAGGCCGCCGGCAAAACGTTCGAACATTGCCAGAATCGCCGCCAACCGTTCGACCCAGAGCAAATCGATCTGCACCTGCTCAACACCGTCAATGGCGACCAGACGATCACGCAGCGGCTCCAGCGCTGCGGCACCGCCGTCGATACTCAGCGGGGTGACCACAATCACGCTCGGCAGCGGGTTGTAGTCGAGCTGCAGCAGGGCGTCGCCCATGCCGGCGTGCTGCTGGAACTCGGCCAGCGCCAGATCCTTGTCGAGTAACTGCGCCTGCGCCACACCCGCCAGCTGGCGTACCTGTTCGGTCAGGCTTTGCTCCTTCTCCGCGCTGACGTCATCGGCCAGATACACGGAGATCTGCGCCGCTTCCTGCCAGTTCACTCCCAGTTGTTTGACTTGGCCGATCAGCACCGACAGGCCCATCGGCAGCGCCAGCGCGATGGTCATCACCAAGACGGTCATGGCACTGCTGAACGGGTAATGCCGCACCCGTACCAGCGCCTGACGGGCACTGTCACGGTGACTGCCGAACCAGCTGCGCAGCGGATGACGCCAGTCGCGCTCGGAGCGCGCCGCGCCGCTAGGTGCCTTGCGACGGCCTGGTTGGGGTTGCTTGGCGCTCATCAGGACTCTCCATCGGCCAGCAGGCTGCCCTGATCCAGGGTCAGGGTACGGTGATGCAGACGGGCGATCAGCGGCAGGTCGTGGCTGGCGATGATGACGGTCACGCCAACCCGGTTGAAGTCTTCAAATAGCGCCATGATTTCCGCCGACAGCTCGGGATCGAGGTTGCCGGTCGGCTCGTCCGCCAGCAGCAGCGCGGGCTTGTGCACCACCGCGCGGGCGATGCCGACCCGTTGCTGCTCGCCGCCTGAGAGGGCTATCGGGTAGCTGTTTTCCTTGCTCAGCAAGCCGACCTTGTCGAGCGCTGCGCGCACCCGGCGCCCCACCTCGTCAGCCGGGGTGCCATTGATGATCAACGGCAGGGCAACGTTGTCGAACACCGTGCGGTCGAACAGCAACTGGTGATTCTGGAACACCACGCCGATCTGCCGACGCAGGTAGGGAATGTCGTCGCTGCCCAGATCACGCAGGTTCTGACCACCGACATGCACGGCGCCACTGGTCGGGCGCTCCATACACATGATCAGCTTGAGCAGAGTGCTTTTACCCGCACCGGAGTGGCCGGTAATGAACACCATCTCGCCGGTACGAATATGGAAGCTGAGTTTATCCAGCCCCTGATGTCCGTTGGGGTAGCGCTTGCTTACCTGCTCGAAGCGAATCATTTATTGCTTTTGTCCAAACAGCGCAGCAACAAAATCCGGTGCGGTGAAGGGGCGCAGGTCATCGATCTGCTCGCCCACACCGATAAAGCGGATCGGCAGACCGAACTGCTTGGCCAGGGCGAAGATCACTCCACCCTTGGCGGTGCCATCAAGTTTGGTCAGGGTCAGACCGGTCAGGCCGACCGCCTGATCGAATAGCTTGGTCTGGGAAATCGCGTTCTGGCCGGTACCGGCGTCAAGCACCAGCATTACCTCGTGCGGCGCGTCGGCATCCAGCTTGGCCATTACCCGCTTGACCTTGGCCAGTTCGTCCATCAGGTGATCCTTGTTGTGCAGACGACCGGCGGTGTCGGCAATCAGCACGTCGGCACCACGGGCCTTGGCGGCCTGCAGGCCATCAAAGATCACCGAAGCGGAATCGGCACCGGTGTGCTGGGCAATCACGCCAATCTGATTGCGCTCGCCCCAGACCTGCAGCTGCTCAACCGCAGCGGCGCGGAAGGTATCACCGGCAGCCAGCATTACCTGCTTGCCTTCGCTCTGCAGCCGCTTGGCCAGCTTGCCGATAGTGGTGGTCTTGCCGACGCCGTTCACGCCGACCACCAGAATCACATAAGGCTTCTTGCTGCTGTCGATTCCCAGCGGCTTGGCGACGTGCGCCAGCAGCGCTTCCAGCTCATCCTGCAGCGCGCGGTAGAGCGCCTTGCGGCTGGACACCTGGCGGCGGGTCACCCGCTGCTGCAGGGTTTCCATGATCATGGTGGTGGCTTCGATGCCGACGTCAGCCATCAGCAGCCGGGTTTCCATGTCCTCGAGCAGTTCGTCGTCAATTTCCTTTTCGCCGAGGAACAGGTTGGCCATGCCCTCGCCCAGATTGACGCTGGTCTTGGACAAGCCCTGGCGCATGCGGGCGAAGAAGCCCTTGGCTTCCGGCTCGGCCACGGGCTCCGGCGTTTCGGCGGCGGGTGCCTTCTGGCCCAGCTCGGAAAACAGCGATTCAGCCGCTTCACGGGCCGCCGCTTCGCGACCCTCTACGGTATTCAGGTCACCACTGAGCGGCGCCGGTGCATCGGCCTGCGGCTCATTCTGCGCCGGCTCTTCCCGGCGGCGTGCCCAGCCGAACAAGCCTTTCTTTTCGGGCTTGGCGGCGTTCTCGGCATCGGGGTTTTGCGGTTTGTCTTTGGAACCAAACATGAAGAGTCACTATCTGAGTTCGACGGCGAATGCTTCGCCATATTGAAGGTTGGGTTATCCTACCCCACTTCCGCCAACGGCGGTATGACTCAGCGGCAGGCGGCACGCCGGTCTGCCTGCAAGGTCTTACGATTACCGCGCTGTAAAACAGGACACCTGCATGTTGCGCTTGCGTACTCTCCTGCTACTGCTTCCGCTGCTCGCGCCGACGGCCATGGCCGAAAGCCGACAACCCACCCACAGCTACACTCTCGACAACGGCCTGAACGTCATCATCCGCGAGGATCATCGCGCGCCAGTAGTGGTATCGCAGGTCTGGTACAAGGTCGGCGGGGTCGACGAGCCACCGGGGCAGACCGGTTTGTCCCATGCGCTGGAACATATGATGTTCAAGGGCAGCGAGCACCTCGAACCCGGTCAGGCCTCACGCCTACTGAGCAGCCTGGGTGCCAGCGAAAACGCCATGACCAGCCGCGACTACACCGCCTACTACCAGATGCTCAGCCGTGATCAGTTACCGGTCGCGCTGGAGATGGAAGCCGAGCGCATGCACCTGCTGACCCTACCCGAAGACGAGTTCCTGAAGGAAATTGAGGTCATCAAGGAAGAACGCCGCATGCGCGTCGAAGACAACCCGAACGGCCTGGCCTACGAGCGCTTCCTGGCCCAGGCCTATACCGCCAGCCCCTATGCCCAGCCGGTGATCGGCTGGATGCACGACCTCGACCGCATGCAGATCAACGACCTGCGCGCCTGGTACAAAAGCCACTACGTGCCGGGCAATGCCACGCTGGTGATCGTCGGTGACGTCTACCCGGAAACGGTCAAACCGCTGGTCGAGCGCTACTTCGGCGCGGTGCCGGCGGGCGACCTGCCAGTGGTGCGCAAGCCGCTGGAGTTACCCGCCGTTGGCGAGCGCAGCATGACCCAGCATCTGGACCTGCAACTGCCAAGCCTGCTGCTCGGTTTCAACGTACCGTCGCTCAATACCGTCAGCGAACCCTGGGAGGCCCACGCCCTGCGCCTGCTGGATGCGGTGCTGGATGGCGGCTATAGCGCCCGCCTGCCAAGCCACCTGGAGCGCGGCGACGCCATCGCCACCTCGGTGGGCACCGGTTACGACGCCTTTACCCGCGGTGACAGCCTGTTCGTCTTCAGCGGCATCCCCAACGAAGCACGTAAGGTCGATCTGCCGCAGCTGGAAGCGGCAATCTGGAAAGAGATCGACGCGATCAAGCAGACCCCGCCAAGCACCGAGGAGCTGGCCCGCGTGCAGGCCCAGGTAGTCGCCGGACTGGTCTACGCCCAGGACAACATCATGCAGCAGGCCAACCGCATCGGTGAGCTGGCTACCGTTGGCCTGCCGTGGGAGATGGTCGACAACGATATCGAGGCCCTGCAGGCCGTGACCCCGGAGCAGATCAGCGAGGTCGCCCGCCGTTATCTGGTACGCGAGCGCATGACCCGCAGCTACAACCTGCCACATGCCCGCGAGGAGCAGCAGCCATGAGCCAACGCAAACCCTTTTCCGTCCTGCGCTGGCTGATCGCCCTAGCTGCCCTCGGCGTAATGCTGTTTCTGCTGCTGGAGCGCTCGCCTGAAACCGCCCCGCCGTCTGACGTACCGACCCTTGCCGAGGCACCCACCGACGCCCCGGCGGACACCGCTGCTGAAGTATTCGGCTCGCCGCTGCCGGCACTCAGTTCCCTGCAAGAACTGGATCTGGACACCCCGCCTGCGCGCCGCGGGCTGGACCTGCAGCACTGGCAGACCCGCCAGGGCACCGCGGTCTACTTCATGCACGCCGGCGAGCTGCCGATGCTCGATATCCAGCTGCTCTACGCCGCAGGCGCCAGCCGCGACGGCGACCAGCCCGGGCTGGCAATGTTCACCAACGCCATGCTCAACGAGGGCACCGGCAGCCTGGATGCTGGTGACATTGCCGCCGGTTTCGAGCGCCTGGGCGCCCAGTTCAGCAACAGTTCGCACCGCGACATGGGCCTGATCAGCCTGCGCACCCTGACCGCCGCCGACAAGCTGGAACCGGCGCTGTCGCTGTTCGCGCAGATTCTGGCCAAGCCGAGCTTTCCGGCCAACTCGCTCGAGCGTATCCGCGAGCAACTGCTTGCTGGCCTGCGCTACGCCCGCCAGCGCCCCGGCGCCCAGGCCAGCGAAGCGCTGTGGAGCACGCTGTATCCGGGCCACCCCTACGGCATTCCGCCGGATGGCACTGAAGACAGTCTGCGCGCGATCACTCGCGACGATCTGCAGCGCTTCCAGCAAACCTACTACAGCGCCGGCAACGCGGTCATCGCGCTGGTCGGTGACATCGACCGTGCCCGCGCCGAGCAACTGGCCCAGCATCTGGCCGATGCCATGCCGCAAGGGCCTGCCGCCGAGCCGACACCGCCAGCAGAAAAAATCCAAGCCACGACGCAGCACATCGACTTTGCCAGCAGCCAGACCCACGTTCTGGTCGCCCAACAGGGCATGAGCAAGGATGATCCGGACTACGCCGCGCTGTATCTCGGCAACCAGATCCTGGGTGGCAGCGGCTTTGGCTCGCGGCTGGTGGAAGAGGTACGCGAGAAGCGCGGGCTGTCCTACAGTGTCAGCAGCAACTTCAGCGCGATGCAGGCACCCGGCCCGTTCGTGATTTCGCTGCAGACCCGCAGCGATCAAGCCGAACAGGCGCTGGAGGTGGTCAACCAGACCCTCGACCGTTTTATCAGCGAGGGCCCTACAGAGGCCGAGCTGAGCCGCGCCAAGCAGCAACTGCTCGGCGAATTCCCGCTCAGCACCGCAAGTAATTCGGCGATCGTCTCGCAATTGGCGTCAATCGGCTTTTATCATCTGCCGCTCAACTACATGCAGCTGTTCCTCGACCGCGTGCAGGCATTGACGGTAGACGACATCCGCGCTGCCTTTGCCCGCCACCTGCCCGCCAGCGAGCGCGTGGTGATAACCGTGGGGCCGCCGCAACCGCCAGCAGAACCCGAAGACAATGCCGACCAGCCGAACGCGGCGGCAGAGCAGGAGCCCAGTGCATGAAGTCCAACCAGGCCAAGGCCAGAGTCAGCCAGCTGCGTATCATCGCTGGCGAGTGGCGCAGCCGCCGCTTCACCTTTACCGAACAGCCGGGCCTGCGTCCGACCCCGGATCGGGTACGCGAAACCCTGTTCAACTGGCTAAGCAGCGACGTACCCGGCGCCCATTGCCTTGACCCGTTCACCGGCAGTGGCGCATTGACGCTGGAGGCGCTGTCGCGCGGCGCGGCCAGCGCGCTGGCCGGCGACCTCAGCCGTGACGTCGTGCAAACCCTGCGCGGTCACCTGCAAACGCTGAACTGCGACCGCGCCGAGGTCATCCAGCAAGACGGCCTGTCCCTGCTGGCCGGCACACCGCCGCGGCGCTTTGACCTTGTGTTTCTCGATCCACCGTTCCATCAGGGCTTGCTGGAGCCGGCCTGCGCCTCGCTGGAGTCCAACCAATGGCTGGCCGACGACGCGCAGATCTATATCGAAAGCGAACAGCCGCCCAGCCAGCTGGCACTGCCCGGTAACTGGCAGCTGCACCGCGAGAAACGCGCGGGTCAGGTCTGGTACAGTCTGTGGCAACGACACGCGTGAGCGGTTTTCGGCCGTCGCACTGGCTGCCCGGCGGCCATTTGCAAACCCTGTTCAGTCCATTGCTGCGACGCCCACCGCAGCTAGAGCGTGAGCGAGAACGGCTGACGCTGGCCGACGGCGACTTTCTCGATCTCGACTGGTTCGGCCCGGATCACCCCAAGCAACCCTGTGTGATTCTGCTGCACGGGCTGACCGGCAGCTCCAGCTCGCTATATATCCTTGGTCAGCAACAGCAATTGGCGGCACTCGGCTGGCGCAGCGTGGCCGTCAACTGGCGCGGCTGCTCGGGCGAGCCCAACCATAGCGCGCGTGCCTACCATTCCGGTGCCAGCGACGATCTGGCCGAGGTGGTCAATCACCTGCTGTTGCGCTATCCCGGCCGCACCCTCGCCGCTGCCGGCTTCTCGCTCGGCGGCAACGTGCTGCTGAAGTATCTGGGTGAGTGCGCGCATGAATGTCCGCTGCACGCCGCCGTCGCGGTGTCGGTACCGTTCCGCCTGGATGAGTGCGCCGATCGCATCAGCGTCGGCTTTTCCCGCGTGTACCAGAGCCGCTTCATGCGCGACATGCTGGCCTACGTCAGCAACAAGAAGCGGCTGTTCAGCCACCAGGGCTGGCACAGCGAGCACGCGCGGCTGGATGCGCTGGGCTCACTCGACGGGATGGATACCTTCTGGGATTTCGACGGTCGAGTCACCGCGCCGCTGCATGGCTTTGCCAGTGCCGAGGACTACTACCGGCGCTGCAGCAGTCGCTACTTCCTGGGCGCCATTCAGGTGCCCTGCCTGCTGATTCAGGCCGCCAACGACCCCTTCGTCTACCCGCACAGCCTGCCGCAGCTGAGCGAACTGGGGCCACGCACCGAGTTCGAGCTGCATCAGGGCGGTGGTCACGTCGGCTTTATCGAGGGCTCACCGTGGCGACCGCGCTACTACCTGGAGCAGCGCATCCCTGCTTGGCTGCAACAGCAGCTTCAGTCTTCCGGCAGCTCGGTGTAATACTCGCGCAGCATCGCTTCAACCCGGGGCCGGGCTGCCTCACTCAGCAGCCCCAGCTCCTGCGCCAGCACCTGATACACCGCCCGACGCTGCATCTGCGGGGTCAACTGGGCCTGCGGGTCAGTGAGGACGGTGGTGCAGAGGAAGTTGGTCCAGCTGTTCATCAGCAGCCAACTGTTGAGCGCCAGTACCTGAGCGTTGGCGTAGCGCGCATCAAGGATGCCGGCGTCGATGGTGCCCTGAAAGATCCCCTCCACCGCCCGCAGCGCCCGCCGCGAGAACTGCCGGTAGCGCTCGGCCACCTGCGCATCACTGGCCAGCAGATGCTCCAGATCCCGCTGCACAAAGCGGTAGCGCCACAGCGACTCGCTCAGACTCTCGACATAGCGCGCCTTGTCATCCAGATCGAGCCCTCGCCCGCCCGGCAGCGCCAGGCTCTCTTCCAGCTCAGCCTCGTAGCGCTCGAACAGCTCGGCAATGATCTGCTGCTTGTTGCGGAAGTGGTAATACAGGTTGCCCGGCGAAATGCCCAGGCGCGCGGCGATGTGGTTGGTGGTCACGGCGCGCTCACCCTGCTCGTTGAACATTTGCAGGCTGGCTTCAAGGATGCGGTCGCGGGTCTTCATGGTTGTCGGTCGGCTTTACCATCGATTGTTTGACACTTTAGAGCAATTACTCTAAAAAAGCATTTCATACCGCAGCGGATGGCACTGACAGCCACGCAGACCGGTACAGACCACAACAACAAGCGGCCATCACAGCCGTCACCCAGCCACGGAGGCCACATGGTAGCCGATATCGCCTATATCCAAGAGCAGCAGCAGTCCATCTCCCGCATGCAGCAGGTGTTCGAGACCCAGCGCGCGGCCTTCCGCAAGGCGCCCATGCCCTCCGCCGACGAACGTATCCAGCAGCTACAGGCGCTCAAACAGGGCGTGCTGAAGCACCAGCAGGCACTGATCGAGGCGATCAATGACGACTTTGGCCGCCGCTCCGCCGACGAAACCCGCCTGGCCGAGATCATGCCGTCGCTCGAAGGCATCCACTACGCCAGCAAGCGCGTGCGGCGCTGGATGAAGCCGTCGCGCCGCAAGGTCGGGCTGGCGTTCCAGCCAGCCAAGGCGCAGGTCGTTTACCAGCCGCTCGGCGTGGTCGGCATCATCGTGCCGTGGAACTATCCCCTGTTTCTGGCCATCGGCCCGCTGGTGACCGCGCTGTCCGCTGGTAACCGGGCGATGATCAAAATGAGCGAATCCACCCCTCGCACCGCCGAGGTGGTTACCCGCATGCTCGGTGAAATCTTTTCCGAAGAGCAGGTTGCAGTGGTCACCGGCGAAGCCGATGTCGGCGTCGCCTTCTCCAAGCTGCCGTTCGACCACCTGCTGTTCACCGGCGCCACCAGCATTGGCCGCCACGTCATGCGCGCCGCCGCCGACAACCTGACCCCGGTCACTCTGGAACTGGGGGGCAAGTCGCCGGCGATCATCTCGGCGGACGTGCCGCTGACTGACGCCGCTGAACGCATCGCCTTCGGCAAGGCCATGAACGCCGGCCAGACCTGTGTTGCCCCGGACTACATCCTTTGCCCACGCAGCCGCGTCGAAGAGCTGGCCGAGACCCTGCACCGCAGCTTTACCCGCATGTACCCGACTCTGCGCGACAACGCCGACTTCACCCAAATCGTCAATCCGCGCCAATACCAGCGCCTGCAAGGCTATCTGACCGACGCCGCAGAAAAGGGTGCGCGCATCCTGCCAGCCAATCCGGCCAACGAGGATCTGAGCGGCACGCGCATCATCCCGCCGACCCTGCTGCTCGACGTCAACGACGAGATGACCGTGATGCGGGAGGAAATCTTCGGGCCGCTGCTGCCGATTCTGCCGTACGACAGCCTCGACAGCGCGCTCGACTACATCGCCGACCGCCCCCGCCCACTGGCGCTGTACTACTTTGGGTATAACAAGGTCGAGCAGCAGCGCCTGATGGAACAGACTCACGCCGGTGGCATGTGCGTCAACGACGCGGTCTTCCACGTTGCTCAGGACGACATGCCGTTCGGCGGCGTCGGTGATTCCGGCATGGGCCACTATCACGGTTACGAGGGCTTCCTGACCATGAGCAAGGCCAAGGGCGTGTACATCAAGCAGCGCTATAACGGCGCCAAGCCGATCTATCCGCCTTACGGTGGCAAACTGCTTAATCTGGTATACAAACTGTTCCTGCGCTGAACCTGCGCCGCTGACACCCGGCAGAGCTTGCTCTGCCGGCAACAAGAAGAAGACTGATCATGTCAGACACCCTGCCCCCCGATCTCAACCGGCGCAGCCTGCTCAAGCTCGGCCTCGGCGCTGGTCTGGTGCTCAGCACCGCCGGCCTCACCGCCACCCTGAGCGGCTGCAGCACCTCTGCGCCCGCCGGCAATATGGCGGTGCTGCGCGAATCCGACTTGCCGCTACTCGCCGCGCTGTTTCCCGCCGTGATCGGGCCGCATCCGGCCTTTAGCGAAAACAGCAACGCTACCGAACTGGCCATCGCGCAGCTCGACCGCTCCCTGCAATTCAGCTCGCCCTTCGTTCAGAGTGAAGTGCTGAATCTGCTCGGCATGCTGTCGCTGCCGCTGACCCGCGGCCCACTCACCGGCATCTGGGGCGATCTGGCCAAGGCCAGCCCGGAACAGCTCGAAGCCTTTCTGCTGCGCTGGCGCGACAGCCGCTTCGACCTGCTGCGCAAGGGGCACAAGAGCCTGTTGCAACTGCTGCACATGGCCTGGTACGCCACGCCTCAGTCCTGGGCCGCCGTCGGCTACCCCGGCCCGCCCATCATCTGATTTCGACTTCAGGGAATAACCATGCCCGTACCCGATCTGTTCAAACAGGGTGTTGAGCGCGGCTGGCGCGTCATCGACGCCAGCAAACTCGACAGTGAAACCACCCTCGAAGCCGACGTTGTCATTATTGGCACCGGCGCCGGCGGCGGCACCAGCGCCGAGATTCTGGCCCAGGCCGGCCTGCGCGTGCTGATGGTGGAAGAAGGCTCGCTGAAAAGCTCCAGCGACTTCAAGAATGACGAAGGCAAAGCCTACGCCGAGCTGTATCAGGAGGGCGCTGCACGGGCCACCGCCGATGCCGGCATCGGCATCCTGCAGGGCCGCACCGTTGGCGGCACCACCACTGTCAACTGGACCAGCAGTTTCCGCACCCCGGATCAGACTCTGGCCCACTGGGCCGAAGTGCACGGCGTGAAGGGTATGGACAGCGCCAGCATGGCGCCCTGGTTCGCGCAGATGGAAGAGCGCCTGGGTATAGCACCGTGGGCCATTCCGCCGAACGCCAACAACGATGTCATCCGCCTTGGCTGTGAGAAACTCGGCTATCACTGGAAAATCATTCCGCGCAACGTGCGCGGCTGCTGGAATCTCGGCTACTGCGGTACCGGCTGCCCAACCAACGCCAAGCAGTCGATGCTGGTCACCACCCTGCCCAGCGCACTGGAACACGGCGCCGTACTCGTACACAGCGCCCGCGCCGAGCGGCTGGTGTTCGATGGCGACCGCGTCAGCGAAGTGGAATGCCGCGCGATGGACGCCACGCTGAGCAAGGCCAGCGGGCAACGCCTGCGCCTGCGGGGCCGTCATGTGGTGATCGCCGGCGGCGGCATCAACAACCCGGCGCTGCTGCTGCGCTCGCAGGCACCGGACCCGCATGGTCGAGTCGGCAAACGCACCTTCCTGCACCCGGTCAACCTGACGCTGGCGCAGTACGAACGCGACATTCACGGCTACTATGGCGCGCCGCAGTCGGTCTACTCGGATCATTTCCAGTGGGATCAGGGCACCACCGGGCCGGTCGGCTACAAACTGGAAGTGCCGCCGATGCAGCCCAGCATCACCTCTACGCTGATGGGCGGTTTTGGCTTGCAGCACCTGCACCGCATGGCCGCGCTGCCGCAGAGCAACATTCTGCTGGCATTGCTGCGCGACGGTTTCCACGAGCAGAGTCAGGGCGGCACGGTTGCACTGCGCGACAACGGCGACCCGGTGCTCGACTATCCCGTCACCGACTATCTCTGGGACGGCGTACGCCGGGCCTTCCTCAGCATGGGGGAGATCCAGTTTGCCGCAGGCGCCAAGGCGGTCATGCCCAGTCATGCGAACGGTCGCCTGAGCACCACGTGGGCGGACTACCAGCAGCAGGTCAACGCGCTCACCTACCGGCTGCACGACGTGCGTCTGGCCAGCGCTCACGTCATGGGTGGCTGCGCCATGGGCGAAGACCCGACCCAGTCGGTAGTCGACAGCCGCGGCCGTCACCATCAGCTGGAAAACCTGTCGATCATCGACGGCTCACTGTTCCCGACCAGCATCGGCGCTAACCCGCAACTGTCGGTCTATGGCCTGTCCGCACGGCTGGCCACCCAGCTTGCCGCTGACCTCGGCTGAGCAAGGCGGCGGCACTTCCGCGGTGCCGCCGCCGCTCTGCATCTGGGTTTTCGCCGAGTGTTGAGCTAACATCTGCCTCTCATCAACACAGCCGCAGGACCCGATCACGCATGAATACCGTACTCTACCCCGGCACCTTCGACCCCATTACCAAAGGTCATACCGATCTGGTCGAGCGCGCATCACGGCTGTTTGATCGGGTTGTGGTTGCCGTTGCCGCCAGCCCGAAGAAGAACCCGGCGTTCCCGCTGGAACAACGCGTAGAGCTGGCGAACACCGTGCTGGGCCACCTGCCCAACGTCGAGGTGGTCGGCTTCTCCTCGCTGCTGGCGCACTTCGTCAAGGAAGTCGACGCCAACGTCCTGCTGCGCGGCCTGCGTGCGGTATCCGACTTTGAATACGAGTTCCAGCTGGCCAACATGAACCGAGTGCTGGCACCGGACGTCGAGAGCTTGTTCCTGACCCCGTCGGAAAAGTACTCCTATATTTCCTCCACGCTGGTGCGCGAAATTGCCGCGCTGGGTGGCGATGTCACCAAATTTGTTCACCCGGCCGTGAACGAAGCGCTGATTCAGCGCTATCACGCCTGACTCTGCGGAGAACGCACGCATGTCTCTGATCATCACCGATGACTGCATCAACTGCGATGTCTGCGAGCCCGAGTGTCCGAACGGCGCCATCTCCCAGGGCGAGGAGATCTACGTCATTGATCCCAACCTGTGCACCGAGTGCGTCGGCCACTTCGACGAGCCCCAGTGCCAGCAGGTCTGCCCGGTCGACTGCATCCCGCTCGACCCGGACAACGTCGAGAGCCAGGAGGAGCTGATGGACAAATATCGGATCCTCACCGGCAAGGCCTGACCATGCTTAGCCTCAGCGCGCGACAGCTCCCCCGCCTGCTCGGCCTGACCGCCCTGCTGGCGTTCAGCGCGCCGCTGCTGGCCAGCGACGGCCCCGGCCACAACGCCGTAGCCAGCGCCCACCCGATTGCCACCGAGGCTGGGCTGAAGATCATGGCCGATGGCGGCAACGCCTTTGATGCCGCTGTCGCCGTTGCCGCCACCCTGGCGGTGGTCGAACCCTACAGCTCCGGCATCGGCGGCGGCGGCTTCTTCCTGCTGCGCCAGCCCGGCAACAATGAGCAACCCTACCGCTTCATCGATGCCCGTGAGACCGCACCGGGCAAGGCTGGCCGCGACCTCTACCGCGACGCCAGTGGCGAGGTACAACGTGACCCGGCCATCAACGGCCCGCTGGCCGCCGGTATTCCCGGCATCCCCGCCGCCTTGGTGCATATGGCCAGCCACTATGGCCGCCTGCCGCTGACCCAGTCGCTGGCCCCGGCCATCGATGCCGCCGAGCATGGTTTCAGCAGCAGCGAGCACTACCGCACCCTCGTCGGCTACCGACTCGAAGCCATGCAGCGCGACGCCGAAACCGCCCGTCTGTTCCTGCGCGACAATCAGGCACCCGCCGTCGGCACCCTTATCACCCAGCCGGAACTGGCCACTACCCTGCGCGCCATCGCCAGCAACGGCCGTGACGGCTTCTACCGCGGCCCGGTCGCCGAGCGACTGCTCAGCGGCGTGCAAGCCGCCGGTGGCATCTGGCAGCAACAGGATCTGGATAACTACCGGGTCATTGAGCGCAGCCCAATCCGTTTTGTCAGTGGCGGCTACCAGGTCATCAGCGCACCGCTGCCGTCGGCCGGCGGCATTGCCCTGGCCGGCATCCTGCAGGCATTGCCGGCGCTGCCTGCCAGCGCCAACGGCTCGATCCAACAGACTCACCAGTTGGTCGAGTTGATGCGTCGAACCTACCGCGACCGCGCCATGCTGCTGGGTGACAACGATTTTGTCCCGGTACCGGTTGCCGAGCTGACCTCCAAGGCCTACGCCGTTGCCATGGCCCGGGATATCGACCCCGAGCGCGCCACACCAAGCAGCGCCCTCGGCCCGCTGCGCGAGTTCCACGAAGGCACCAACACCACCCACTTCTCACTGATGGATGCCGAAGGCAACGCGGTCGCCGCTACCCTCAGCATCAACTTGCCGTTCGGCGCAGCCTTTACCCCGCCCGGCACTGGGGTGCTGCTGAATAATGAGATGGACGATTTCGCCGCCGATCCCAGCGGCAGCAACGCCTACGGGCTGGCCGGCAGCGAAGCCAACGCCATCGCCCCGGGCAAGCGCCCACTGTCGAGCATGACCCCGACGATGCTGGAGAACGACCGCCAGCTGGCGCTGCTCGGCACTCCGGGCGGCAGCCGCATCATTACCATGGTGCTGCTCGGTGCATTGGAGGCCATGCACGGCGAGCCGGTCGAGCGCTGGGTCAGCCGTCCGCGCTACCATCACCAGTACCTGCCCGATCACATTCAGGTCGAAGACGCCGCCTTCAGCGCGCGGCAGCAGCAGGCGCTCGAAGCCATGGGGCACAGGATCGAACCGGTTGGCCGTGACTACGGCAACATGCATGCGGTGTCCTGGAACAAGGCAGACAACAGCGTCACCGCGGCCAGCGATCCGCGCGGCATCGGCAGCGCCGCAGTGCGTCGCGTCACCGCCGAGCCGGTCAGCACGCCCTGATCCCCCGCCGACAAGACTGATCAGCGGACAGCGAAAAGACATTACGGCCAGCGCCGATGCTGCTAAGCTGCACGCGGGTCTCGTTGCTCCACCCCGTCAGAGGTCATCCCGTCACACCTGCGCAGCTCCCTTGCGCGACCAGCTGAGCGGCTCTGGCGAGACCTTCCCCGGTGCGTTGCAGAGCGCTGCCGAGGCTCGCTGTGCTTTTCATCGCAAAAGCAGAGCGTATCGCCCAAGAATCCTGTATAGTGTCGCCCTATTTTCAAACCCGGCTATCAGAGAGTGCCATGACTGATCTATCCCTCTACCGCAATATTGGTATCTTCGCCCACGTTGATGCCGGTAAAACCACTACTACCGAACGTATCCTCAAACTCACCGGCCGTATCCACAAGCTGGGTGAAGTACACGAGGGTGAGTCCACCACCGACTTCATGGAACAGGAAGCCGAGCGCGGGATTACCATTCAATCCGCTGCTGTCAGCTGCTTCTGGAAAGGCCACCGCTTCAACGTCATCGACACCCCCGGCCACGTTGACTTCACCGTAGAAGTATATCGCTCGCTGAAAGTACTCGACGGCGGTATCGGCGTATTCTGTGGTTCCGGCGGTGTTGAGCCCCAGTCCGAAACCAACTGGCGCTACGCGAACGACTCCAAAGTTTCCCGTCTGATCTTCGTCAACAAGCTGGACCGTATCGGTGCAGACTTCATCCGCGTAACCGAGCAGGTCAAGAACGTGCTGGGCGCCAAGCCGCTGATCATGACTCTGCCGATCGGCCGCGAAGACACCTTCACTGGTGTTGTTGACCTGCTGAGCCGTCAGGCCTACGTCTGGGACAACACCGGACAGCCGGAAAACTACACCGTCGAAGAAATCCCGGCCGACATGGTCGACGACGTCGAAATGTACCGCGAGCAGCTGATCGAAATGGCTGTCGAAATGGACGACGACCTGATGATGGCCTACATGGACGGCGAAGAGCCGGCCATCGACGACGTCAAGCGCTGCATCCGTAAGGGCACCCTGGAACTGGCGTTCTTCCCGACTTACTGCGGTTCTGCGTTCAAGAACAAGGGCATGCAGCTGCTGCTCGACGCCGTTGTTGATTACCTGCCGTCCCCGACTGAGGTTAACCCGCAGCCGCTGACCGACGAAGAAGGTAACCCAACCGGCAAGCACGCTATTGTTTCTGCCGACGAGCCTTTCCGCGCCCTGGCATTCAAGATCATGGACGACCGCTTCGGCGCCCTGACCTTCTGCCGCATCTACTCCGGTAAGCTGAACAAGGGTGACACCATCCTGAACTCCTTTACCGGCAAGACCGAGCGCGTCGGCCGCATGGTTGAGATGCAGGCGAACGATCGTAACGAACTGACCAGCGCCCAGGCCGGTGACATCATCGCCATCGTTGGTATGAAGAACGTTCAGACCGGTCACACCCTGTGCGACCCGAACAACGAGTGCACCCTGGAAGCGATGGTCTTCCCCGAGCCGGTAATCTCCATCTCCGTTGAGCCGAAAGACAAGGGCTCCACCGAGAAAATGGGTATCGCGATCGGCAAGATGGTTGCAGAAGATCCGACCTTCCGCGTTGAAACCGATCCGGATTCCGGCGAAACCATCCTCAAGGGCATGGGCGAGCTGCACCTGGACATCAAGGTCGACATCCTGAAGCGTACCTACGGCGTTGAGCTGGTTGTTGGTCAGCCGCAGGTTGCGTACCGCGAAACCATTACCCGTGAAATCACCGACAGCTACACCCACAAGAAGCAGTCTGGTGGTTCCGGTCAGTACGGTAAGATCGACTACGTCATCCGTCCCGGCGAGCCGAACTCCGGCTTCACCTTCAAGTCCAGCGTTGTTGGCGGTAACGTTCCGAAGGAATACTTCCCGGCCATCGAGAAGGGCTTCGCCTCTCTGATGGACACTGGCCCGCTGGCTGGCTTCCCGGTTCTGGACGTTTCCTTCGAACTGACCGACGGTGGCTACCACGCCGTTGACTCCTCGGCCATCGCGTTCGAAATCGCGGCCAAGGGTGCGTTCCGCCAGTCCATGCCGAAGGCCGGCCCGCAGATGCTGGAGCCGATCATGAAGGTTGACGTGTTCACTCCTGAGGACCACGTTGGTGACGTTATCGGTGACCTGAACCGTCGTCGCGGCATGATCGCAGGCCAGGAAGCCGGTGTAACTGGCGTCCGCATCAAGGCCGATGTACCGCTGGCAGAAATGTTCGGCTACATCAGCACCCTGCGTACCATGACCTCCGGTCGCGGTCAGTTCTCCATGGAGTTCTCGCACTACTCCGCGTGCCCGGCCAACGTTGCTGAAGCCGTAATCGCCAAGGAGAAAGAGAAGCGCGCAGCCAAATAAGGCTCGCGTTACTCGGTAATAGAAAACGCCTGATGCCCTGCATCAGGCGTTTTTTTATGCCTGCGATTTGCCGCGCACCAACGCCTGGACTGCGCCACACCACAGCAGGTCAGGCGGCGTCTGTCAGCGCCGCACGGGTATAGATCATGTCGTGGGCAGCGCGCAGATTGCTGCTGATCTCCAGCAGGTAGTGGAGGTCGTTGAGCAAGCTGGTTACCTGCCAGCCGTCGAGTTCACCGCTGCGCAACTGTTGCTGCAACCGTTGTTCGAACTGACTCCGGAACAACTGCTCCTGATCCAGATAGTCTGCCGAACGCTGCAAATCGGCGGCACCGGACAGCGAGTCCGCCTCCCGGCGGGCCTGATCGCTCAATAACAACATGCCCTGCTCACGCAGCTGACGGTAACCGTCGCGCATGGCCTGACGGGGGCTCTCGACATGTTTGCGCAGATTGGTTTGCAGATGCTTGGCCGCCTTCACCGCCTCCACAAGGTCGCGTGCGGCGAGATTCACGTCCATCAGCGCCTGCTGCTGCTCTGGCAGCAACTCGCAGTCCAGGTGCCCGATAAAGTCGACGATGTCGGCATAAATGCCCTTGATGTGCTGATGGTAGAGCGCATCTGCATCCTCACGCTCAGCCAGCGGCGGCACCGGCAGGGGCTGGGCGAGATTCAGGCCCTGCACCATATCCTGACTGAACCCCGTCGGCAGGTAGAGCGCCGAGGCAATCACCCGTCGACTGGTCGATGCCAGATGCCCAAGCTCCTGCTGCAACACCCTGACTGCCGACTGGGCATGCAAGCGCGCCGCGCCGTCCAGATAAAGCGCATGCGAGCGCGGCATGTCTGCCAGCTCATCCTTCGCCGGCTCGCTCGGTGGCGGCAACCAGCGATTGAGCAGGCGCACGAGCAGCGGCACCAGCGGCAACATCAGCGCCAGCCCAAGCACATTGAACAGGGTATGAAAAAACGCCAGCTTCAGCGTGTAGGAATCGGCCGCAATACTCAACCACCCGGACAGCGTATCAACCACTTGAGCAAGCAGCGGCAGGACCGATAGCGCCACGGCACCGGTCAGCAGGTTGAACAGGATGTGCGCTACCGCCAACTGCCGACCCGCATTATTGGCACCCAGTGCCGCGATCACCGCGGTTACGGTGGTTCCGAGATTGGCGCCCACGGCCATCGCCAGCGCATTGGTGTACTCGAGCTGACCGCTGGCAAGCGCCGCCAGCGTGATCATCAGCGTGGCATGACTGGACTGCATCAGCACCGTCGCGACAATACCGAGCAGCGCGTAGACCAACACGCCCTGCCAGCCGTCGACGCTGTAGGCAGACAGATCGAAGATCTGCTGCATGCCGTCGAAGCCGAGCTTCATCAGATCGATGCCCAGAAACAGCAGGCCGATGCCCAGCAGCACCTGACCGGTGCCACGCCAGCGCGCTGCGCTATTGCGCTCGAACAACACACCGAGCACCAGCAACGGCATGCCAACCTGCGCCAGATCGACCTTTAAACCCACCAGCGCAATCAGCCATGCACCGGTGGTGGTACCCAGATTGGCACCGAAGACAATACCAATCCCGGCCGTCAGGCTGATCAGTCCGGCACTGAGGAAGGCAATACTGAGAAGGGTAACAAGAGAGCTGGATTGCACCAGCGCGGTAGTGACCGTGCCGAAAGTAAGGCTCTTCCACAAACGGTCGGTGCTGGCAGCCAGCCAACGCTCCAACGCGCCACCGGTAAATGCGCGGAAGCCGTCTTCCAGATAGCGCATACCCAGCAGGAACAGCGCTATGCCGGCAAACAGCTGGGCCAGCGATTGCTGCTTGAGAAACAGCCACACCACGAGGGCGAGCCCGAAGGCCATACCGACCGGGCGCAGCTTCGCCAGCCGCGACCGCAGTACCCGGCTGGCATTCAATGCATCAGACATCCCGTACCCTCAGGGATGACAACGTCAGCGCCGAAAGCGAGTGCCGGCGCTGCAATTTCAGCGGATCTCGTCCTGCTGCTGACGACCGTAGCCGGAGCGCGTGCAACCGAGGCAGCGAACAAAGGTTTCCTCTGCAGGACGCAGCACCAGCTCGCGCCCCGCCTCGGGCACGTTACCGCCAAGAGCACTGAACGGCAGGCTGACCAAAAAGGCGCCGGCACCTAGCACAGTGGCACCCAGCAGCAACGGGCGTGCAATAACCAGATCGCCAATCATGGCGAAGTAACCCGGCTCGTCCTGCTGGTAGTTGTTGTAAGAATCGGCAGCCATGACGCTGGCGCTCATCAGCAGGCCGGCGACAAGTGCGGTGGAATGACGTAACAGGCGCATAGTTAATCCCTGGTTGTGGCCCGAAAGGCAATGATCTGGTTGCGCGGCCCGAATTCCTGTGGGCACGCGGCATCGACTTCATTGTAGGCACAAACCAGGCGTTACGGAACGCGTCCGACAAAATTTGCGAAGCGCGCCACCACGGCGCAGCGCAAGAGCATGCGTCGCTCTAGCGCTGGCACTGCCGGCAAAATACGGTGCTGCGCTGACCCAATCGGCACTCTGACAAGGTTGTACCGCACTGTTTACACAATTCGCCACGGCGTCCGTAGACAAACAGCTCTTGCTTGAAATAACCCGGCTGGCCGTCACCACCCACAAAGTCACGCAAGGTGGTGCCGCCCTGCTCGATAGCCTTGGCGAGGATCCGCTTTATTTCCTCGGCCAGATGCTGATAACGCTGACGACTGACCCGGCCAGCCTCACGCCGCGGATCAATGCCAGCGGCAAACAACGCTTCGGTCGCATAGATGTTACCTACCCCGACCACCACCGCGTTATCCATGATGAACGGCTTGATCGCCATACTCTTGCCACGTGACAGCTGATACAGGCGCTCACCATCAAACGCCTCGGACAGCGGCTCCGGCCCAAGCTTGCCGAGCAGTGCATGCGGCTCGTCCGCCCTGGCCCAGAGTAGCGCGCCAAATCGGCGTGGGTCGGTGTAGCGCAGCACCATGCCCGAATCCAGTTCGATATCGACGTGATCGTGCTTGCCTGCCGGCGTACCAGCGGCTACCAGCCGCAAGCTGCCAGACATGCCCAGATGGCCAATCAGGGTGCCACCACCAATACGCATCAGCAGGTACTTGGCGCGGCGATCAATCCGCTTGAACAGCTGCCCCTCGATCTGGATCGCCAGATCCTCAGGGATCGGCCAGCGCAGGCGCCGGTCACGCACGATCAGGCGCGTAACCCGGCGTCCTTCGAGGTGCGGCGCAATACCACGGCGGGTTGTTTCGACTTCAGGCAATTCAGGCATGTCAGCTTTGCAACCAGTAGGTAATAAAGATCAGCAGCAACAGCAACGGCATGACGCTGGCAACAAAGCGCCCGTTCCAGCCGAAGGCCACCCGGTAGGGCGACTCGCCACTGTAGCGCGACAGAATAAGTGTCGAGGGCCCAAAGGGCGAGAAGATCATCGCCAGCGAAAAGCCACACATCAAGCCGACTGCCGGCGTCATGATCGGCACGCCCAGCAGCGATAACTGGGCCAGCAGTCCCGCGGTCAGCGACAGCGAGACAATCGGCGCCAGCCCCAGCACCGCCAGCGTGATGGTGCTGAACAGGGTGCCGATCGCCAGCAACACATTGTACTTGGGCTCTTGCGCCAACCAGGCCGCAATCTGCTCCAGCGGCGCAACCGCGCCCAAGACCCCGCCCAGCAGCGCAGCGCAGCCGAAGATGAACATCTCGTTATGCATGCTGACCATGTTGGCGGTCACTTCCTGCAGCACCTGTCTCGGCTTGCGCTCACGCCACAGCAGATAGCTGATGACACCCGCCGGCACCAGCACCATCGCCGCCTGCGAGGCGCTGAGATCGGTGAACGAAGCCAGCAGGCCAATAGCACCCAGCCCCAGCAGACTGCCGATCAGCAACTGCGGCATGCCGTCAGCCTTGCTGCTGTCGCCGATGTTGTCGCGCAGCGCCAGCAGACCACGGGTTTCACGACGCCAGCCGACCACGATCATCATCAGCGCAGCGACGGCGCCGTAGGGCACCATGGTGCTCCACGACTGCTCGGGCATCTCCCGCGAGATGATCGCAATGGTCACGCTGGTCGGTGCCAGCAGCGGCACCAGAGCAAAGCCCCGCAGGGTGGTCACCATCACGCTGCGCAAGCCTTCACGGCGCTGCTCATCGGTCAGAGGATAGCGTTTCAAGTGCTCGCTCAAGGTGCCACAGAGCAGGTTCATCATGCCGAAGTTGAGAATCGAGCCGATGCTACCAGCGGCGAGCACATAGCGCGGATAGAGCACCACCTTGGAGCCAGAGAGCAGCGCCTTGTGCAGTTCACGCAACTGCGGCAGACGCTGGGCCAGCAGCTGCATCAACCCCAGCGCGCCAAGAAAGCAGGTGTAGTAGGCCACCGAACTGGCCAGCTTTGGCCACAGCTCGACACCCGGGCGCGCCAGCACGATTGCGGCAACCAGCACCCCGAGGGTGCAGATACCGAGCCAGCGCGGATAGGGATTCAGGCGGCTGAAGAAGCGCAGGAAATAGCCCGCAAAAGCGGCCGCCGCCAGCCAGCTCAGCCAATGCTGGTGACTGAGCAGCCCCGCCAGCTCAAAGGCAACGCCGAGCGGCAGCAACAGCGCCGCGTTCACGGCAGGTCCTTGCGATAGGCGCCCTTCTTGAATACACCCTCGCCAAAACCGATCAGCTTGTCGTTCTGATCGAGCAGATCGCAGCTGGCCATGAATACCTTGTGACCGGCGTTACGGCAGGTAGCGACCGCACGCACGTGGGTGCCGACCGGCGCGGTCGCGGTGAAGTTGGTATTGAGTGACAGGGTAATGGCGACCCGGCGGTCTTCCGCCGATGCCGCCCAGGTGCCACAGAGCCCCATGGCGATATCAAGCAGACTAGCGGTGACCCCACCGTGCAGGGAGCTGGCATTGTTCATGTGCTTCTCGGTCAGGGTCAGCCCGACAACGGCACGACCCTCCGAGTACTCTTCCAGCTGGGCACCAAGCTCCTGAAAGAAGCCGGTTACGGTACGGGCAATGGCCTGACGTTCATCTTGATTCACGGGTGCGACACCTTTTATTCACTACACTCGATCTGGCTGGCCAAGCAGGGAGGAAACAGCTGGCAGTCTGCTCGGCGCGCAACAACGGCCAGTTTGAAGGGCGAGAGTATGCCACGGCGACACGCGCGAAGACTGTCGCCAAACTTGCACTCCCAGAGCACAGGATTTAATCTCGCACCACTTTAAACGAAATACCGTTTCGCCATGCGGAACAATGAGCGTACTCCAGGAGGCAAAGCATGTTCAAGCGGATTGGCGTCATCGGCGCCGGAGCAATGGGGCGCGGTATCGCCCAACTGTTCGCCAGCAGCGGTCAGCAGGTACTGCTGTTTGATACCCGCGCCGAAGCCATCGACGACGCACTGGCCTTCAACCGCAACCTGCTGCAGCGCGCACAGGCCAAGGGAAAGATGACCGAAGCCGAGCTGGAAGCCACCGTAGCGCGCATGCAGCCGGCCGCCAACCTGACTGATCTGGCCGATTGCGACCTGGTGATCGAGGCCATCGTCGAGCTACTGGAGGTCAAACAGAAGCTGTTTGCCGATCTGGAAGCGATTGTCAGCGCCGACTGCGTACTGGCGACCAACACCTCCTCGCTGTCGGTCACCCGCATCGCCAGCACCGCCAAACACCCGGAGCGGGTTGCCGGCTTCCACTTCTTTAACCCGGTGCCACTGATGAAGATCGTCGAAGTCGTGCGCGGCGAGCGCACCGACGAACGTCATATTCAGGCACTGGTGGCGCTAGCCGACCAGGCCGGCCACTTCCCGGCGATTACCCCGGACACCCCCGGTTTCCTGGTTAATCACGCCGGCCGCGCCTTCGGCACCGAAGCACTGCGCATGCTCAGCGAAGGCGTTGCCACGCCGTCGCAGATCGACCGCATTTTGCGCGACGGCCCGGGTTTCCGCATGGGGCCGTTCGAGCTGTTCGACCTGACCGGTCTGGACGTTTCCCACGCGGTGATGGAATCGGTCTACGAGCAGTTCTACCACGACCCGCGCTACACCCCGTCGTTCATCGCCGCGCAGCGCGTTGCTGCCGGCCTGCTGGGTCGCAAGACCGGCCAGGGCTTCTACCGTTACGAAGACGGCCAGAAGATCGAGCCGGCGGAGCAGCAGCCCGAGACCGTGCTGATCAACCGCCCGTTCTGGCTGGAGACCGATGATGACGCGCTGCGTAATCAGGTCGCAGACGTATTGACCAAGGCCGGCGCGACACTGGAAACCGGCAGCAAGCCATCGGACGACGCTATCTGCCTGGTCACCCCGCTGGGCGACGACTGCAGCACCGCCCTGACCCAGCTGGGCCTGCCGGCTGATCGCACGCTGGCTCTGGACAGCTTCGCCAACTGGGACAAGCGCCGCACCCTGATGCGCCAGCCCGCCGCCAAAGCCGAGGTCGTCGCCCAGGCGCGCCAGGCGCTCAGCGCCGATGACGTGCCCGTCGAAGTGATCAACGACTCCCCCGGCTTTGTCATCCAGCGCCTGATCGCCAGCGTGGTCAATCTCGGCTGCGAAATCGTGCAGAAGGGCATCACCGCTCCGCAGACGCTGGATCGCGCCATTCAACTGGCGCTGGGCTATCCCAAGGGCCCACTGGCCTTTGGCGAGCATTATGGCGAGGCCAACATTCTTGCCGTCCTCAACAACCTGCAGGCCGTTTATGGCGAACCGCGTTACCGCCCCAGCCCCTGGCTGCGTCGTCGCGTCCAGCTGGAACTGCCTTTGACCACCCCCGATTTCCAGGAGTAAGAGCATGACTGCCTATATCTATGATGGCCTCCGTTCACCCTTCGGCCGCCACGCCGGCGCCCTGGCCAGTGTGCGTCCCGACGATCTGCTGGCGGAAGTCATTCGCGCTGTAGTGAGCCGCAATCCGTTCGCGGGCCAGGATTACGAAGACGTGGTCATGGGCAACACCAACCAGGCCGGTGAAGATGCGCGCAACGTCGCCCGCCACGCCGGCCTGATGTCCGGTCTGCCGCAGGAAGTAGCCGGTGTCACCGTCAACCGTCTGTGCGGGTCCGGTCTGGCCGCCATCCTCGACGCCGCCCGTGCGGTCAAAGCCGGTGAAGGCGAGCTGTTCGTCGCCGGTGGCGTAGAAAGCATGAGCCGTGCGCCCTTCGTCATCGCCAAGAGCGAAAGCGCCTACAGCCGTGACTTCCGTGCCTTCGACAGCACCATCGGCGCGCGCTTCCCGAACCCCAAGGTCGAGAAGCAGTTTGGTGACGACACCATGCCGCAGACCGCCGACAACGTCGCCGCAGATCTGGGCATTACCCGTGAGGAAGCCGACACCTACGCAGCCCGCAGTCAGGCGCTGTACGAGAAGGCTCGCGCTGACGGTTTCTTCGCCGAAGAGATCCACCCGATCGAAGTTTCCCAGGGTCGCAAGAAGCCGGCCAAGGTCGTCGATCAGGACGAGCATCCGCGTCCGAGCAGCGACATGGCGGCCCTGTCCGGCCTGCGCCCGCTGTTTGAAGGCGGCGTAGTTACCGCCGGCAACGCCTCTGGCGTGAACGACGGCGCCGCTGCGCTGCTCATCGGCAGCGAAGCCATTGGCCAGAAGTACGGCGTCAAGCCCCGCGCCCGCATCCTCGCCGGCGCCGTCTCTGGTGTGGCGCCGCGCGTCATGGGCCTGGGCCCGGTCGAAGCCTGCAAGAAGGCGCTGAGCCGCGCAGGTCTCAGCCTGGAGCAGATGGACGTCATCGAGATCAACGAAGCCTTTGCTTCTCAGGTTCTCGGCTGCGCCAAGCAACTGGGCATCGCCTTCGACGACCCGCGCCTGAACCCGAACGGTGGCGCTATCGCTGTCGGCCACCCGCTCGGTGCTTCCGGCGCGCGTCTGACCCTGACCGCCCTGCGCCAGCTTGAGCGCACAGGCAAACGCTACGCATTGGTCAGCCTGTGCATTGGCCTGGGCCAGGGTGTCGCCGCCGTGATCGAGCGCCTGGACGCCTGATCACTGCCAGCCGCTAAAGCGCCGGCCACCCGGATTGACCTCCGAGCGGTCGGCGCGTCGGTTTTCAGACCGATTTTTTGCTAAGGTAGCGCCTCCACTTTCTGTCAGCGACCCCTTGCATGCAGCTCAATTCCAGCAGCCCCTTCGAATGGCTCGGTTCGGCCATCGGTACCGTCGTCCGCGTTGTCATCGACAGCCTGATCTGGCTGTTCACCATGTTGAGCAACGCCAGCTCCGACTTCATCAACGGCTTCGCCCGCGCCCTCGGCGTCAACAGCAACCTGTTGAGCATCGCCGCCGTGATCCTCGGCCTGTTCCTGATCTATACCGGTGTACGCGCGTTCATCCGCCGCAAGATCGTACTGGGGATCATCTGGGTCCTGCTCGGGCTCTGGTTGTTGAGCGCTCTTATCAATTGACACGCGCTTGTCGCCAGACCGGCGCATAGTAGTATTTCGGTAGTTTTCAGCTTAAAACCTAAGGAGAACACCATGGGATTCGCATTTTCCAATGAACTGGAACTGACCAGCAGCGCCTTCGCCGACAACGGCGCGATCGCCGCCAAACACACCGGCGACGACGTTGACGTCTCCCCCGCCCTGAGCTGGAAGAACGCACCAGCGGGCACCCAGTCCTTTGCTGTCATCTGTCACGACCCGGACGCACCGCTGATTTCCGCCAACGGCACCTACGGCTTCGTCCACTGGGTGCTGTACAACATTCCGGGCACTGTCAGCGCACTGCCGGAAGGCTGCACTGACTACACCCAGGGCGTGAACAACTTCGGCAACAGCGGCTACAACGGTCCGCTACCGCCGGAAGGCCACGGCCAGCACAAGTACTATTTCTGGATCATCGCGCTGGACGCTGAGCTGAACCTGCCAGCCGGCCTGACCCTGTGGCAACTGCTGGAGAAGATCGAGCCACACGCCAAAGCCATGAACCGCCTGATTGGTACCTACCAGCGCGGCTAACGGGCTGCTCGCGGCACCTGCAACGGGTGCCGCGACGTATCAGCAGCGCAATCTGAACACCGCAGCAAGACCCACTTCTTCCCGGTCGATAGCAACGGATTCACAGCATCAAGCTTGATGGTCAAGGCGCTCAAGCACGGCCTATTATGCCCATCATATTGACTCATCCCCGCCGTAACGGAATCCCGCCGATGACCACATCCTCTCCTGCCAGCCATGCCTTCGACCGCGCTGTTACCCTCACCGCCGCCGGCAACAATCTGTTCACAGGGCAGGTCGACGACAGCTTCCAGAACATGGTCGGCCCGTTTGGTGGCGTCACCGCGGCGACCCTGCTCAACGGCGCACTGCAGCACCCGGAGCGCATCGGCGAACCCGTGTCACTGACCATCAACTTTGCTGGGCCGGTGCAGCTTGGCGCCTTCGAACTCGAAGCCATCCCGCTGCGTACCAACCGCTCAACCCAGCACTGGCTGCTGCTGCAGAAACAGAATGGTGAAGTGGTCACCAGCGGTACCGCGTTCTTCGCGACCCGCCGCGAGACCTGGTCCGAACAGCAGCACGACATGCCAGCGGCGCCCCCCGCCGACAGCCTGCCGCAACTGATCCGCGGCGAACGCAATTGGTTCCGCAACTATGACTTCCGCTACGTATCCGGTCTGTTCGACCCCAGTCGCGGCGACAGCAACCATGAGGACGCCCACAGCGAAACCCTGCTCTGGACCCGCGACAACCCTCCCCGGCCGCTGGACTTCGCCTCGCTGACTGCGCTCGGTGATGTATTTGCGCCGCGGATTTTCCACCGCCGTCAGCGCTTCACCCCGGCTGGCACGGTGTCACTGACCCATTACTTCCACGCCGACGCCGAACAACTGGCACGCGCGGGCGATCGCCATCTGCTCGGACAGGCCCGAGCGACGCGTATGCACAACAATTATTCGGATCAGATCGCACACCTGTGGAGCGATGACGGCCAGCTGCTGCTGACCACCACCCAGGTGGCGTATTTCAAGGAATAAACAGAATGGGAAGGTCGAGCTCCCGCTCGACCTGCAAAGCTCCGAGCAACGCTATGGCCGAGTTGGAACTCGGCCCTCCCGTTACCCCTGCAGACCAACAAACGCTTCGCGCAGCGGCGCATTCAGCAACGCACGCGTCTCGCGGTAGGCCCGACGATCCAGCCCCGCCAGCTGACGGGTTTTGGCGCGGGCGCGCTCAAGCAGCTGCTCCGCCGGCTGCAGCTCGTCGAAGAAACCCGCCTCCAGCGCGCCGGCGGACGCAAAGACCTCCGCCTGCAGCACACAGCGGTTTAACCACTGCGGCGACAGCCGGGCCCGCGCCTGCAACATGGCCCCGTCCGGCATGGTCATGCCGATAGCCACTTCATTCAGCGACACCCGGTAATCACCTTCGGTACCCAGGCGATAGTCCGCGAGCAGCAGCATGAAGGCCGCCTTGGCCATCGCGTGACCAGTGGCGGCAATCACCAGCGGCGCAGGGTAATCGAGCAACGCCAGCGTCAGCCGGTCACCGGCAGCGCGCATGGCGTCGCAGGCAGGCCCACCGGCATCGATCAGCTTGCGATCATAGCCGCCGCTGAACACGCCGGAACGGCCGCTGATCAGCAGCGCCGCGTCTGCCTCGGCTGCTTTGGCAATGGCCGCGAGCAACTGTTCCAGCATGCTTTCCGACAACGCATTGACCTTGCCGTCGTCCAGCCGGATTTCGGCAATGCCATCGGCGATGGTCAGTTGCAGCGGCGCACTCACGCTTTCGCCTCACCGCGCGCTTCGTCACGCAATACCCGGCGCAGCAGCTTGCCGACAGTCGACTTGGGCAAGTCGTCGCGAATTTCAACATGCTTGGGAATCTTGTAGCCGGTCAGATTCTCACGGCAGTGGGCGATGATCGCCGCCTCATCAAGACTCGCATCATTGAGACTGACGAAAATCTTGATCGCCTCGCCAGTGCGCTCATCCGGCACACCGACCGCTACACACTCGCGGATCCCGGCATGACGCATGACCGCGTCTTCAACATCGTTGGGGTAGACGTTGAAACCAGAGACCAGAATCATGTCCTTCTTGCGATCCACCAGTTTGAGGAAACCATCCTCGTCCAGCAGCCCGACGTCACCGGTCTTCAGCCAGCCATCCTCAGTAAAGGTAGCCGCGGTTTCGTCCGGACGATGCCAATAGCCCTGCATCACTTGCGGGCCCTTGATCAGCACCTCACCCGGCTCGCCGCGCGGGGTCTCTTTACCGTCGTCATCCACGGTCTTGACCCAGGTATCGATCACTGGCTGGCCGATGAAGCCTTCCTTATAGGGTGTCTTCGAGGTCGAGGCGACTACCACCGGGGAGGTTTCGGTCAAGCCGTAGCCTTCGCGCACCACACTGCCGGTACGCGCCTGCCAGCGGCGGGCGATCTCGGTGTTCAACGGCGCCCCACCCGAGTTGACCCACTTCAGTCTACTGAAGTCGACATTGTCGAATTCCGGGTGATTCATCAGCGATACGAACAGCGAATTGATGCCGGTCAGCAGCGTAAACGGATGGCGCTTGAGATCGGCCATCATGCCGTCGAGGTCACGCGGATTGGTGATCAGGATCGTGTGGAAACCGGTGAAGACCGAGGCGATGCAGTTCGCGGTGAAGGCGAAGATATGGTACAGCGGCAGCGGCGATACCCGCACTTCGCCACCGTAATTGACATCGCCTTCCTTCAGGATGCTAACCGCCTGCAGCACATTGCAGAGGATGTTGCGATGGGTCAGCATCGCGCCCTTGGACACGCCGGTGGTGCCGCCGGTGTACTGCAGCAGGGCCAGATCATCCAGCCCACGGTCGATGGCAACCGGCGCCAATTCGTCGCCCAGACGCAGCGCCTGCATAAAGCGCACCTCGTCTGCCGCTGCCGCATCAAACTGCGGGTTGGCGAAGTCGTCCATGCTGGTGACGATCAGGGTCTCGATCTCCGTCTCGTCCTGGATCTTGCGTACCAGCGGGACCAGCTTGTCGAGTACCACCACCGCGCGCGCACCGGAGTCGGCGAACTGGTGGCGGGTTTCATAGGGGGTGTATTGGGGGTTGGTATTGACGATCACCAGCCCGGCACGCAGTGCGCCAAAAATGGCTATGGTGTATTGCAGCAGGTTAGGCAACTGGATGGCCAGTCGGTCACCCGGCTGCAGACCCACATGCTGACGCAGGTAGCGGGCAAAGGCATCGGCCCGACCGCGCAGCTGATTGAAGCTCAGAGTGTCGGCACCACAGGAGAACGCCGGCTGGTCACCATAACGGTGGCAGGACTGATCAAGGATATCGAAGATCGTGGTATGGCCCAGCTCAGCCAGTTGTGCACTGACGGCGTAATGCTCAGGTGTAGACATCTCAGCCTCTTGTTTTTTGAACTATTGTTTTGCACTGCGAAACGGAATACCAAAAAGATGCTATTCTATTCGAGGCAAGCTGTGCAATGATCGAGACAGTTCACACTGCCCTTGTTAACAAAACAGCAACAGAGTGTCGGTGTGTCACTGTGCAGAACGCCTGATCGTGATATCGTTCCGCGCTCTGACCATAACAATAAAAGCCAGCATCAAATCACATTCGGCCGCACCCACCGATGGGCCACAAGGTATACAACCCAATGAAAGATGAGTTGGAAGCAGCAGTAAAGGAATCCCCTGCCAAGGATCGCAAGTTCGTCGAAGCACTCTCTCGTGGGTTGGACGTTTTACGCGCCTTCAGCCAGGGCTCTGTGGTCATGGGTAACCAGGACATCGCCCGCATCACCGGCCTGCCCAAGCCGACCGTATCGCGCATGACCTACACGCTGACCAAGCTCGGCTATCTGAGCTACTCCACTCAGCTGGAAAAGTATCAGCTCGACTCCGGCGTGCTGGCGCTGGGTTACGCCTACGTATCGAATCTGCGCGTGCGCCAGCTGGCCAAGCCCTACCTCGACGAATTCGCCCGCAACACCAATACCTCGGTTGGCCTCACCTGCCGCGACCGCCTGTCGATGATTTATGTGGAGAACTGCCGCCCGTCGGAATCCACCTCGCTGCGCATGGATGTGGGTGAGCGCCTGCCCCTGGCGACGACTGCCGCCGGTCGCGCCTATCTGGCCGCCATGAAGGAAGACGAGCGCAGCCATCTGCTCGACGCCATCAAGGCCCGCAACCCGGAAGGCTGGCCAGAGCTGGAAGCCTCTCTGCAGCGCAGCTTTGCCGAATACCAGCAACACGGCTTCTGCCTGTCACTGGGCGACTGGGATCGCAACGTTAATGCCGCCGGCGTGCCGCTGCACCTGCAGGATGGCAGCCTGATGGTGCTCACCTGCGGCGCACCTTCGTACCTGGTCTCGGAAGAAAAGGTCAAAAACCAGCTGGCCCACCAGTTGGCGATGCTCGCCCGCGACATCGAAAAACTCGGCGTCTGACCCTCGCCAACCGCGCGCCAGAGCCATTTGCCTGGCGCCGCATCTCGCTTCACGCCGCTCCCCGCACACCGTTCGCTCAATCCGCCACCATCACCTTTACTGATAAATCCGCATTTCCCCCACTCGGGGCATCGACAAGCCGTTTTATTTTTTGTATTTTGCCTAGCGAAACACGGTTTCACTATTTCGCATAGTGAAACGCCATCTTCAACTCTGACGGAGATCAAGCATGTCGGACGTGGTCACTCTGGAGCGCAAAGGCGCCATCGCGGTCGTCACCGTGAACAACCCACCGGTCAATGCGCTGGGTATTGCCGTACGCGAAGGTCTGCAGCAAAGCTTCAACGCTGCCGAAGCCGATCCGGAAGTAAAGGCGATCGTACTGGTCTGTGAAGGCATGACCTTCATGGCCGGCGCGGACATCAAGGAATTCGGCAAGCCGCCGAAGGAGCCGAGCCTGCCTGAAGTGGTCAACGGCATCGAAGCCGGCAGCAAGCCAAGCGTTGCTGTCATCCACGGCACCGCCCTCGGCGGTGGTCTGGAAGTTGCCGTCAGCTGCCACTACCGCATCGCCGTCAAGAGCGCCAAAGTCGGTCTGCCTGAAGTCAAACTCGGCCTGCTGCCGGGCGCCGGCGGTACCCAGCGCCTGCCGCGTCTGGTCGGCGTTGCCAAGGCCCTCGACATGATTGTCAGCGGCAACCCGATCAGCGCCGTCGAAGCACACGATCTGGGCGTGATCGACGAGCTGGTTGAAGGCGACCTGACCGCCGCCGGCATCGCCTTTGCCGAGAAACTGCTGGCCGAGGGCAAGGGCCCACGCCGCACTGGCGAGCGCACCGACAAGCTCGAAGGTGTCGACAACGCTGCTGCAGTTGCGGCCAAGCGCGCTGAAATCGAGAAGAAGATGCCCGGTCTGTTCTCGCCCCAGCGTTGCGTATCAGCGGTTGAAGCCGCTTTCACCCTGCCGCTGGTCGACGGCCTGAAGCGCGAGCGTGAACTGTTCGGTGAGTGCCTGGTTTCTCCGCAGCGCGCTGCCCTGGTACACGCCTTCTTCTCCGAGCGTCAGGCGTCCAAGATCAACGACCTGCCGAAAGACACCCCGGTACGCGACATCAAGTCGGCTGCGGTCATCGGCGGCGGCACCATGGGTGTCGGCATCGCCATCTGCTTCGCCAACGCCGGCATCCCGGTCAAGATTCTGGAAATCAGCTCAGAGGCCCGCGACAAAGCCCTTGAGCGCGCCCGTGACACCTATGGCATGAGCGTCAAGCGCGGCAGCCTGACTCAGGACGCGCTGGAAAAACGCATGAGCCTGATCAGCGGCGTGACCGACTACGCCGACCTGTCCGACGTCGACGTTGTCGTCGAAGCCGTCTTTGAAGAGATGACCGTCAAGCAGAAGGTGTTCGAAGCGCTGGACGCCAACTGCAAGCCGGGCGCTATTCTGGCCTCCAACACCAGCTCGCTGGATCTGGATCAGATTGCCCAGTTCACCAAGCGTCCGCAGGACGTGGTTGGCTTGCACTTCTTCAGCCCGGCCAACGTCATGCGCCTGCTGGAAGTCGTGCGCGGCAAGGAAACCAGCTTCGAAGTGCTGGCCACCGCCATGGCGATCGGCAAGAAACTGAAGAAGGTTTCCGTGCCGGTTGGCGTCTGCGACGGTTTCGTCGGCAACCGTATGGTGTTCCAGTACGGCCGCGAGTCCGAGTTCCTGCTGGAAGAAGGCGGCACGCCGGAGCAGATCGACGGCGCCCTGCGCAAGTTCGGTCTGGCCATGGGCCCATTCGCCATGCGCGACCTGTCTGGCCTCGACATCGGCCTGGCCATTCGTACCCGTCAGCGTCAAACCCTGCCGGCCGAATTCAAACTGCCGACCGTACTCGACAAGATGGCCGAAGCCGGCCTGCTCGGTCAGAAGACCGGCAAGGGCTTCTACGTCTACGAGAAGGGTTCGCGTACTCCGCTGCCGAACCCGGAACTGCCGGCCATCATGGAAGCCGCTTCCAAAGATCAAGGCATCGAGCGCCGCGAGCTGAGCGATGAGTACATCATCGAACGCTGCATCTACGCGCTGATCAACGAAGGCGCCAAGATCCTGGAAGAAGGCATCGCCCAGCGTGCCAGCGACATCGACGTCATCTACCTGAACGGCTATGGCTTCCCCGCGCATCAGGGTGGCCCGATGTTCTATGCTGACGCGATCGGTCTGGATCGCGTATACGCCCGCATCTGCGAGTTCCACGAGCAACACGGCGCCTGGTGGAAACCGGCCGCCCTGCTGGAAAAACTGGCCAAGGAAGGACGCAAGTTCGCCGACCTGTGATGAATCAAAGCGGCTGGCACTAGCGCCGGCCGCCAGATACCCGTATTACAACGAGGACATACAATGGAAATCCATTACTCCCCCGAGCAGCTCGCCTTCCGCGACGAAGTGCGTGAATTCCTCAAGCAGGAACTGCCTGCTGACATCGCTGCCAAGGTCAAACTGGGCAAGCACCTGCACAAGGCCGACCACGAGCGCTGGCAGAAAATCCTGTCCAAGCGCGGCTGGTACGCGCCGGGCTGGCCGGTAGAGCACGGTGGCACCACCTGGGGCCCGATCGAGAAGCACATCTTTGACGAAGAGTCCGCCGCTGCCGGCGCACCGCGTCTGGTGCCGTTCGGCGTCAACATGGTTGCCCCGGTAATCATCAAGTTCGGTACCGAAGAACAGAAAGCGACCTATCTGCCGCGCATCCTCGACGGCACCGACTGGTGGTGTCAGGGTTACTCCGAGCCGGGCGCCGGTTCTGACCTGGCCTCGCTGAAGACCCGCGCCGTGCGCGATGGCGACTACTACATCGTCAACGGTCAAAAGACCTGGACTACCCTGGGCCAGCACGCCAACTGGATCTTCTGTCTGGTTCGTACCGATCCGGAAGCTCAGCAGCAGCGTGGCATCTCCTTCCTGCTGATCGACATGGCGACCCCCGGTATCACCGTTCGCCCGATCATCACCCTGGACGGCGACCACGAAGTCAACGAAGTCTTCTTCGACGACGTCAAGGTGCCGGTTGGCAACCTGGTTGGTGAAGAGAACAAGGGCTGGACCTGCGCCAAGTACCTGCTGACCCACGAGCGTACCGGCCTGGCTGGTATCGGTGCGTCCAAGGCCGCGCTGACCAACCTCAAGCGCATCGCCTCCAAGCAGCAGAAGAACGGCAAGCCGCTGATCGAAGACGCCCTGTTCCGCAGCCAGATCGCGGAAGTGGAAATGTCGCTGATGGCCGCTGAAATGAGCACCCTGCGCATCGTCGCCGCCGCCTCTGAAGGTGGTGTACCGGGCTCCGAAAGCTCCATCCTGAAAGTCCAGGGCACCGAAATTCGCCAGGCCATCACCCACCTGATGCGCAAGGCACTGGGCCCGTACGCCCTGCCCTTCCTGCCGGAAGAGCTGGATCTGGACTTCGACGGCGAAATGCTGGTTGGCGACTACGCCGCCTCCCCGGCGTCGCAGTACTTCAACATGCGCAAACTGTCGATCTTCGGCGGATCCAACGAGATCCAGAAGAACATCGTCTCGAAAATGATTCTTGAGCTCTAAGGAGGCCGACCGTGGATTTCAAACTGACCGAAGAGCAGCAGATGCTCAAAGAAACCGCTGAACGCCTGGTTCGCGACGTTTACGATTTCGAAAGCCGCAACAAATTCAGCGCCAGCGAAGCCGGTTTCAGCACCGACTTCTGGGCACAGCTGGGTGAGCTGGGCCTGACCGCCGTTCCCTTCTCCGAGGAGCTGGGTGGCTTCGGTGGTACCGGCATTGAAACCATGCTGATCATGGAACAGCTGGGCAAGGGCATCTGCCTGGAACCCTACATGGATTCCGTGATCCTCGCTGGCGGTCTGATTGGCCAGCTGGGCAACGACGCACAGAAAGAAGAGCTGCTGGGTGGCATCGCCACTGGCGAACTGCAAGCTGCCGTTGCACTGGACGAGCTGAACAGCCACTACGACCTGGCCAACGTCACCACCACTGCCACCGAGCAGGGCGGCGAGTGGGTTCTGAGCGGTCGCAAGGGTGTGGTCATCGGTGGTCAGACCGCCGGTAAGATCCTGGTCTCTGCCCGCACCGCTGGCGACAGCCGTGACGAGCAAGGCATCAGCCTGTTCGTGGTAGACCCGAATGCGGCTGGCGTTACCCGCCGCGTCTACGCCACCGTTGACGGTCGCAAGGCCTGTGAACTGTTCCTGGACAACGCCAAGGGTGAGCTGCTGGGCGAAGCCGGCAAGGCCTTCGACGCCATTCGCTACCAGAGCGGCCGCGCCATCGCTGCCCTGTGTGCAGAAGCCGTCGGCGCCATGCGCACCGCCTGCGACCTGACTCTGGAATACCTCAAGACCCGCAAGCAGTTCGGCGTGCCGATCGGTAAATTCCAGGTTCTGCAGCACCGCATGGTCGACATGATCAGCGAGCTGGAGCGCGCCACCTCCATGGCCATCCTGGCAGCCTGTCTGGCTGACGACGCTGACAGCGCCGAGCGCAGCGCCAAGCTGGCCGCGGCCAAGTTCATCGTCAACCGCGCAGCCCGCTACGTGGCTGAGCAGTGCATCCAGCTGCATGGCGGTATCGCCATGACCTGGGAGTACAACGGTGCCCACTACGCCAAGCGCCTGGTCATGATCAGCCACCAGTTCGGTGATGACGACCACCATCTGGAAGCCTACGCTGCTCAACTGAGCGCCGCGTAAGTTCCTTCCGGACAGCCGGGTTGGCGAAAATCGGTCGCCAACCCGGCATTTTTGTCCAACAAAGCGACAATTTGTACTTTCGGGCACTCACTCTGCCCGGTATCCTATGCAGCCCTTTTAATGTCATGCGCCCGCGGGCGTCTCAAGACTTGTGGAGGACTAACGTCCATGAAAATCCTCGTTGCCGTTAAGCGCGTGGTCGATTACAACGTCAAGGTTCGCGTCAAGGCCGACAACTCCGGTGTTGACCTGGCCAACGTCAAGATGTCGATGAACCCCTTCTGCG